>DKDS01000082.1 GCA_002451855.1 Ruminococcaceae bacterium UBA6842 | reverse complement strand
TGGGGTCGAGCGAGCGGAGCTTCGGCGTAACGGAGAGCATCACGTAGGGGATGCAGAACATGATATGCGCGATGAGCAGCGTGCCGAAGCCTTTTTTGACCGTGAGCACACTGAAAAACATCAGAAGCGAGATGGCCGTGACGATATCGGGGTTCATCACGGGTAGGTCATTGATGCGCTCGACCATCTTCTGTACGACCTTGCGGGATTTGGAGAGGCCGATGGCAGTGATCGTGCCGACGACCGTCGCGACGACCGTTGCGATGACGGCGATGATGACCGTGTAGAGCACGGCCTCCATCATCGTCGAGTCGGCGAACATCTTTTCACACCAGCGCAGCGAGAAGCCGCCGAACTTTGTCAGCGAGCGGGAATCGTTGAACGAAAAGACGATGATATAGAGGATGGGGAGGTAGAAGAAGAGCATCGTGAGCGTCAGGATGATCTTCGAGCCGACGGAGGTTTTCTTTTTCATGCGCTTCTCACTCCTTTCCCTGCGAGGCGACCTGGACGTCCGCCTTGCGCGTCAGCCACATCGAGATCATGATGATGACCGCCATGATGAGCGAGATGGCCGAGCCAAAGTTCCAGTCGCCGGTGGTGAGGAACTGCGTTTCGATGATGTTGCCGACGAGGACGTACTGTCCGCCGCCAAGGAGCTTCGGAATGAAGAAGCTCGACACCGCGGGCAGGAACACGAGCGTAATGCCGGAGATGACGCCGGGAAGCGAGAGCGGCAGCGTGACGCGCAGGAAGGCCTGCACTGGCGTCGCACCGAGGTCGCTCGCGGCCTCGAGCAGGCTCTTGTCCATCTTGGCAAGGGACGTGTGGATCTGCAGGATCATAAAGGGAATGAAGTTATAGACCATGCCGAGAATAACGGCAAAGCTCGTATGGATCATCGACACGGGGCCGATGCCGAACCACGAGAGGATGGTGTTGAGCACGCCTTCGTCCTGTAAAATGCCCATCCACGCATAGGTGCGCACCAGCATGTTGACCCAGGTCGGCATGGTGATGAGCAGGATCAAGATCGTGTTGCTGCGGCCGCCGCGCTGCGCGATGACATAGGCGATGGGGTAGCCGAGCACGACGCAGATGAGCGTTGTGATGAGCGCGATGTAGAGCGAACGCAGCAGCACATCCATAAAGACCTTGTCCGTGACAAAGCGGGCGAAGTTTTCAAAGGTGAACTGGAACGTCAGCACCGAGTTTCCCGAGGTTGTGAAAGCATAGAGCACGATCAGGAGCATCGGCACCACGATGATCGCGATGATCCACGCGATATACGGGTAAGTCATGGAACGAAAGCTCTTCACCACTGGCCCTCCTTCTTCATCACGTGGATGTCCTCGGGACGGAAGACAAGGCCGACCTGCTCGCCCTCTTCAAAGGCGTGGGTGGTGGAGACCTTGTACTCGTAGCCCTCGGTGGAGAAGGTCACGTCGTAGACGCCCGGGGTGATGGTCTCGGGGTCAAAGTCGTACTTGACGTCCGTGATCTCGACCTGCTCGCCGTCTTCGAGGGACCACGCCGACGCGCTGGCCCAGGTCTCAAGATCGGTGTCGAGCGCGATGCTCTCCTGAATGTCCTCGACCTTCTTGAAGAAGTTCATCGCGTAAATTTCTTCCTGATAGACCTTGCTCTCGACGCGGTTCTGCGCCACGACGAGCACCTTGACGGTGATGGACGTATCGTTCGCGGTGGCAAAGGTCACGGTGTAGTTGCCGGTCTCTGGCTTGATGTCGTATTCGACGGTCTTGATGGAGATGGGTTCCTCGGTCTCGGCGTCCCACGCCTCGGCGGAGGCGAGGGCGACGACCTTGGCGTCGTCGAGCTCTTCCACGTCCTCGACGTCGAGCAGGAACGCGTTCGCGCTGATCTTCTCGCCCTTTTCCTCGTTGTAGACGGGGCGGTCATGCGAGACCTGCATCTTCACGGTGATGGACGTACCGACGCGGGTCTCGACCATCGTCTCATAGTGCATGCCCTTGAAGAGCTGGGACTTGACCGTGCCCTTGAGCATGCCTTCGGCGCGCGGGACGATGTCGAGGTGCTCGGGGCGGATGACGACGTCGACCTTTTCATTCTTGCTGTAACCGCGGGCGCGGCAGGCGAACTTCTTATCCTCGAACATAACGAGGTCGTCTTCGAGCATGACACCGTCGATGATGTTCGTCTCGCCGATGAACTTGGCGACAAATTCGTTGACGGGGTTGCGGTAAATTTCGGTCGGCGTGCCGATCTGCTGGATCTTGCCCTTGTTCATGACGACGATGGTGTCGGACATGGTCAGCGCCTCTTCCTGATCGTGCGTTACAAAAACAAATGTAATACCGAGCTGGCGCTGAATTTTTTTAAGCTCCTTCTGCATATCCTTGCGAAGCTTAAGGTCAAGCGCCGCAAGCGGTTCGTCAAGCAGCAATACCTTCGGGTGATTAGCTATTGCTCTGGCTATGGCAACACGCTGCTGCTGACCGCCCGAAAGAGTATCGACATGCCTTTTTTCAAAGCCGCTTAAATTAACGAGCTTTAACATTTCGGCAACCTTTTCCTTTACCTCTTTCTCGGGGCGTTTTTTAACACGCAGACCGAAAGCGATGTTTTCGTACACATTAAGGTGCGGAAACAGCGCATAACGCTGAAAAATGGTGTTCACCTGCCGTTTGTAAGCAGGAACACCATTAATTTTTTCACCCTCAAATGAAATATCGCCGCTGTCCGGTTCCAAAAATCCGGCGATAAGCCGCAGGGTGGTGGTCTTTCCGCAGCCCGAGGGACCGAGAAGAGTTATAAACTCCTTATCCCTTATTTCAAGGTCGAGACCGTCCAAAACCTGCTCGCCGTCAAACGCGACAGATACATTTTTGAGCTCTACAATATTGTTTTTTTCCATAAAGCATCCCCCTTTGTTCAACACTCAAGTGCCGACACAAGAATAATTTTCCCCGTGCGATACCCGCAGGCTCTTCGTAATATGCCCTGAACAAAGGGTTTTTCATAGTTTTCAAAGGTCCTCTGACCCGAAACTACGGCATAAAATCTGAAACTGCTCTCTACACAGATGCTTAAACATATTTTGTTCAATGTCTAACTAAATATTGACTATACTATTAAAACATTAAAATGTCAAGTTAAATTTGCGAAAAATCTACATTTTTCTGACAAAAAATATATTGTGTTTTAAAAAACTCTTAAATACTCGTTTTTTCTCGTTTTTCCTCGCTTATTCTCACTTGTCTCAAATTTTGGTTTTTATACCGAGGCTTCTCATAAGGAGCGGATTTGCGCTTTGCGCTTTTTCAGAATACGGATAAAGCCTGCGGCAACAGCCAAAGTCAGCGAAGCTGCCGAAACGATTATTCCGAGCTTGGCGCCGGGCAGGGTATAATCCAATTCAATCTCACATTCACCGTCTTCAAGCCCTATTGAATACAGACAATCCGCAAATTTTTGCACATCTTTTGCGGGTTTTCCGTTAAGCGTTACTGTCCAACCTTTTTCTGCGGGTATTTGAATAAGCAAGCGGGAGCCTGTCGTCCCGTTTACGCTGAAAGCGGCATGGCCGTTTTGTATATCCGATTTGTCAGCCGAATTTGAATTAAGCTTGCTGCTTATCTCTCCCAATAAGGAAAGGTCAAGCTTGTAAAATGTTACATTCTTAAGATTTTCGCCGGTGTTTTCAAACAAAACCTCGGTCTTTTCGGTGCTGAACGGAAGCATTAACGATTTGGGGGAGAGCCAGCACAGGTACTTTGATATTAATTTACTGTTTGCGTAAACATTTGTGTCGAGGTAGTAATCGGATTCGGCATAGAAGTAAATTATCTCATCCTTATTACAGCCGGGGACTGTATATACCATTCCTTTGTCGGTTTTTACCCCTGCGGAGTCGAGTTTTTTGAAAACGGAAACCTTTTTTCCGGCAAGCTGGCTGAATAATTGATTTTGATATTCAAACGGATCTCCGTTAAAATCAGCCTTTAAATCGGAATTGGGATATACTACCGCATTATTAAGCGCAAAAGGATTGAGATAGGTTTTTATACCGTCAAGCTCTTTGAGCTCCTCTACTTCCTCAAGCCCGTTAATAGTATCTGACGATAATATATATTTTGTCCCGAGAAGTGAATCGCTGCTGAGTATTCTTGTGTTATTTATTGCTATTTCCGGTATACTTGAATATCCGAGATTTTGTATAAGCTCAGCCTGTTTATTATCATAGGTTGAGGTGTAAAATGAAATGCCTTTAAATCCGTATGCTAACGGGTCGTTGTAATTCGCGGTAATGTGCGTATCCTTATTCTGAAAACGATATTCCGTTTGTGCGGTGCGGTAAAAGGAGCCATCATAGCTTTTAAGCTGATTTGCAAGCTCGGTATGGGTATTTACATATTCTTTATATACCTTTACATCTGTTGCCGCAATTCGTGTTTTTAAAATAAAGTATCCGTTAAAAAACAATTCAACAGACACGGTGCCGACAAGCAGGACGGACAGCAACAATTTAAAATTACGCTTACCTGTACGGTCTTTTGCGATTAATACTATTTTGCTTACAATTAATGAAATAAGTAACAGCACCGCGGAGGTTTCGGCAATTTTGGTCAGCGAAACCACACTTCCGTCAATGAAGTTGCTTAAAATCATCAACAGGACGCAAACGCAGGCAGTGTAAATATATTTGAAAGACTTTTTGTCGGGGTCCTTTTGATAAAAGCTTGCGGCAAAGAAAATCACATAAAATGTGATTATATAAGCAAAACGGTAAGAATATGAACCGGCATTGCGAAATCCGTCGGCTATAAATTCAAGCGGTCTGTAATATGCAAGAAGTATCATAAACAGCGCCGCCGCCGCAGAGCCGAAGCGTTCTCTCGGGGTTCGGCTGCGGTCTGCAAAATAAAGGGCAGCACCCAAAAAAGCAAATGAACCGCAAAAAAGGAAGAGCATACTGCTTGTCCAACCGATATTGCCGGCCGCAAAGCCCTGAAACACATTGAGAATATTTGCGTTAAAGCTGTTGTCAATAAGAATTGAAAGCTGACCCTTGCCGTCGTTAAGCGCAAGTATCGCGGGAATGAATATTGTTCCGCTTAGCCCCACTCCTACGGCACTGCGCCAAGCTAACGCAATGAACCGATTGAATTTTTCCTTTCGGTCGGTTCTGCTGTAATTCATAACCAACAGTTCAAAGAAAAAGTACACCGCAACAGCTATGCAATTAAAGTATCCCGAATACCAGTTTGAAGTTATGGAAATAAACAGTGAAGCAACAAAAAGACCGCTGTGCCCTTTAATCACTATCTGATAAGCGCCTAACAGCATAAGAGGGAGCAGATAAACACCGTCGAGCCACATAACGTTTGAGGATTGATCCATTGTATAATGCATAAGGGCATAACCGCTTGAAAGGATTACCGTGAACAAGGGCGAAAGCTTCTCAAAGCGGTTTTTTAAATATACGGAGCAGGTCAGTCCGCTGAGAGAAATTTTCAAAAGAATTAGCAAAGACAAAAAGAGACTTTCATCGCCCTTTTTAAAAAGAAGAATAAGCAAATTGAACGGTGAACTGAGATAATACGCAAAGGTGGCAATAGCTGTGGAGCCTAAGAAGTGATTGAAGCTGTATACAAATGAATCTTCGGATTTAAGCACATTTCTGAAATATTGAAAAAGATCAAGATACTGTATATTGGCGTCCTCGGCGGCGGCGCTGTAATTTCCGAACGGTGTAATTCCGAGGGCAAAGAAAACCGCTGTTATAACGGCGGCAGGCAAAAGAAACGAGGCTAAATATACAGTGAGATTTTTTGAGGAACGAGGGCTTTTATTTTTGTTGTCTTTAAATATCCAAAGCTTGCTTAAAACATAGTTCAGAATTATTACAGCGACGCTTACGATTACCTTTGCGCCGAAGCCCTGTATTCCAAACACAGTGAATTTGATACCAAGCTTGAAAAGAAGGGTCGGGAAAACTATTTCAATAATTCCGGTTGCAATGCGCGCTCCCAGAAACGAAACGACCTCTCTTACTATTTCACCGACGGTGTGCGCTTTGCTTTCAAAGACAAAAAGCTTGTTTGTTATATAAGCCGTTGCTACCGCGAGAATCCAAGCAATAGCATTTCCAAGCGTCATATCAATCTGAAACAGCTTAACGCAGATAATATAAACTATCCAGTTTACAGCAGTAGTTACTCCGCCGAAAAACAGATAGGATATTACTTCCTTGTATTTTAATAAGATTTTCACGGCTTTACTGTCCATTATCTTCATATGATACATATTCCTTTTCAATATAAATCGGTCTGTTTTTTCCTTGGATATAAATACGGGAGATGTATGTGCCTATAATCCCTGTGGTAATAAGCTGGATGCCGCCGATCAGCAAAAGCAGGACAACAATAGTAGCATAACCCGGAACCTTGATACCGAATGCAAACTTTTGAATAATGACTATAACCATATAAATGAGCGCCGCGAACGAGGTTACAGTACCTACATAGGTTGCGAGTTTTAAGGGAAATACGGAAAATGAAACAATTCCGTCAAACGCATATTTAAAAAGCTTTCTGACCGACCAAGATGTGGTTCCGGCATTTCTTTCTTCGGCTACATACGGGATGTAGTGAGTGTTAAAGCCTACCCACGAAAAAATCCCCTTTGAAAAGCGGTAGTATTCCGGCATTCCGAGAATAGCATCGCATACGGTACGTCGAAAGGTCCTGAAATCACTGGCACCCGAACGAAAATCTATTTCACACAATTTATTTATAACACTGTAAAATGTTTTCTTTAACAACGATGTTACCTTGCCCTCGATGCGTTCCGACTGATAAGCGGCTACAACATCGCATTCGGGGTTGGAATCAAGATATTCCACCATATCGACGACTAAGTGAGGATTTTGTTGTAAATCAGCATCAATAATACAGATATAGTCGCCTGCGGCGTGCTGAAGTCCGGCATATATAGCGGATTCCTTGCCGAAGTTTCTTGAAAAATTGACAAGCTTTATATAGTTGTCCTTGCTTTCCGAATCGTAAAGAGCTTTAAGGCTTTTCCATGTGCTGTCAGAGCTGCCGTCATTTATAAAGATAAGCTCATAATCATACTCCTTATCGGAAAATGCGTCCTTGCAAGCTGATAAAAAGGGTTTTACATTGTCCTGTTCGTTGAAACACGGCACTACCAATGAAAGTTTCATCATTATCCTCCATATTGTGAAAATACCAATTATTGTATTCTTAGCCAATCTACGATATAATACCACAAAATGTCATATAAATCAAGTTAAAACGCAACAGGCGCACGGAAGCCGAAAGCTGTGTATTTCAAAATAAAATATTGATGTATTTGAAATTATATGGTATAATCATACATTATAATCTATAAGTGTGCCTTGGAGGAGTTAGGGTGAGAATTCTCGGTATAGACCCGGGCTACGCAATCGTCGGCTACGGAATTGTCGATTACAACAAAAACCATTTTTCGGCAGTCGGCTTCGGTGCGATAACAACGCCTGCCGGAATACCGTTTGAACGCCGTCTTGCCGACATTTATAACGATATGAACGAGATAATCGCAAAATACCGTCCGGATGAAATGTCGATAGAAAAGCTTTATTTCAACACCAACACTACAACCGCCATAGATGTGGCTCAGGCAAGGGGCGTCATACTTCTTGCGGCGCATAACGGCGGACTTAAAATATCCGAATATACTCCGCTTCAGGTAAAGCAGGCAATAACAGGCTACGGCAGGGCGGAAAAGCGGCAGGTTATGGAAATGGTCAGGGGCTTTTTGGGGCTTGAGCGTGTTCCGAAACCCGACGACACCGCAGACGCACTGGCGCTTGCGGTCTGCCACGCAAACTATTCGGGCTCTTCATATTCAAAACTTTATACGGAGATGGGTAAATGATTGCTTCTGTAAGAGGAAAGCTGATATATACGGACAACACCTCGGCTGTTATTGAATGCGGCGGAGTGGGATTTCGCTGTACAATTACCAAAAACACGCTATACAAGCTTCCCGAAAAGGGTAAGGAGGCGTTTCTTCACACCTTTTTGGCGGTAAAGGAGGACGCACTTGACCTTTACGGCTTTTCCGATACGGACGAGCTTGAGGCATTCAAGCTTATAACCTCGGTAAACGGCGTCGGACCGAAGCTCGGAATCGCGATACTTTCGGAATTTGATTCCGCAAGGCTTGCGGTATACATAGCAAGCGGAGACGCAAAGGCTTTAACCGCGGCGTCGGGCGTGGGCATAAAATTGGCGCAGAGAATTGTGCTGGAGCTTAAGGACAAGGTCGGCTCGGTTCCGGGCTCAAACAGCGAAGAGGTAAAAGCCGTGGGGAACGCAACCGTAAACAGCAACACCTCCGAAGCGGTGGCGGCGCTTGTCTCTCTCGGGTATTCGCAGAGCGAGGCGTCCCTTGCGGTGGGCAGGCTTGACCCATCGCTTTCGGCTGAGGAGCTTATTAAACAGGCGCTTAAATTCCTTGCAAGGAGGATATAGCTTTTGATAGAGCAGGAAATGGATTTTGAAAACCGTATTGTCGCTCCCGAATACGATTATAGGGAGGACGACGCGGAGCTTACCTTAAGACCTAAAACGCTTAACGAATATGTGGGGCAAAGCAAGGCTAAGGAAAACCTGAGTATTTACATAAAAGCGGCGCTCGGACGGCACGAATCGCTTGATCATGTGCTGCTTTACGGTCCTCCGGGGCTCGGCAAGACCACGCTTTCCGCAATAATCGCAAAGGAAATGGGGGTCAACCTAAGAGTTACCTCGGGTCCCGCGATAGAAAAGCAGGGCGACCTTGTCGCAATACTCACCTCGCTTAACGAGGGAGATGTGCTGTTTATCGACGAGATACACAGACTTCCGCGCAATGTTGAGGAAATACTTTACCCCGCAATGGAGGACTTTTCACTTGATATTATAATCGGCAAGGGCCCCGCGGCAAGGTCGATAAGGCTTGATGTGCCGCATTTTACTCTTGTGGGGGCTACCACCCGTTCGGGTCAGCTTACGGCACCGCTTCGCGACCGTTTCGGCGTGCTTTTGCGGCTTGAGCTTTACACACCCGAGGAATTGGCGCAGATAATCACCCGTTCCGCAGGAATACTCGGTATAGAAATAGAAAGGGACGGCGCGCTCGAAATAGCCTCCCGTTCAAGGGGAACGCCCCGTATCGCAAACCGCCTTTTAAAGCGTGTGCGCGACATTGCGCAGGTCGAATTTGACGGCGATATTACGGAGGCGGTAGCGCAGGCGGCGCTTGCAAGGTTTGAAATTGACGAGCTGGGACTTGACGATTTTGACCGAAAGATGCTTACGACTATTATAACCAATTATTCGGGCGGTCCTGTGGGACTTGATACATTGGCGGCGGCAGTCGGCGAGGAAGCGGTTACGATAGAGGATGTTTATGAGCCGTATCTTATGCAGATAGGCTTTTTGACAAGGACGGCAAGGGGCAGATGCGTTACGCCGCAGGCGTATGAGCATCTCGGTATACCGCAAACCGGACAGAACACGGCACAGCAATCAATATTTTAATATAATTTAAGGAGTTTTGAAAATGGGAAGATTATTCGGAACAGACGGCGCAAGGGGTATTGCAAATAAGGAGCTTACCTGTGAGCTTGCGACAAATATAGGCAGAGCGGCGGCTTATGTGCTGACGGAAAAAACCACGGAAAAGCCGAAGGTTCTTATAGGTAAGGATACAAGAGTATCCTCAAATATGCTTGAAATGGCGCTTGCGGCAGGTCTTTGCTCTGTCGGTGCGGATGTTGTGCTTGTCGGCTTTGTACCTACGCCCGCAATAGCGTATCTTGTAAAGGACAGGGAAGCGGACGCCGGTATTATGATTTCGGCATCTCACAACCCATGCGAATATAACGGAATTAAAATATTCGATTCCAACGGCTTTAAGCTGCCCGACGCGCTTGAAGAGGAAATCGAGGCGCTGGTGCTTGACGATATGAGCCCGATAAGCTTCCCCGTGGGCGGAGATGTCGGCAGTGTGTTTGCCCGTTACGATTATGTGGATTTTTACATTGACCACCTTGTCCGTTCGGTAAAAGCGGACCTTACGGGAATGAAAATCGCTATTGACTGCGCAAACGGCTGCGCTTCCTATACGGCGGAAAAATTCTTTAAAAAGCTCGGCGCGGATGTTTATATGATGCATGACAGCCCGAACGGCGTTAATATCAACGCTCACTGCGGTTCTACGCATATGGAGGACCTTATTGACTATGTGAACGGTCACGAGGTAAATTTGGGACTTGCCTTTGACGGCGACTCAGACCGTTGTCTTGCGGTTGATGAAAACGGCAAGCTTATAGACGGCGACAGAATGATAGCGATTTTCGCCCTTGATATGAAAAACAGAGGAGTATTAAAGGACAACGCCGCGGTTGTTACGGTTATGACTAACTTGGGCTTTAAGCATTTTGCGGAGAAAAACGGTATCGATGTTATAGAAACCAAGGTAGGAGACCGCTATGTGCTTGAAGAAATGGTAAAGCACAATTATAAAATCGGCGGCGAGCAGTCGGGTCATATTATTTTTAAAGACTATGCCACAACGGGCGACGGTCAGCTTTCGGGCGCAATGCTCGCGTCCATACTTTCGGCTACCGGCAAATCAGCTTCGGAAACCGCTTCTGTTATGACCGTGCTTCCGCAGACACTTGTAAATATTAAGGCTTCGCCTGAGCTTAAGGCGATGCTCAACACCGATTCGGACATATTGAACGCAATAGACGAGGTTAAAAAAGCACTTGGCAAAAGGGGCAGAATACTTGTAAGAGCCTCGGGAACCGAGCCGCTTATCCGCGTTATGCTTGAGGGCGAGGATATTGCCGAAATAAAACGCCTTGCAAAGCAGGTTGCAAAGGTAATTGAGGAAAAAGCCTGATATGAGAACCGTAACCGGCTTTGATGATTACGAGCTTATCGACGCAGACGCGGGCGAACGCCTTGAAAGATGGAAAAATATAATACTTATCCGCCCCGACCCACAGATAATATGGTCGGGCAGCCGCAAAAATCCGCTTTGGAAAAACGCTCATGCCGTTTACCACCGCTCGGCAAGCGGCGGCGGATACTGGGAGGCGCTTAAAAAGGTTCCCGATGTCTGGAGCGTTAAGTACGAGGGTCTTACATTCAATTTAAAGCCTATGGGCTTTAAGCATACGGGACTTTTTCCCGAACAGGCGGTAAACTGGAGCCTTGCAAGGGAGCTTATAGAAAAGGAAGACCGTCAGCTTTCGGTGCTTAATCTTTTTGCTTATACAGGTGCCGCTACTTTGGCGTGCTTAAAGGCAGGAGCTAAGGTAACCCATGTGGACGCGTCAAAGGGAATGGTGCAGTGGGCAAAGGAAAACGCAGCCGCAAGCGGACTGAAGGAAGCTCCCGTAAGGTGGCTTGTGGACGATTGCCTTAAATTCGTAAAGCGAGAAATAAGGCGCGGCAACACTTATGACGCAATTATTATGGATCCGCCCTCATACGGCAGAGGCCCTAACGGTGAGGTATGGAAGCTTGAGCAGCAGTTGGCCGAGCTGTTGGAGGAAACCGGAAAATTGCTGTCCGATAACGCGGTGTTCTTTTTCCTTAATTCCTACACCGGCGGTCTCTCGCCTACAATACTTAACTATATGGTCAGCCGTTATGTAGTAAAGGGCAGAGGCGGAAAGGTGTCCACCGATGAAATAGGACTTTATATTACCGATAAGGGGATAAGTCTTCCGGCAGGAAATACTACTGTATGGATGAAGTAATGAGCAATATAATTGAAGTAAAGAATGTAACATATGAATATACCGATGAGGATAACCGTTTTACAGCCGTAAAAAACCTGTCGCTTGATATTGAGAGGGGTAGCTTTACGGTTATTCTCGGGCATAACGGCTCGGGTAAATCGACGCTTGCAAAAATGCTCAACGGTCTTAATAAGCCCACACGGGGCGATGTTTTTGTAGACGGTATAAATACAAAGGCTGAGGAGACCGAAATTGAGGTAAAACGCAAGGTCGGAATGGTGTTTCAAAATCCCGATAATCAGATAATAGCCTCGATAGTCGAGGAGGATGTGGCGTTCGGTCCCGAAAACCTCGGAATACCGCCCGAGGAGATAAGACAGCGTGTTGACAGCGCACTGGCGGCGGTTGATATGGCGGACTTTAAAAAATCCACTCCCCACCATCTTTCGGGCGGTCAGAAGCAGAGAATAGCCATAGCCGGAATGATAGCGATGGAGCCTGAGTGTCTTGTTTTGGACGAGCCTACCGCTATGCTTGACCCAAAGGGCAGGGCGGAGATTATATCAACGCTTTTGCGCCTTAATAAAGAAAAGGGTATGACCGTTGTGCTTATAACGCACTATATGGAGGAAGCCGAAAGCGCGGACAGAGTTATCGTTATGAACGACGGTGAAATAATTGCCGACGATAAGCCGAAAACAATTTTTTCCGATGTTAAAAGGCTTAAGGATGTCGGTCTTGATGTTCCGCAGACGGCGGAGCTTTTGTATAAGCTTAAAAGCGAGGGCTTCGGGGTAGATACTCACGCGCTTTCAGTTGAGGAAGCCGCGGAACAGATTATAAAGGCGCTCGGCACTTTTACCGATTCGGAGGAAAAATAGTTTGTCAGTTTTAGAGGTTAAAAACCTTACCCACACCTACGGCGGAAATACACCGTTTGTAAACGATGCGGTAAAGGGCGTTTCGTTTACCGCCGAAAAGGGCGAAATAATAGGTATTATCGGTCATACCGGTTCGGGAAAATCTACGCTTGTTCAGCACCTTAACGGGCTTTTAAAGCCGACCTCGGGTGAAATATTGCTTGACGGCGTAAATATATGGGAAAACCCCAAGGATATACGCAAGGTTCGCTCTAAGGTGGGTCTTGTATTTCAGTATCCCGAATACCAGCTTTTTGAGGAAACGGTTTTTAAGGATATTGCTTTCGGCCCTAAAAATATGGGGCTTACGGGCGAAGAGCTTGAAAAAAGAGTTATTGATACCTGCAATATGATAGGCGTGAAGCCGGAGTATTATGAAAAATCACCGTTTGATTTATCGGGCGGTGAAAAACGGAGGGTTGCAATAGCGGGCGTTATGGCTATGAACCCCGAGGTAATCGTCTTTGACGAGCCGACTGCCGGACTTGACCCCAAGGGTCGTGAGGATGTCACCGAAATTATAGCTAACTACCGCAGGCACACCGGCGCCACGGTTATAATCATATCCCACAGTATGGAGGATATGGCGGTTGTGGCGGACAAGCTGCTTGTTATGAATAAGGGCAAACTTTGGATGTTCGGAACTGTCGAAGAGGTTTTCAAAAACGGCGAGGAGCTGCGTAAAATAGGACTTAATGTTCCTATTGTAACAAGAGTTTTTTATGAGCTTAAAAAAGCCGGAATACCTGTTCCGGACGATGTTTTTACGGTGGACAGAGCTGTCAGGGTGCTTAAAGAAATAAGGGACGGTGGCGGCAATGCTTAGGGATATTACATTCGGGCAGTATTATGAGGGTCGCTCGGTAATACACAAAACCGACCCCCGTGTTAAAATACTGCTTTTAATACTGCTTATAGTTTTTATTTTTATCGCGAAAAACGCCGTTTCGTTGGGCTTTGCCGCGGTAATGATACTGCTTGCGGCGCTCATTTCAAAAATTCCGTTCGGTATGTATATCAAAAATATGAAAGCGATTTTGCCCGTGCTTATTTTTACGGGTGTTATAAACCTGTTTTACGGCGACGGCGGCAGGGTACTTGTTTCCTTTTGGAAGCTTTCTGTTACTACTGAGGGCGTGTACAGAGCCGTATTTATGGCGGTACGCATTACAATGCTTATTTTTGTAAGCTCGGAGCTTACCTACACGACAACGCCTAACGACCTTACCGATGCTATTGAAAGCCTGCTTTCTCCGCTTAAATATGTCGGACTTAAAAGCGCGGTGCATACCCTTGCTATGATGATGACTATTGCTTTAAGGTTTATACCAACTCTCATTGAAGAGGCAGAGAAAATTATGAACGCGCAAAAGGCGAGAGGAGCGGACCTTGAAAACGGCAGACTTAAGGAAAGGGTAAAGGCACTGATACCGGTTCTTATACCGCTTCTTATTTCCTCTGTGCGCCGTGCTTACGAGCTTGCCGAAGCAATGGAATGCCGCTGTTATAACGGGGGCGAGGGCAGAACCCGTATGAAGCAAATGCATATGGCGGCACGGGATTTTGCGGCTTTCGGCTTTGCGCTATTGGTTTGCGGCGGAATAATAACGCTTAATATACTTTTTTAAGGGAGCTAAAACCGTGAAAAGAATGCTGCTTACAATTTCATATGACGGCACGGCTTATCACGGTTGGCAGGTACAGCCGAACGGTATTACCGTTCAGGAGACCTTGCAGAATTCACTGCAAAAAATGCTCGGTGTAAGACCGTCGGTTACCGGCTGCAGTAGAACTGACGCGGGGGTTCACGCAAGGGAATTTTGCTGTCACTTCGACTGTGATGACAAATTCCCCGAAAAGGCGTTTTTAAAGGGACTTGACGCGCTTTTGCCGCCCGATATTGCGGTAAGGGACTGTAAAGAGGTTTCACCCGATTTTCACGCAAGATATAACGCAAAGGGTAAGCAGTATGCGTATTATATTTTTAACAGCGGTGTAAGGGATCCGTTTAACTCACGCTATACATGGCGTATCGAAAGAAAGCTTGATACGGAAAAAATAAACCTGTTTTTAGGAAGCCTTATCGGAACTCACGATTTTTACGCGTTTTCTTCCTCGGGCAGAAGCACGGAGAACACGGTGAGAACCGTAACCGAATGCGGCGCCGTGAGAACAGGAGATACCGTTGTGATAAAAATTACCGCAAACGGGTTTCTTTACAATATGGTAAGAATAATAACGGGTACCGCGGTTGCCGTATCGGACGGACAGGCGGCTCCCGATATAGCCGAAAAGGCCTTTGCTTTAAGAGAGCGTTCACTGCTCGGCAGAACCGCTCCGCCGCAGGGGCTGTTTCTCGAACGGGTATTTTACTGATTTTAAAGGAGGGATATTATGCCGAATTACAGAAAGAAAAAGGTGAACAGGCTTAAAGGCGCCTTTAAACCGAAAAAGGAAAAGCGCCGTGCCGTATATAAAGACGAAGAAATTAAAATGGCTCCCTCTAAGAAAACCGTAAGGAAGTCACCGAAAACCGAGAAGGAACCCGAAAGCGGGCTTAAGGTGGTAAAGGGGAAAAAGCTTGAAAGAAAGAGAAAAACACGCATTTTTCTTTCAACAGCCTCAGCGGTTTTGATTGTTTTCGGCGTACTTCACCTCATTTTGCCCGTAGGTATAGCGGAAAACGCGGGCAATCTTACCGCGCTTATCGGCGGCGGCAGCTATCCTATCGACCTTGAAAGCAACGACACCTTAAGCGCCGTTTCAAGGGGAATGTACTATTATGTGCTTACAAATACGCATATAAACGCATATTCGGGCAACGGTAAGCAGATATATTCATATTCGCACGGATATGAAAATCCGATACTTAAAACCTCTAAGACCCGCGCCTTAATTTTCGATCAGGGCGGAAACGAAGCGGTCATATATAATTTAAGAACCAAGAAAAAAACCTTGAAGACTGACAATGACATTATAACCGCAGGTATTTCGGATTCGGGTACATACGCGGTGGTAACAAGGTCGGACAAGTACGCGTCGGTCGTTACGGTTTACGATAAGCACAATAAACGCTTGTATGAATGGTCCTCCTCATCGGACACGGTAAACAATGTTGCGGTATCGCCGAACGGCAAAAAAATCGCAGTTTCTTTGTTTAACGCTTCCTCGGGAAAATTCACTTCAAAAATAAGCGTGCTTGAATACGATTCGGCAACGCCTAAATACACCGAAACTATTGACGAAACACTGGTTTTTGCTCTCGATTCCTACCATAATTCGGGATTTTCGGCGGTAACAGGAAAGGGATACGGCTTTTATGTCTGGTCAAATTTTAAAAAGACCGAATATAAAAGCGAGTATTCTCCGGCTTTCCTGCGGTCGGGTACGGGCGGAACGGCGGTTGTATTTAACCGTGAAAGCGACCGAACGGATAACCGTATTGTTTTATTTTCGCCTAAAGGAAAGCTTAAATCCGAATTTGATTACAAAGGGACAATTAGTGATATAGAGGTATCGGGCGGTCATATTTATTGTATATGCGATACATCTGCTTATCTGCTTTCTGATGACGGTAAGGTATTAAGGCAGGCTGATTGCGGCTTCGGCGTTACGCATATTGCCCCGATAGGCACAAATATGCTGGCGGCGATTACGGACAACGGCATACAAAAAATTAAGCTTGAGGGTAAAGGAGAATAAAAATGAGTATAATTCTTGATATTGCGGTGGTTCTTTTAATAATCGCGGTCGTTCTGCTCTCCGCAAAACGGGGCTTTGCGAGAACCGCAACCGAGCTTGCGGGATTTATTGCGGCTGTTTTCATTTCGTTTACAATAAGTACACCACTTAGTAACATAACCTATGATAAAATAATAGAACCGTCGGTGGTAAGCTCACTAAGCGAAATTGCGGGCATATCGGCAACCGAAACAACAGATAAGGTGTGGGACGCGCTGCCGTCCGCTTTAAAGAATTATTCGGGCAAGATAGGCGTGTCAAAGGATAGCCTTGACAAGAGTATTTCGGAGGATTTGGCGACAGGTGTGGAGGATACCGCTAAGGGACTTTCGCAAAAGGCCGTCAAGCCGATTGCCGTAAGATTTATTTCTCTTATCTATTCGGTGCTGATTTTCTCCGTGCTGCTGTTTGTTGTGAAAATACTTGCAAAATATATAAACAAGCTTTTCTCGTTCAGCGTTGCAGGCTCGCTTAACCGATTGCTCGGCGGTATTATAGGAATTCCTAAGGGCATAATAATTGCCGCGCTTATCTGCACGGTTATATCACTGATAGTTTCGTTTACCGATAACGGATTTCTTATATTTACAAAGGATGCTGTGGAAAATTCGTGGTTCTTTAAGCACCTTACAACTAAAATGTTTTAAAAAATGCGGAATGGAGACAAATAATGAAGCTTTGTTCAAGATGTAAAAAGCGTCCGGCGGTGGTTTTTCTTGCCGACGCTTCGACGCCCGGCTCGGAGCCGCAGGGGCTTTGCCTTGTGTGCGCTAAGGAGCTTGGTATAAAGCCCGTTGACGATATGCTTAAAAGAATGAATATATCGGACGAGGATATTGAGCAGATGAGCGACCAGTTTATGGACCTTATGGCGCTTAACGAAGAAAACGACGACGCCGAAATGAACGACGAAACCTTTGACTTGGGTACTGCGCCGGCAATGCCGTTTTTAGGAAAGCTTTTCGGCGGCGAAAAAACGGATAATAAGGAAAAAAGCGAGCCTGCCGACGGCGACAAGAAGCCGAAAAAAAAGCGCCGCCGTTTTATGGAGCAGTATTGCACCAATCTTACCGAAAAAGCAAAAAACGGTCAGATTGATGTTATAATAGGCAGGGATAAGGAGCTTTACCGTACAATACAGATATTATCGCGCCGTACTAAGAACAATCCCTGTCTTATAGGCGAGCCGGGAGTCGGTAAAACCGCGATAGCTGAGGGACTTGCTCTTAAAATAGCGAACGGCGAGGCTCCCGCAAGACTGCTTGATAAGGAAATATACCTGCTTGACCTTACGGGTCTTGTTGCCGGAACTCAGTTCAGGGGACAGTTTGAAAGCCGTGTAAAGGGTCTTGTTGACGAAGTAAAGTCCGCGGGAAATATAATTCTGTTTATTGACGAAATTCATAACCTTGTAGGCGCGGGGGATTCTGCCGAAGGCTCGATGAACGCCGCAAATATTTTAAAGCCTGCCTTGTCGCGCGGCGAAATTCAGGTTATAGGCGCTACCACCTTTAAGGAATACCGCAAATATATTGAAAAGGACGCCGCGCTTGAGCGCCGTTTCCAACCCGTAACGGTAGAGGAACCCTCTGTTGCGGAGGCGGAAAAAATACTGATGGGCGTTAAGAGCTATTACGAGGGATTTCATAATGTTGTCATTCCCGAAGAAATAGTTAAAAAGGCGGTTTTGCTTTCGGAAAGATATGTTACGGACAGATACCTGCCCGATAAAGCGATAGACCTACTTGACGAGGCTTGTGCCTGCGCCAGTCTTGCGAACAAGGCGATAGACGAGCTTTACACCGCCAACAAAAAAATTGCTGACTATTCGGTTGAGCTTGAAGAGCTTGA
Organism: Ruminococcaceae bacterium UBA6842; assembly: GCA_002451855.1. Classification (GTDB taxonomy): domain Bacteria; phylum Bacillota; class Clostridia; order Oscillospirales; family Acutalibacteraceae; genus UBA737. Next base: position 2,131 of record DKDS01000082.1, on the reverse strand, counting down.
AAACGATGTGGAAAATCCCGATTATGAAAAGCAGGCGATGGTAAAATCGGAGCTTGAAAAGTATAAGAACATTGCCGCCGGTCTTTACGAGCCTGCGTCGCACAACACGGTTACGGACGACGATATAGCTAAGGTAATTGAACTGTGGACGGGTATTCCAGCTTCAAAGGTTAAGGAAAGCGATATTAAAAAGCTTGCGGGGCTTGAAGACGCGCTTAATAAAAAAATAATCGGTCAAAACGAGGCTACGCACCTTGTAGCCGCGGCGGTAAAAAGGGCAAGGGTGCATACAAACAATTTGCACCGTCCCGCATCGTTTATATTTGTAGGACCTACGGGTGTCGGTAAGACAGAGCTTGTAAAGGTGCTGTCCGAACAGCTTTTCGATACACCCGAAACGCTTATACGCCTTGATATGTCGGAATTTATGGAAAAGCACTCGGTATCAAGAATTATCGGAGCGCCGCCCGGATATGTCGGTTATGACGAAGCGGGTCAGCTTACCGAAAAGGTACGCCGCAAGCCGTATTCGGTAGTTTTGTTTGACGAGATAGAAAAGGCGCATCCCGATGTGCTTAATGTGCTTTTGCAAATACTTGACGACGGCAGAATTACCGACGCGCAGGGAAGAACGGTCAATTTTGAAAATACGATAATCGTTATGACCTCAAACGCCGGAAGCGAACGCACAGAAAACCTGCTCGGTTTCGGCAAAACACAGGCGGACGCTTCAAAGGAAAAGGCGCTTAAGGCGTTGGAGGGCTTCCTGCGGCCTGAGTTTCTTGCCCGTGTGGATGAAATTGTGGTATTTTCACCGCTTTCACCCGAATCGCTTTGCAAAATTGCCGCGCTTATGCTTGACGAATTAAAGGCTTCGCTTGCCGAAAAGCTCATTGATTTTTCGTATGACGAGAATGTTTGCCGCTTTCTTGCTGAGAAATGCGGTAACGGCAAAAAAGGCGCCAGAGAGCTGCGCAATGTCATACGCAAAAATCTTGAAAACCGAATTGTCGATATTATCGTCGACAGCGGCGAGGGCGGTATAAAAGCAATTAACTGCACCGCTGACCCCGATATTAAAATAGAAGCAGAATATTCAAAATAAATTTTTCGGAGCTTCATATGAAACTGAGACGCGGCGAAAGAGTAATTGATACCTAAATAATTGAAATATCAGCCGACCTGTCCGAAACAATCGAACGCCTTATGCAAATGAACGGCGTATGCCGTGAAAGCGACAGCACTGATAGCCCACTGGAGTTTTACTGCAATAAAAAAGGTAAAATTCTTGTTACGACTCCTGTGAGCAGGTCTTCACTTTCAATTCCTCGCTCAAGCTATGTAAGGGCAGAGGCGGTAAGCCGAAACGGCAAGACCTATATAGATATGTGCGCAGTTGAAGAAAAGGGCGGTTTTGTTTCTTCTGTTGCTTTTGCAATTTTACAAACCTTGCTGATGATTGCAGTTTCGATTTTTTATGTTATTTTTGAAACCCCGACTTTTAAAAAAGATGTTTTACTCATAATATTACTTCTTGACGCAGTATTCGCCTATATTTCATTTAAAAACTTATTTAAGGAAAAAAATAACATTACACCGGATCTTGAAAAAATGAAAAATGAGGTCAGAAGCAGGGCGATTGCCGTAAACTGTTGGGATAAATAAAATCTTAGGCAACCGAGAATAAATCAGGTTCCCCCATAATATGCTTTACTTAAAGGGAGGCATATTATGAGGGACTTTTTTTCTTTTGCGGAATCGTTAATATCGGGGATGTTTCCCTTTGTTTTTTTGATTATTGCAGGGATATATTATACTGTTAAAACAGATTTTTTTCAGTTTAAATATTTGCCCCGTTCGATTAAATACGCACTCGGCGGCATTTTCAAGAAAAAGGACGGTGACGGGGTAAGTCCGTTTCAGGCGGCTTGTACGGCGCTTTCGGCAACCGTGGGCACAGGTAATATTGCCGGTGTTGCGGGAGCGCTTTCGTTAGGGGGCGCAGGCGCAATTTTTTGGATGTGGATAAGCGCCTTTGCGGGAATGATAATCAAGGTTGCGGAAATAGTGCTTTCGCTTGATTACAGGGAAAAGCGGGACAATTCTTTTGTCGGCGGACCGATGTATTACA
>DKDS01000012.1:720-20019 GCA_002451855.1 Ruminococcaceae bacterium UBA6842 | reverse complement strand
GCCGCCGGATTTTTTGCGCTGATTTTAAGAGTGATAAAAAATATCTTTTGTACGGCAATAGAAATCAAAAACGAAAATGAGCTTACAATATAAAAACGGGTGAAAAGCATGGCAATAATAATAAATCTTGATGTTATGATGGCAAAACGCAAAATATCCTCGGGCGAGCTTGCCGAAAAAATCAATATTACCCAAGCAAATCTTTCTATACTTAAAACAAACAAAGCGCGTGCCATACGGTTTTCAACACTTGAAAAATTATGCGAGGTTCTTGAATGTCAACCCGGCGATATACTTGAGTACAGGAGCGATGACTGATGTGCGATAATTTAAACACCGCATCCGATTTTCCGGACGGCAGTTCGGAAAAAACCATACCTGTCTGGCATAAGCGTGATACCGTTTTTGCGGTCATAACGCTTATTGCCTCTGTTCTCTTTGCGGATTGGTCGGTTTTCGGCGGCTTTAACGCCGGATTTACCGTTTCTTTTATTCTGCTTTTTGCGCTTACCGCAGTATATATTTTAAAGCTTAAAAAGAGCTTTGGCGCATTTTCGGTTTTTTGCGGTTTGTCCTCTGCCGCTTTTTCGGTAATATTTTTTATTTACAACAATTCGGCACTTAACACCCTCTTTTTCGTCGCGGCTGTTTTTCTTTACGGGATATTTGTTTCTTACAGCTTTACGGAAAAGGATAAAAATTCTTCACCCGTAATAAGCTCCTTTGATACCGTAATTGTTAAGCCTTTCGACAATATAACGGCGCCGTTCGGCTCTTATAAAGCCTACCGCGATAAAAAGGCACCGTTCCGTTTAACCGTCAGGTGCTTCTCGGCATAGCGCTGTCTGTTCCTATACTGTTTATTGTTCTGCCGTTGCTTATACATTCGGATGCCGCCTTCGAAGGCCTTATTTCCGCAACATTTTCAAAATTCGGCATTGTAATTGTTAAAATACTGTTAGGAGTTGCCTTGGCAATTTATTTATTTTCGATGCTTTTCGCGGTTAAAAACAATTTGAAGCCTAAAGAATGTATCGTTCACCTGCACGAAGATTACAAACGGCTTGCGCCGTTAACGGCGGTTACGCTCTCATCGGTGCTTTCGGCAGTATATCTTGCTTATATCATTTCGCAATCGGCATATTTTTCGGGCGGATTTTCGGGCATACTGCCTGAAGGCTATACCTTTTCACCATCCGAATATGCAAGGCGCGGTTTTTTTGAATTATGTGCCGTTTGCACCGTAAATCTGATTATAGTTTTTTTAATAATGCTTTTTGCAAAGCAGAATTCAGACAAAAAACTGCCGCTTTCGGTGCGTTTAAGCATTATCGGCATATGCGTTTTTTCTCTTGTTTTCACAGCAACCGCAATTGCAAAAATGTTTTTATACATAAGCTTTTACGGGCTTACCCGTTTACGCCTGCTTACAAGCATTTTTATGATAGCCTTAGCCGTCCTTTTTATTTTAATAATACTTTCCGTATCGGTCAAAAAAATTCCCGCGGTAAAATGCGCCGTTGTTTGCTTTGCGGTTATCGGTCTTATAACAGGCTTTTGCGATGTTGACCGCACGGTTGCGGGTTATAATGTAAGCGCCTATAAAAAAGGTGCGTTGACAGAAATAGATATCGAATATTTAAGCGGACTTTCGGACTCTGCCGTTCCGTATATAGCAGAGCTTGCCGACTGTAAGGACGAAGCTGTTAAATCCGCCGCCTTAAACGCGCTTTATATAAAAACCGAAAAATTGTTTAATATAAAAAACGGAAAGGTTTACGAAAAGCCCGAAAGCAATCCTTCAAAATATAATTATTCACGAGAAAGAGCAAAGGAATGCATAAGGAAAAACATAAAGGCTATCGCTAAAGCGGAACGGGAAAGGAAGGCAGCCGAAGAAGAAAATTCCGATTATTTTTATAATCAAGACTATTATTACGGCAAAAACTATTAAAAACATTTTTTCACGCATTAAGCCCTGTTACATATGATATTAGTGAAGTTAAAAGCTTCAATATTTTTACAGGAGGCTTATTATATGGCAGATTTAAAAAACGGCTGTCCGCCCGAAAACAGCAGCTTTAAGGAAGCTGTCTGCATAGACGCCGGAAGAGTTTACGATTCCTGCTGCGACCGTGATTGCCTTGAAGATTTAAGATGCTTTTTCCTGCCGGAGGATCAAGCAATAGTCAACAATGCTTTAAGTGTACGCCTGCGTTCGGCGGAGGTACTTAATGTTTTCATCGATGTTGAACCGGTCAATTTCAACAAGGGCTTCTATTCCTGCGACCTGACATTCTTCTTCCTTTTGGGCTTTGACATTTATACCGCGCCTCACACCTGCCCCCGCTGCATAAACGGCATTACCTCTTACTCCAAAAAGGTAATACTTTTCGGCAGCGACGGCAATGTAAAGGTATTTTCAAGCACAATGCGCGAGGACGACGACTGCGACAGAAGCACCCTCAGAAGCTCTAATATGCCGAAATGCGTTGTTCAGGCGGTTGACCCGATTCCGCTGTCGGCAAGAATAGGCGAAATAAGAGACTGCTACGACAGCATATGCTGCATACCGAAATGCGTATGCGACTGCATAGGCGGCAATGTGGTTACAGACCTTCAGAACGGCAATCCGACCGTTTATGTAACGCTCGGTCTTTTCACAATAGTACAGCTTATAAGGAATGTTCAGATGCTTATACCCGTATACGACTTCTGTATACCGGAAAAGCATTGCGACGATTCAACCGATCAGCCCTGCGATACTTTCAGGAAAATCAAGTTTCCCACGGATGATTTTTTCCCGCCGAGACCCTGCGACATTGCGGATTCTCCCTGCTGCGGCTGTTCCGATAACAATACCTGAATTAAAACGGCGGGAGCCAAACCCCAAGGGTTTTGCTCCCGTCTGTTTAAAAAATTATGAAAGTGAAGATATATCAAGCTTGTCGAATTGAGTGAAAAAACTCTTCAGGCTGTCTATATCTTTTTTTATGCTGCCCTTTACATTGCTTTCGAAATTCATCGGCATTACAGGGTCGTGAACGCTCAGTCTTAAAAGGAAAAATCCGTTTTCGGTTGAAATTCTGACGCCCTCTCTGTTATCGTCCGCCACTTTCCAGTCGGGGCGGGTTTCGGCGTATTTTGTAAGTTCCTCTATAACCCTGTTGCCGTAATTCCTAAAATCGTCACACAGGATATTAAAGCGGCATTCTCTTTCCTCAGCAGGCATTTTAAGCGGCTTTAATATTTTTTCTATATCGTTGCCCCGTGCAAGTTCTATTACAATCTTAGTCACAAGGTAAGCTCCGTCGTCAAGAAAATAATTCTCCCTGAGCGCCGCATGACCCGAGGTCTCGATTGCAAGCGGACAGTCGATCCCCTCGGCGCACAGCTCCTGAGCTTTGTTTATAACATTTTTATAGCCTCTGCGGTAACGGTAATGCTTATCGCCCAAGGTGTTTTCAATATATTCGTGAAGTCCGTCGCTTGTTACGGAGTCGGTCACTATCGTGGCTCCTCCCTTATCGCCCGAAACCATATATGCGGCGAGGGCTATAAGTCGGTTGCGGTTGATTTCGACGCCGTCGGAGCCTACGCAGCTCGCTCTGTCAACATCGGTATCAAATATTATTCCGAGATCCGCGTTGTTTTTATTCACGGCTGTGCATATGCTTTCCATAGCCTGCTCGTTTTCGGGATTCGGTATATGATTGGGGAACATACCGTCAGGCTCTAAGAACTGACTGCCGTTAATATCAGCTCCGAGCTTTTCAAGAACATCCTTTGCGTAAAATCCGCCTGCGCCGTTACCTGCGTCAACTATGATTTTGTATCCGTCAAGCGGCTTGTCCTCTTCCTTTTTTCCGACTGCGTCACATATCATTTTACGCAGTCTCGCGGCATATTTGGACATATAATCGTAAAGCATTGTAACGCCGGCACGGTTGCAGATTATCTCCTCGCCGTTATCCGCAAGCTTTACTATATCAGAAATATCCTCTGAATCAAGTCCGCCGTCGGGAGTGAAAAATTTAAGTCCGTTTCTGTCAAACGGGTGATGGCTTGCGGTTATCTGGATTGCGGCGTCCGCATTAAGGTCAACCGTTGTCATAAACATTGCCGGCGTAGAGGCAAGACCGCAATCAATTACCGAAACGCCCGCATTGATAAGCGCTTCTTTTACCTTAGCGGCAATCTTTTCGCCTGTGATTCGTGAATCGTGACCGACAGCCACATTCATTTCGGCGGAATTTTTTTCATATTTATTTATGTACCACACTATAAATGCCGCAGTTATGTCGTAAACCGCCTGCTCGGTAAGGTTCACCGTTTTACCGCCGAGGTCGCTTGCAACGCCCCGTATGTCAGTTCCGCTTTTAAGTTCAATATAGCTCATTATTTACCTCCGTTCAGCCGAAAAAATATCCGGCGGAAAAATATCCTATTAACAAAAGAATTATTGCCGACGCCGTATAAAGCATAGATTTAAAAAACAGCACATTACTGCGTTTCACGCCACTCACCCGAGATTATTATGCCCGAAAAAGAAAAAATATCCGGAGGGGATCAGTATGACGGTTTACAGAGCCGACCGAAACAAAATCAAAATATCTCTCACCGATAACGAGGTGCTGGCTTTCTTCGGAACCTATGAAAGAATTAACGATATGAACGCCGGCACAAGGCTTACCGTTGCGCTTCTGCTCAGAGAGGGGCTGTCCGACTACCCCGACGAATTTGACGGCGATATTCTGGTGGAAATAAGAGCCCGTGAAAGCGCCGGCTGTACGATAACCGTATCGCCTGCGGAGAAAAAGCGCAAAAGCGGCAAATTTTATGCCTGCTTTGATTTTGCCGATTCATCCTCTATGATAGACGGTATTTCAAGACTTTATTTGAGCCGAAAAATCCGCGGAGAAAGCAGTCTCTACTTAATTTCCGGAATTTACAGACTTATTATTTCCTGCCCGTCGGCAAAGGATCTGTTTTTTATGAATGAATACTGTATACGGTCGGACAGCACTGCCGCCGCCTGTGCCTTTACAGAGGAACACGGCAGGCTCATTGTAAAGGACAATGCCGTTGCGGTTATAGGCCGTGCCTTTACTAAAGAGCTTTGATTTCCGATACGGTCTTTTTCATATCGGAGGCTGAAAATACATAGCTGCCCGCAACCAGTACATCGGCGCCTGCCTTTACAGCCAAAGGCGCTGTTTCGGCGTTTATCCCGCCGTCAACCTCCAGCTCGGCTTTAAGACCCTGTCTTTTAATCTCCGCTTTAAGCAGTGACAGCTTATCAAGAGCGGAGGACATAAATTTCTGACCGCCGAAGCCCGGTTCAACCGACATTACAAGCACCATATCGCAAAGAGGGAGAAATTCGAAAATTTCTTCCGGCGCGGTTTTCGGCTTTATGGTAAGACAAGCCTTACAGCCGTAACTTTTAATTTCCTTTAAGGTCTCGCCGACATCGCTTCCCGCTTCATAATGGAAGCCCAGAATATCCGACACCTCGGCAAACTGCTTTATGTACCTGTGCGGACGGTCGATCATAAGATGCACATCAAGCGGAAGCGAGGTATGGCTCCTTATTGATTTGATAACCGGCACACCGAACGATATATTAGGTACAAAAATACCATCCATAACATCAAGATGCAGCATATCCGTTCCGGCAGCCTCAAGCTCCTTTATTGCACCTTCAAGTTCCAAAAAATCCGCCGTAAGTACCGACGGTGAAATTTTTACCGACAATGCCCACTCCTCCTGTACTGTAAATTTTATCCTGATTTATTTTAACCGCAATCAGTGCCGATGTCAAGCAAACAAGCACGCTTGACACAGCGTTTTTTGAATGTTATAATCAAAAAAACCACAGCTTATTGATTTTCGGAGGTCGGCTTATGAAAAAAACTGCTGTAATGACAGATACAAACAGCGGAATAACGCCCAAAACGGCGACAGAAAAAGGAATTTTTCTGCTTAAAATGCCTTTCACGGTAGATGATGCGGAATACACCGAATATGTAGATATGCCGTATGAAGAATTTTTTAAAAAGCTTGACTCCGGCGCATCGGTTTCGACCTCTCAGCCCTCCCCCGCGGCGCTTACCGATATGTGGGATGAAATATTAAGGGAATACGAATCTCTTGTATACATACCTATGTCAAGCGGATTAAGCGGAACCTGCGCTACGGCGAAGGCGCTCTCCGCGGAATATGACGGCAGAGTATTCGTGGCAGATACACGCAGAATTTCAGTAACGCTGTATTCCGATGTATTTAAGGCGCTGAGACTGGCAACCGATGGGCTTTCAGCCGCGGAAATAACCGCAAGGCTTGAAGCCGAGGCGGAGATGCAAAGCATATATGTCGCCGTAAATACACTTGAGCATCTTAAAAAAAGCGGCCGTGTAACCGCCGCCGGAGCCGCCGTCGGTACTCTGCTCGGTATAAAGCCGGTCTTGCAGATACAGGGCGGCAAGCTGGACGCGTATAAAAAGGTAAGAGGTATGCAAAATGCGGTTTCGGCTATGCTTGACGGCATTGAAAGCGACTTAAAAACCAAATTCAGCGGCAAAAATACAGAAATACGAACTGCCTATTCCGGCGACAAAGCCGCCGGAGAAGCTTTTTTAAACGCGGCGGCGGAGCGTTTTCCCGAGCATAAAATCGGACTAGACGCACTTCCTATAAGCATTTCCTGCCATGTAGGTGCGGGAGCGCTCGGAATAGGAATTTCGGTTATATAAAAATAAAGGGCGGAGATAGAATCTCCGCCCTTTTTTGTTAATTACCTTTTCTCGCCCATAAAGAATACCGAAAGCGTACCCGGTCCCGCATGCGCCGCTATTACGGGGTCAATATAATTATAAACAACCTTTTTAACTTTATAACGCTTCTTTATTTCCGATGCTATATATTCAGCCTCGTCCTCGCAGTCTCCGTGCACCACAAAGACCTCCTGTTCCTCTATGTTTGTGCTTCTTTCACCGACTGATTTTATAAGGCTTTCCACAGCTGCCTTTCTGCCCCTTACCTTACCGGTAACATAAAGCTTGCCGTCATCGGCGGTGTGAAGCATCGGCTTTATACCGAGCAGTGTTCCGAGCACAGCTCCGCTGCCCGACAGCCTGCCTCCTCTTTTAAGAAAAAACAAATCGTCAATAGTGAACAAATGGCATATATGAAGCTTGTTTTCCTCTACCCAATCCGCAACCTCATCGAGCGTTTTGCCTTCATTTTTAAGCTTTACCGCATAATGAACCGCCAATCCCTCGCCCAAAGAGGCGCAAAGCGTATCCACCACCCGTATCTTTCTGTCGGGAAATTCCTTGCGGTAATCCTTTGCGGCGTTTTCTATATTTTGATAAGTACCCGAAAGTCCCGAAGAAAAGGCAAGCACAAGCACATCCTCGCCGTTTTCAAGTATAGGGCGTATCACTCTGTCGCAAATTTCTCTTGAAACAAGCGAGGTGGTTATTTTTGCTTTTTGGCGAAGCAACGAGTATGTTTCCGTATAATCCGTGGGAACCCCTTTAACATAGCTGTCGTATTCCTTATCGTTTATATAATATTTAAGCGATAAAATTTCCACTCCGTATTCGTTAATTTGCTCATCGGTGAGATTAGCGCTTGAATCGGTAACTATTCTGTAGCCCATAAAAATTCTCCTTTAAAAAGAAAACTGTTCGTGCTTATTATATTCCCCGTTACCGTTTTTTTCACCCTATTCGAATATTTTTGCTTTCTAAAAGGAAAATGCCTGCCGTAGAGGAAATTTTTTCACTCCACTGTCGGTAGAAAACGCACTGATAAAGAGCAAAACAGCCGCGACCATCCAATCGCGGCTGCTGCGAGCGTCGAAAATTCGACACTCTTTTGGTCGGAGATGCCGTTTGCTCGAAAATCAAAGATTTTCGGACTGCACTCTATCCCCGCCAATACCACCCCTGTGCCCTTGAAAAGCCGCCATTCAACGGCTTTTCGCTTATAATGTGTTTTTTCGCCGCACATGTCAGCGAAAAAACGAAGGCGGCGTAAACGCCGAAAAGAAATTAAAGTGTAGATTTATCAACAAACTAAACAGCCGCGATTATCCAATCGCGGCTGTTAGATTTTTTTCATATTCAATTTTAACCGTTGCTCTTAATTAAACCTTATCTGTAAACCTTTGAATAGGTAAAATATTAATATTAATTGAAAATGTCGTAAATGCATCTGCACTGCATAAGCAATTTAATACCCTGAGAAAAGACTTAAATTTAACCGAGCATTAAAATGAATTGTACATCGGACTCACCCGTTAAAATTATTTTTCGGTTAAACACCTAAAGAACATTTAAGTCATCCTTTTACGATTTCTTATAATTAACCTTTAGAAAATTAACTGTGCATCGGTCCCACCCGTTTCGATTTATTTGATAGCTAAACGCCTTACAATCATATAAATCACCTTTTATGGGAAATTATATTAAATTCCTTTCGGAACAATTAAATGTACATCGGACTCTCCGTTAAGTATTTATCGTTTTGCGTTGCCGATATTTACTTCATTGGACTCACCACTTTCGTTTTATTTTGATAAGAAGCCGGTGGAGTTTCCTCTCTCACTTTTATCAACTCCTTTCTCTTTGTCCGGCTTTATTATAATGCATAATTACCGTTTTGTCAAGTAGTTTTTAAAAACTTTTATATATATTCACAAATTATTTAAAAATGACACAAATTTCCTAAAAAGTGTTATAATATAATTAATTTCGAAAATTCACAGAGAGAGGTAATTAAATGAGACCTATGATGCCGCCGCCCGCCGGTATGAGAGGGCCTATGCGTATAGGCGGTCCGAGAGGCTTTTTAACAGATGAGGAAAAGCTTTCCCGTCCCAAAATAACAAAAAAACTGCTTTTAAGAATTCTCAGTTACTTAAAGCCGTACAAATGGCAGTTCATCGCCGTTTTTGCCGCCCTTGCGGTTTCCGCCGTTTTGGGGCTTTTCCCGTCCGTAATAACGGGTAAAATAGTTGACGCGATAGTGGATGACAGCACCGACATAAAGCTTTTGGCTCAGCTTTTGGTGCTTGCGTTTGCGGTACTGTCCGTTTCACAAATAATAAGCGTGCTTGAGCAATACATAAACAGCTGGATTTCGCAAAAAATCATTTATGATATGCGGAACGAAATGTATTATCATCTTGAGCATATGCCTCATTCGTTTTTCACAAGCGAAAAGCAGGGCGACATTATAACCCGTATGAACGGGGATATTAACGGCGTCAGCTCGGTAATATCGGTAATGCTGACCTCGCTTGTCAGCAATGTTTTGACGATAGGCACCTGCGTTTTTTATCTTTTCTATACCGATTGGAGACTGGCGGCAGTCGGAATTGTTATTTTACCCCTGCTTATACTGCCGACCAAGGCGGTAGGAAAAAAACGGTGGCAGCTTGTAAGCGAGGCTCAGGAAAAACAGGACGAGCTTAACCAGCATGTTGACGAAACGCTCTCGGTAAGCGGTTCTATGCTTGTAAAGCTTTTTAATAAGGAGGACGAGGAATACGAAAAGTTCCGTGCCGTAAATAATGAAACAACAAAAATTACGATAAAGGAACAACGCGCCGGCAGTTGGTTTCATGTATTCCTCGGTATGTTTATACAGATAGCGCCGTTACTTATATACTTTGCGGGCGGATTTTTAATAATAAGCCGCACGGATACCTCGCTTACGGTAGGCGATATTTCGGTTGTCGTAGCACTTGTAAACAGACTTTACCAGCCGGTAAGGCAGCTGCTTGATTTACAGGTTGATTTTGTCAGATCCTTAGCGCTCTTTACAAGAATATTCGAATACTTCGACCGTGAATGTACCATAGTAAATCCCGAAAATCCCGTAAAGCCGCCGCTTGACGACTGCAGTATAGAATTTAAGAATGTCGGTTTTTCATACGAAAACGGGCGTGAAATACTGAAGAACATAAGCTTTTTCGTACCGAACGGAAAAATGTACGCTATTGTCGGGGCTTCCGGCGCCGGAAAATCAACAATAATTTCCATGATTCCGAGACTTTACGATGTCACAGCCGGAAGTGTAAATATCGCCGGAACGGATGTACGGCAATTCGACCTTGACTATCTGCGGAGAAATATAGGCATAGTAACTCAGGACACCTATCTTTTTAACGGGACGGTGCTTGAAAACCTGCTTTACGCAAAGCCAGACGCCACGCCCGAGGAAATAGAAAAAGCCTGCCGAGCGGCTAATATTTACGATTTTATAGACAATTTACCCGATAAGCTTAATACCGTTGTCGGCAACAGAGGTCTTAAGCTTTCGGGCGGTGAAAAGCAAAGAATTTCGATTGCCCGTGTAATTCTTAAAAATCCACGCATACTTATTCTTGACGAGGCAACCTCCTCGCTTGACTCAATATCGGAAAATCTTATACAGTCGGCTCTTAATTTCGTAATGTCGGGCAGAACAAGCATTGTAATCGCCCACAGACTTTCAACGGTTATTGCCGCCGATAAAATACTGGTGATTGAAAACGGCGAAATCACGGATTCGGGCACGCACGACGAGCTTATGGATAAAAGCCGAACCTACCGTAAGCTTTACGATACGCAGTTTAAAAGAGTTATAGATTACGAGCTTCAGAAAAGCTTCCGTAGCGATTGAAAAATTTAATTCATTTACCATTGACTTAAAGCCCCAAAAGGGTTAAAATATGGGTACAGACTTCTGTTCGGAGGATAATTATGGACAACATTAAGAACAAAGAGGATTATAATCCCGATATAGTAACACTTTCCGATGACGACGGAAAGGAATATACCTTTGAGGTGCTTGACGCCATTGAAACCGATACCGGTCGCTACCTTGCCATGCTGCCGATATACGACGACCCTCAAAAAACACTTGACGACAGTGGAGAGCTTGTAATTGTAAAGGTCGGCGAAGCCGATGAAAACGGTGACGAATACTATTACGAAATAGAGGATGACGACGAATACGATATGGTCGCCGACGCCTTTGTCGAAAGGCTTGAGGACTTTTTTGAGATAGACGAGGATTAATTTCCCGTCCTGCTCTGTTCGCGGACCGCGTCTTATATAACCCTACAACATTATAATTAGGGGCCTACGCTCGCATTGCGGATTGCAGACCTCCCGCGGCTGTGCCGAGTTCGGAAGAAGGGAGCGTGAAGCCGTGCGGCCGGCACCCACCTGCTTTAACGCAGGTTATTTTAAGCGCATTACGGCAGAGCGGGACACTTAGAGTTTAAAATTAATACTGTGAAAAAAACGGGACTGTTTGACAGTCCCGTTTTTTATATCAATTTTGAAATTACCACGGCTAAAATTCCGCTTTTAACAGATATTTCGGCGTTCCCTTTCCATTCGTTGCTGACGCCTATCGGGAATGTATTGTTTATTTCCGCGTTTTCAAGCGGATATTTAACACCCGAAGCCGTAACACCCTCGCATTTATCGGTAAGCGAAAAAATTGAAAGCGAGCAGTTCTTTTCGGGCGGAACGGTAATTCCGCCGCCGCTCAACACAATCATCCTTGTTTCTTTTCCGAAAATACGCACAACAGCGCCGTTTTTCACGGCAAACGCCGCCGCCTGAATATTTGCAAGCGTATGGTCCGTTCTGCCGCCCAAGGCGCAGTAAATTTCTATTTCAGCGTAGCCTGCCGCCACGGCGTATCTTAATGCCGCCAAGGTATCCGTATCGTCCTTTTGCGTAGGAAGCTCCAGCACGGGTATACCCGCGGGAACAGCGCCCTTATACGAATCAAAATCGCCGACAAATATATCCGGCTTTATACCGTTTTCGAGCGCATACTCAAAGCCTTTATCGCAGGCTATGATATAATCCGCTTTTTCAATACCGTTAAGACCCGAATACTCACCTCCGGATATTACGGCGCAAATTTTACCCATAAATAATTTCCTTACAGCTTTTCTTCCTCTTGGGTCTGCTCATCATCCTCCGCGTCCCCGTCTTCGTATTTTTCCGTACCGTCGCTTACGGCAACCTCGTCAAAATCACTTGTGAACGCAATGTCATCCTCGCTGTCTTTTCCTTTTACAAGCTTCAATATAAGAAGAACAACAAGAACCGCGGCGGCTATTAAAGCCACAACTAAACATATAACCATTATTTTGGCATTTGCGGACAAAGAAGCAAATCTCGAACCGAATCCGCCGGGCTTAATTTCCAATTCTTCCTTTACAAGCTTAAACTCCGGCGCTCTTTGCAAAACATTTTCCGCGCTGTCATAACGGTACATAGAGAAGTTACCGTTAAAGAAGCAGTATACATAATAAAAATCGGAATAATCCGCGTCTTCCGCAGAAGCATTAAGTCCGCCCGAAGCTCCCGTCTCGGTATTTGCGACCGCAAAAGCCTTTATATTAAATCCGCCTATATCCACTGTTGTTTCATAATACCCCGACGGCGCCTTATACCCCTCGGGTATATTCGCAAAGATATATGTATTATTGCCGAAAACGGCATATTTAAGCTTTTCAAAGGTCTTTCCGTCCTCGGAAAGCAAATACGGAACGCATGAATCATCGGCACCCTTAAGATAATAAACGGTGTAGTAGCCTGCCGTATCCTTGGCAACCGCAACCTGAGTGCCGTTAAAATCGGCGGTGTCAGCCGAAAATCCGTTCGGAAGAGCAATTCCCGAAATATCGGTGAGAACCGTAAACGGAACGCCGTCTATAACCGTCTCGTTCGGCTGCGGTTCGGTTTGGGACGACTCTTCGGGTTTTTCTTCTTCATCAGAGCGTGTAATTGTAATAGTATACACCTTTTGCGCTCCGCTGGGCGCTGTTACCGTAACCGTCCGTACATTCTTGCCCTCGTTAAGCGCGGAGGTACCCGACACCTCAACCTTTGCGCCGCTGTCTGCCGCAGTGGCAAAAATCTTGCACTCCGTAACATTTTTCGCAACCTTTGCCGTATATGAGGTTTTACTTGCGGAAAATTTCGGTGAAAGCGTGCCTGTGCTTAACGAAAGCGATTTTAAGTTGGCATTATCGGATTTTGCGGCGTCCGCTACCGCAAGCGTTGCCGAGGAACCGCCTACCGCAATTTCATTATCGCTCGCATACATAGCGTTAACAACGCTTACCGTGCAGGAGCCTGAGGCTATCGCCGTAAATTTAAGCGGACAGGATTGCTTTGTTTTGCCGCTTACAGAATAAACCACATTTACGACGCCCGCGCCGCCTGTGGCATTGTCTCCGCTCTCAAATCGGAGCACATCAGGATTATAATTAACAGAAAACGATGTTCCGTACATATTTTCATCGGCGTTTACCGTAACCGTAACCGTAACCGAATCGTTAACGCTCGGCTTACTGCTGCTGAAGGATATTGTGGTGCCTGCGGCAGAAGCGGTAAAAACAAGACAGCTTACCGCAACGGGCACAGCCGCAAGAATTGTAATGATTTTAATTAAGCTTTTTTTCATATCTATCCTCATTCCGTATTTTATTACAGGTTTATAATCCCAAGCAAATGCCTTTGAATGTTTGCAAGGTCTATAAGCGATATCTTTCCGTCGGAATTTGTATCCGCGCCGACAAAGTTGTTTCCCGTAAGGGATATAAGACCGAGCATATGTCTTTGAACATTCGCAAGGTCCATAAGCGTAACCTTACCGTCTCCGTTGGTATCGCCCTTTCTGACGACCGAAACCGGACTGTTCTCGGTGCTTACCGTAAGCCGACACGGCGAGCCTGCCCATACATCAATATAATACTCACTATAATATCCGCTTTGCGATTTTACCCTTAAAGCAATATAATTACTGCCTGTATTCAGATTATAGCTTGCGTCTCCTGCGTATTCCGCACTTTCGGGAAGCTTTACATATACTGTGGAATCCCCCGAAACGCTCAGGCTGTAGCTGTAATTAAATTTGTCAAACGACGGGGTAAGACCCTCTGCGTTTATACTTTCAAAATAATAATTGTTGAGGTTCCCGTTCCTTTCGGGCAGCTGAGAAGCCATATCAGACATATTCTTATAAACAGGTATAAGAAAATCAAGCTCTGCCGATTTCAAATCCTTATATGTCTTTTCAAGCTGCCTTGCAGATGATGACGCGTTGTGAACCGCTGTGGCGTACTGGTGCCAAAGGTTGTTAATATCCTTTATATTATAATTGATATAGAAATATGTATTCTGTCCTGCGCTGACATAGTTATTACCACTGAAAGTCGCACCTTCTATTATGGATTTAGACCTTGTATCCCAGCCTTTTCCTCTGGCGTAGCTTATACCGTTTGCCACCGGATCGTTTCCGTTAGCGGAAATATTGAAAAAATTATAATAGGGTCCCGCGATAATACCCGAGGTTCCGCCCGAGCCCTGCTCCTGTATAATAGTCGCCGCAAGTATATACGGATTGATACCGGACCTCCTTGCCGCCTCCATTATTACTGCTATATATGAACCGCCGTATGCGGTATCGTTCGGGTCGTAATAGCCATTCTCAAGGAATGTGCCGCTTACAATCTTTCTTATTCCCTCCTCATTTTGGCTTGTAGGATCGTAATTTTGCTTCATATAAGCGTATATGTATCTCTCATTAAGGAAGTTTCTCGGGTCCATATAATATTTTATTACTTCTCTTGAAGCATAATGCCATCTGCCTTCTTCTACCGAAACCCAAGTGCCGCTTCCCCAATCGTACGAGCCCTTGTCCATTGAACGCCATGAAATGCTCTTATCGTCCGTAACCTTGCGTACCGTCTCAAGTTCCGCGGCCTCATCAAGAGTTATATCGATATAATCCGCATAAAACTTCCAGTTCGGATATATTGAATGGAGAGCCCTGAGAGAGGACTTGTAGCTTTCGGGAAAGGACGATATCTGTTCCTCAAAGCTCCCGTCCGCATACACTTTTTCAACATAAACAGTTGCGGTAAGAAATACCGCAAGCGAAAGCAAAAAACAAGAAATTCTTTGCATTCCCTTCATTTTCTTTTGCTCCTTTAAAAAGTAAACCTTAAACAGAATAATTATATATTTTTTCTTGCTTTATGTCAACCTTTTGAAGCAAAAAATGTCAATAAATGACGAAAATAAAAACAAAAAGCCGACAGCTGTCGGCGCAGGACCTCAAACAGACCGTCGGCGATTGATTTTACCGGGCTCAGGCATTATTTGTAAGCTTATATGAGAGGGTCATAAGACTGTCTCCGAAATGCACATTTTCCACCTTTATATCAGGATAATTGAACGCCAAATCATAATGGCTGAAATTCCATAC
Organism: Ruminococcaceae bacterium UBA6842; assembly: GCA_002451855.1. Classification (GTDB taxonomy): domain Bacteria; phylum Bacillota; class Clostridia; order Oscillospirales; family Acutalibacteraceae; genus UBA737. The sequence continues at coordinate 4,722 of DKDS01000012.1, read as the reverse complement.
GCCTTTAATTCCGAGCTTAACAAGCTGTTTTGACATTCCCATTGCGGCGTCCTTGGGTATGCAGAGTATCGCAACCTCGGGAAGATTTTCGCGGCAGAATTCATCAAGTGTTGAAATATTCCTCACGGGAAGATTTTTTATGACCTGCCCCACAACCGATTCCTTATTGTCAAACAGTCCTATAAGACGAAAACCGACAGCCTCGAAATTTATATGAAGCGTGACTGCCTTTCCGAGATTTCCGGCGCCTATTAAAATAGTGCTTTTCGGCGTATCAAGACCTAATATATGCCCTATTTCAGACTGAAGTATGGTAACATTGTAGCCGTAGCCCTGCTGACCGAAGCCGCCGAAGCAATTAAGATCCTGCCTTATCTGACTTGCGGTAAGCCCCATTTTTTCGGAAAGCTCCCTTGACGATATTCTCTCTGTTCCGAGAGCCTTAATTTCACCCAAAAAACGGTAATATCTCGGAAGTCGCTTTATTACTGAATTAGATACTATATTATTTCCCATAATAAAATGTACCCTTTCAAATTTACATTAATACTAATATAATAATAGTTTATTGTGAAAAAAATGTCAAGGTTTTTGAAAAAAAGTTCTTGACAAAATAAAATTTGCGTGTATAATAAAATAGTAATCATTACTGATTTAGGTGATTCAATGAAAAATTATTCACGACAGCGTGAAACAATTTTACGGGTTTTGCGTTCAACCGATACACACCCCACGGCATCTGCCGTTTATAATGAGGTACGCAAGGTTATCCCGAATATAAGTCTCGGGACGGTCTACCGCAACCTTGCCGCCTTAAGCGATGAAGGCGTTATACTTTCTTTATCTGTCGGCGACGGATATGAACACTTTGACGGGAACAGCGCCCCGCACGCGCATTTGCACTGCAAGCACTGCGGAAAAATTTACGACGCTCCGTTAAAGCAGGATATTCTGGCACAGACGGCAAAGGAAAACGGCTTTTTAAGCGAAACTGCGGTATATATCGTGTACGGTGTGTGCAGTAAATGCAAAGCTGATTAAAAATCAATTTACGGAGGAATTAAAAATGAAAAAATTTGTATGTCTTGTTTGCGGTTATGTTTATGAGGGCGAAGCTGCACCGGAGGAATGTCCTATATGCCATGCTCCGGCTTCTAAATTTGCTGAGCAGTCTGAGGAAAAAACATGGGCTGCCGAGCATGTTGTTGGCATAGCCAAGGGCGCGGATCAGAGAATAATCGACGGTCTTCGCGAAAACTTCAACGGCGAATGTACGGAAGTGGGTATGTACCTTGCAATGGCAAGAGTAGCCCACAGAGAGGGCTATCCCGAAATCGGTATGTACTGGGAAAAGGCGGCATTTGAGGAAGCCGAGCATGCCGCTAAGTTTGCGGAGCTTTTGGGCGAGGTCGTTACCGACAGCACCAAGAAAAACCTTGAAATGCGCGCAGATGCCGAAAACGGCGCTACAATGGGCAAGTTTGAGCTTGCTAAGCTTGCTAAGGAGCTTAATCTTGACGCTATACACGATACAGTTCATGAAATGGCTAAGGACGAAGCGAGACACGGCAGAGCGTTTGAGGGTCTCTTAAAGAGATATTTCAATAAATAATATATAAAATGAGAAACGGCTTTTACCGCATAGACTGTGGTAAAAGCCATTTTTTTATTGCACATAATCCCGCTTTATGGTAAACTTAGGCAAGGTGATAAAATGGATATTATAAAAACGCTTACGGAGGAATTTTCCTTAAAACCGTTTCAGGTTGAAAATACCGTAAAGCTTATAGACGACGGCAATACCATACCGTTTATTGCGCGCTACCGCAAGGAAGCCACCGGCTCGCTTGACGATCAGGTTTTGCGCTCCCTTTACGAACGGCTTAATTATCTGCGGAATATGGATGAAACGCGCCAAAAAATCAAAATAGCCATAGACGAACAGGGTGCTTTAACCGATGAGCTTTCCGCCGCGATAGACGGAGCGAAGACTCTGACCGAGCTTGACGATTTATACCGTCCCTACAAGAAAAAACGCAAAACAAGAGCCACCGCCGCAAAAGAAAAAGGTCTTGAGCCATTAGCGGAGGAAATTTACAGACAGGCGCCCGACTGCAAACCGCCCATGACGCTTGCGGCGGAATATACAGATCCGGAAAAAGGGGTTGAAACGGCAGAGGAAGCGCTTGCGGGGGCTATGGATATAATTGCCGAAAAAATTTCCGACGACGCCGACATACGCAAACGGATGAGATTTGTTTGCCTTGCGCACGGCATGCTTACCGTCAAGGCAGTCACGGAGGACGTCGGCGTTTATGAAATGTATAAGGATTACAGCGGGCCGCTCTCCAAAATACCCGACCACAGAATACTTGCCGTGAACAGAGGCGAAAAGGAAGGCATACTTAAGGTCTCGGTGGATTTTGACCGTGAAAAGGCTATGTTTATAATCTCGAAAAATCACATCAAAGAGGGGTCATCGGCGACAGAGACCGTAAAAGCCGCCGCGGAGGACGCATATACAAGACTGATATTCCCGTCGATAGAGCGTGAAATCCGAAACGAGCTTTCAGAGAGAGCCGACGCCTCGGCAATAAAGGTCTTTTCATCTAATTTACGGCAGCTGCTTATGCAGCCGCCCGTAAAGGACAAGGTCACAATAGGGCTTGACCCCGGTTACAGAACAGGCTGTAAGGTTGCGGTCGTTGACGGCACGGGCAAGGTTCTCGATACGGGCGTTATATATCCCGTGCCTCCGAAAAACAAGGTTGAAGAAGCAAAACAGATTATCAAATCGCTTGTAAATAAATATTCTGTCCGTGTTTTCGCGATAGGCAACGGAACGGCAAGCCACGAAACAGAGGTCTTTGCCGCTGAAGTTATAAAGGAGCTTAACGACGGGCTTTCCTATATGGTGGTGTCCGAAGCGGGCGCCAGCGTTTATTCCGCATCCAAGCTTGCCGCGGAGGAATTTCCCGATTACGATGTTTCGCTTCGCAGTGCCGTTTCCATTGCACGGAGACTTCAGGATCCGCTTGCCGAGCTTGTGAAGATAGACCCAAAATCAATAGGCGTAGGTCAGTATCAGCACGATATGCCGCCCGCGCAGCTTAACGCCGCGCTTGACGGCGTTGTGGAGGACTGCGTAAACACCGTCGGCGTAGACCTCAACACCGCATCGGTTCAGCTTTTATCAAGGGTTTCGGGTATAGGCGCTTCGCTTGCCAAGAACATTGTAGCCTACCGTGAGGAAAACGGAAAATTCACCTGCCGTACAGAGCTTAAAAAGGTTTCAAAATTAGGTCCGAAGGCGTTTTTACAGTGCGCCGGATTTTTGAAAATATCCGACGGAAAGCAGGCGCTTGACAACACCTCGGTTCATCCCGAAAGCTATGCCGCCGCCGAAAAGCTTTTAAAGCTGTGCGGCGTAACGGATAATGATGTAAAATGCGGAAAGACCGCCGCAATAAAGCCTGTAATTGAGGCTGACGGCATTGAAAGCACGGCTGAGAAGCTCGGTATAGGAGTGCCGACACTTAATGATATAATAAAGGAACTTGAACGGCCGGGCAGAGACCCGAGAGACGAGCTTCCGCCTCCGCTTTTAAGAAGCGATATAGTATCAATGGAAGACCTGAAACCGGGAATGGAGCTTACCGGAACGGTAAGAAATGTTATAGATTTCGGGGCTTTTGTGGATATAGGCGTTCATCAGGACGGACTTGTACACATCTCGCAGATAACCGACAGATTTATAAAGCACCCCTCCGAGGTGCTTAAGGTCGGCGATATTGTAAAGGTTTGGGTACTGTCCGTGGATATACAAAAGAAAAGAATTTCACTTACAATGAGAAAAGAGAAGTTAAACCATGAAAAGCAATAATTTAAAGGGCAGTCTTATACTGTGCGTTACTGCCTTTATTTGGGGGATTGCGTTTGTAGCGCAGTCGGACGGCGGCGAGCTTGTCCCCTCACTTACCTTTAATGCGCTCAGGTCATTTA
>DKDS01000012.1:0-694 GCA_002451855.1 Ruminococcaceae bacterium UBA6842 | reverse complement strand
TTTTCGCCTTTTACAAAATAACCGCCGGTAGAAAGGAAAAGCATTTCTTTCCCGAGGAAAAGGCGCTTAAAAAGCAATATTTTATCGCTGCGGGCGTTTGCGGACTACTGCTTACCGTTTCGGTGAATCTTCAGCAATTCGGTATAAGCGCTTACCCTGCAGGCGCCGCCGCGGAAGCAAGAAGTGGCTTTATAACGGCGCTTTATGTGGTATTTGTCCCTATAATTTCACTTCTCTTCGGGAAAAAGGTAAGCCCGATAATATATTTAAGCGTGCTTATAGCGGTGGGCGGATTTTATTTGCTCTGCTTCTCGGGCGGAATAAGCGGAATTTATGTTGCCGATATTTTGGTATTCATCTGCGCGCTTTCCTTTGCCTGCCAAATAATCGCTGTCGGTCATTTTGTAGGCGTTACAGGCGGTCTTAAGCTTTCAATATTGCAATTTACGGTGGTGGGCGTTCTGTCCACGGCGGCAGCATTGATTTTCGAGCGGCCGTCCCTTTCAAACATATTAGCCGCCGCTCCCCAGATAGTTTATTTGGGCGTGGTTTCAAGCGGAATAGGCTACACTCTTCAGATAGTCGGGCAGAAGTACGCCGAGCCGTCGGTTGCGTCGCTTACAATGAGTCTTGAAAGCGTTTTTGCGGCTCTCGGCGGTTGGCTGATTTCGGGAAACGCGCTTTCCGTCCGTGA
>DKDS01000028.1:10868-11200 GCA_002451855.1 Ruminococcaceae bacterium UBA6842 | reverse complement strand
CAGCTGAGCTAAACCCCCGTTAACTTACATTTTACCACAATACAGGAAATTTGCAACAACTTTTTTAAATAAACGCTCCGTTATTAGGAAAAGATATTTGTATAAATAATGTAATAGGGTGATTTTTATGAAATGCTTTGCGATGCTTTCGGTAGGAAAAACAGGCTGGATAGAAAAACCGGAGCCTGAATGCGGTCCGCTTGACGCTCTTGTGCGCCCGATAGCGGTCTCGCCCTGTACTTCTGATATTCACACGGTGTACGAGGGAGCGCTCGGAGACAGACACGATATGGTGCTCGGTCACGAGGCGGTCGGTATTGTCCATAAAACGG
>DKDS01000028.1:9297-10754 GCA_002451855.1 Ruminococcaceae bacterium UBA6842 | reverse complement strand
GCTTGCGGGCTGGAAATTTTCAAACTGCAAGGACGGCGTTTTTGCGGAGCTGTTCAATGTAAACGAGGCGGACGCTAATATGGCGCGTTTGCCCGACGGTATGAAGCCGCAGACGGCGGTAATGCTTTGCGATATGATGCCTACGGGACTGCACGGAGCGGAGCTGTGCGATATAAAATTCGGAGATACGGTTTGCGTTATCGGCATAGGACCTGTCGGACTTATGTCGGTTGCGGGAGCGGTTATGCACGGAGCCGCCCGTGTATTTGCCGTCGGCTCAAGACAAATTTGCGTTAATGCCGCAAGGGATTACGGCGCTACCGATATAATTAATTATAAGGACGGCGATATAGCGGAGCAGATATTGCAAAAAACCGATGAAAAAGGCGTTGACAAGGTGATTATTGCCGGCGGCGGAGCGGAGACGGTTGAGCAGGCGGTGCGGATGCTGAAGCCCGGCGGTAAAATCGGCAATGTAAATTATTTCGGGGACGGCGGAGCGATAAGCGTATCGCTTGTTCCCTGGGGGAACGGTATGGCGCACAAGCAAATAAACGGCGGACTTATGCCGGGCGGCAGACGCCGTATAGAAAGATTGGCAGACCTTGTTATATACGGCAGAATAAATCCCGATTTGCTTGTTACTCATATTTTTAACGGATTTGATAAAATTCCCGAAGCGCTGGAGCTTATGCACAACAAGCCGCAAAGCCTTATAAAGCCTGTGGTTTTAATTGACTGAAATACCGATAGGACGGCCTTTTAACGCCGTCCTATTATTTTGTCACAATAAAAATGTAAAGAAATTTATATAAAATGCTTGACAAATTATATAAATGGGTATACAATATTTAATGCGACAAGGAGGTCATAATATGAAAAAGAGTGTTTATTCGGTTGTGCTTGCCGATGATGTTATCGCAAAGATAGACAGATTGGCATATATACAAAACACTAACCGTTCAAATATGATAAATCAAATATTGGCGGAATATGTTTCGCTTACAACACCCGAAAAACGCATAAGCAGTATTTTTGACGAGCTTGCGCATCATTTGTATTCGGGCGAAACCTTCAGTGAGCTTTCACCGCCGACCCCGTCGGTAATGTCGCTCAGAACGGCGCTTTCATATAAGTATAACCCGACTGTAAGGTACACAATAGAGCTTTACAGAGAGCCTGCAAAAGAGCAGGGGATTATAAAGGTGTCCACAAGGACAACAAATTCGGCGCTTCTTGATAAAATGCTTGAATTTTACAATTTGTGGGCGGGAATTGAATATGAATACGGCTTTACCGGAAAGGATACATTCGAAAACGGAGTTTTCAGACGGCCTATAATGCACAGAAAAAGTCCGTCGCAAATCTCGGGCAAAAGCAATCTGTCTGCCGCGCTTCTTATTGCCGATTATATTCAGATGTTTGATACGGCAATGAAAAGGTACTTTAACGGCGGA
>DKDS01000028.1:1386-9274 GCA_002451855.1 Ruminococcaceae bacterium UBA6842 | reverse complement strand
CACGGCGGTGCAGGATATACTTGCCGAATACGAAAGCTATATAAATGAAAACAGCGAGATTATTTAGGAGATGAGCTTATGAACATAGATAAATTAACACAAAAATCGTTAGACGCTTTAAAAAGCGCGCAGTCGCTTGCGGGCGAGAACGGAAATAACAGCGTAGGCGAGGAGCATTTGCTTGCCGCCCTGCTTTCTCAGCCCGACGGCCTTGCAGGGGAGATAATCAAGAGTATAGGCGCTTCGCCGGAGCTTTTGCTTTCTAAAACCGAGGAAGAAATTTCGAAGCTGCCTAAAATCAGCGGAAGCGGTTATGACCCAAACAATATTTATATTTCCCCCGAGCTTAACAAGGCGCTCGGCAATGCCGAAAAACAGGCTCAAAAGATGCAGGACGACTACATTTCGGTCGAGCATATTTTGCTCGGACTTATACAGTCGCCGTCCGACGCGCTTAAGGTCTTGTTTAAAGAGCAAAATATTACCGAGGCTAAGGTGCTTGACGCGCTTAAAAGCATCAGGGGAAACCAAAAGGTTAAAAGTGATAACCCCGAGGACACCTATGATGTTCTTAAAAAATACGGCACCGACCTTGTCGCGCGTGCCCGTGAACACAAGCTTGACCCCGTGATAGGCAGAGACGAGGAAATAAGAAATGTTATCCGTATTCTGTCAAGAAAAACGAAGAACAACCCCTGCCTTATAGGCGAGCCGGGCGTTGGTAAAACCGCAATAGCCGAGGGTCTTGCCCTGCGTATAGTAAGCGGAGATGTACCTGACAACCTTAAAAATCACACAATATTTTCACTTGATTTGGGAGCGCTTATTGCCGGCGCGAAATTCAGGGGTGAATTTGAGGAACGGCTTAAGGCGGTGCTTAATGAGGTAAAGTCAAGCGAGGGCAGGATCATACTGTTTATAGACGAGCTTCATACAATAGTAGGCGCCGGAAAAACGGACGGCGCCCTTGACGCGGGCAATATTTTAAAGCCGTTGCTTGCAAGGGGCGAGCTTCACTGTATAGGCGCTACCACGCTTAACGAGTACCGTCAGTATATAGAAAAGGACGCGGCGCTTGAACGCCGTTTCCAGCCTGTTATGGTCAACGAGCCTACGGTTGAGGATACCGTTGCGATTTTAAGAGGTCTTAAGGAAAGGTACGAGGTATACCACGGCGTTAAGATTATGGATAAGGCGATTATAGCCGCCGCAACCCTTTCCGACCGTTATATACAGGACCGTTTCCTCCCCGATAAGGCAATAGACCTTATAGACGAGGCGTGCGCTCTTATAAAGACGGAAATGTACTCAATGCCGACCGAGATGGATGAGATTTCGCATAAGATTATGCAGCTTGAAATCGAGGAAGAAGCGCTTTCAAAGGAAACGGATAAGCTGACGCTTGCGCACCTTGATGAAATCAAGGCAGAACTTGCGAAACTCCGTGAACAGTTCAGCGCAATGAAAGCTAAGCTTGAAAATGAAAAGCACGGAATAGAAAAGGTGCAGAAAATCCGTTCCGAGATAGAAAATGTAAACCACATGATAGAAAAGGCAAAGGAGGAATACAACCTTACAAAAGCCGCGGAATTGCAGTACGGAAAACTGCCGCAGTTACAGCAGGAACTGCAAAGGGAAGAGGCGGCAAGCGACACCGCTGACAATACGCTTTTGCGTGACAGGGTTACAGACGAGGAAATAGCGAAGATAGTTTCCCGTTGGACGGGAATACCTGTTTCAAAGCTTGTAGAGAGTGAGAGAAGCAAGCTTTTAAACCTCGAGTCCATACTTCACAACAGAGTTATAGGTCAGGACGAGGCTGTCCACAAGGTAAGCGACGCGATACTGCGTTCGAGGGCGGGAATTAAGGATCCGAACCGTCCTGTCGGCTCATTCCTTTTCTTAGGACCTACGGGCGTCGGCAAAACAGAGCTTGCAAAGGCGCTTACCGCCGCGCTTTTCGATGATGAAAAAAGTCTTGTCAGAATAGATATGAGCGAGTATATGGAGAAATACTCCGTGTCCCGTCTTATAGGAGCGCCTCCCGGATATGTAGGCTACGACGAGGGCGGTCAGCTCACCGAGGCGGTACGCCGCAAGCCCTACTCGGTCGTACTGTTTGATGAGATAGAAAAGGCGCATCCTGATGTCTTCAATGTATTGCTTCAGGTGCTTGACGACGGAAGAATAACCGACAGTCACGGCAAAACCGTAGATTTTAAGAACACGATTATTATTCTTACTTCAAACTTAGGCTCCGATATTATTCTTGACGGAATAAACGAAAAGGGCGAAATAAGCAATGATGCAAGAAATAAGGTAAGTGAGCTTTTAAAGCGCAGTTTCCGTCCCGAGTTCTTAAACCGACTGGATGAAATTATCTTCTACCGTCCGCTTACCAAGGAAAATATCAAGGGAATAGTAGACCTTAAAATAGCCGAGATCTCCGAGCGCCTTAAGGAGCAGAGAATAAGCGTAAAGGTCACCCCTGCGGCAATAGAACAGATAATCGAGCAGTCATTTGACCCGATTTACGGCGCACGCCCGATAAAGAGATTTATACAGTCAAATATAGAGACCCTTATCGCCCGTAAAATGATTGAAAATGATATTGAACCCGATTCCGAGGTTACGGTGGATTACAGCGGCGGAGCGTTTACCGCAAGCGCCGAGCATAAGGAGTAAAGATTAAAACCGCAAAGCAGCATAAGCTGCCTTGCGGTTTTTTATAACATAAGCTTTTACTTTTCGGCACGGATAAGGTTTTCGTAGAAACGGACAGCCCCGGGCAGACAGCTGTATTCAATATTTTCGTTCAGTCCGTGCATACCCTTCATTTGTTCGGGCAAGTAAATCACGGGCGCAAATCGGATACAGCTTTTGCAAACAGGCTGATAAAACTGAGCGTCGGTAGCCCCTGTCATAACATACGGGCTCGTAGCAAGTCCGGGAAAGGTCTTGCGGATAACATCCTCTACCGTTTTATAGGCGCTTCCGTTAATATCAACAGGTACCGTGTAATCGTTTGAATGGAGAACCTCCATACTCAAGTCGAATTTTTCTGCCTGACGCTTTATTATATCAAGGCTTTCCTTTTCACCCTGATGCGGAATAAAACGCATATTGGCGCTGAGCGTTGCCTCCTGCGGGATTACATTGCAGGCGTCCGAACCTGACTGCATAGTAAATGCTATTGTTGTCCTAAGCATTGCTCCTGCCTGCGCGCTTACCGCGGGGAGAACAGCCTTTAAAAGCGGACGGAAAAGCCAGATGTTTCCGAATAAAAGCTTAAGCCCGAACGGGGCGTACGGCGCAAGCGTTTTAAACATTGACGCAACCTCGGGGGATAGCTTTTTCTTAAAGGGACTGTGCTTCTCTGTTTTTGTTACAAAGGCTGAAAGTCTGGCAATAGGAGTGTTTTTCGGCGGAGCGCTGGCGTGACCGCCCGTGCTTCTTGCGGTAAAACGGACATCGGCCTTGCCCTTTTCAAAAATACCTATCATAGCGTAGTTGCCGTGTATGCCGCCGATAGGCTCTCCGATAATTCCGCCGCCCTCATCGCAAAGCAGGTAAAGCTCTACACCGCGTCGCTGTAATTCCTTTACAAGCTTAGGCGCGCCGTCGCCTGCCCATTCCTCGGTGCAGGAGGATGCCAAATAAACATCCTGCGGCGGAACAAAGCCCTCCTTTAGCAATCGCTCTGCCGCTTCAAAAAATGCCATAACCGAGCATTTTGTATCTGCGGCGCCGCGTCCCCAAACCTTTCCCTCCGCAATTTTTCCGGAGAACGGCGGATATTTCCATTCACCCTCCGCCGGAACCACATCCTGATGGCTCATAAGCAAAATCGGTTTTTCACTGCTTTTACCTTTCCAGTAATAAAGCAGATTTCCGTCAATATCCGTGCGTTCCAATTTTTCGTGTACCGTAGGGAACAGTTTTTCAAGCACCTTGTGAAATTCACGAAATTTTTCGACCTCCGAGATACCCTGATGAGAGGTAGTATCGGACTGTATCATTTCCGACAGCTTTTCCGCAAGCTCGAGCGCCTCACTCTCATCTTCTTTAGGTTTATATGAGGAAACTTTAGACGGCATAAGCAGGGTATGTATTACCGCAATCAGCAAAAGCAAAGCCGCCAGTCCTATTAACCCTGCCAAAATTAAAAGTAAAGCTTTCATTTTGTGCTTTCTCCTTTGTTTCTTTTATAGAAATAGTACGCAATTCCGATTGCGATAGCTCCCGACGGAATAATCATAAAGCTTGTAGATCCTACAAGCGACGGAACGAACATAAATAAAAGGCTCATTACCACAAGCGGAATTAAGGCTATTTTCATATTTTTGCGGTAATATTTATACGCCATAGCGCCAAACAGGGCAGGGACAACATTGTCAAAAGCCGGCTGTAAGGCAGGCTCCTGCAAAAGCGGGCGCAGGGGAGTGAGAGCGGCAACACCGACGGCAAGCACAAGAATGGTTACCAAGGACGAGGTAGCAATGGAAAGGGTTGAGATAATTTCATTTTCACGGGTTCCCGATTTTGCTCCCACCATATCTCTGGCGTTTACGGCGCACGGAATTTTCATATTGATAAGATTACCCGTAATAAACGCAAGATAACCGCCGCCCGAACCGAGCATAGGGGTATAGATAAGAAATTCGGCAACACTGCTTACCATCCATATCGAGCCAACCGAGAAAAAGCCTTTTCCGGCAGCCTTAAGGTCAGGATAAGCGCCTAAATACTTACCAATCAAAAACGGAGCGCCCACAAGCATAATAAGGACCGCTATACTTGCGATTTTTCCGATTTTATGGGTTGTTTCGGAATATTTTTCCCAATTCAGATTTTCTTTGTTTTCCATAATAATACACTCCTTAATCCAAATTGATAAACACGGCGGCTGCCATACCCACAAGCATACTGACCGCTATCGAGAAATTTTCCACAAACGCAAGCTTCGGCTTCTTGGCAAGCCACACAAACAATGCCATTGTAAGCGCCGATACCCCGACAACAATAAGCGGCGTCAGGTCGCCGCCGAAGTTAAACATACCGTCCGAGGAAGCAAAGGCACCGATATAACTGCCGATATAGGCGCTTACAAGCCCTATAAACATAGCGGTCATTGCCATATCTCCGAAGCCCATAGCTCCGCTTTTCTCGCCGTTTTTACTGAGCTTACTTGTATACTTGCGGTTGAATAGAACCGAAAGGATCATTCCCCACATAATGCAGACACTCATTAAAAGCGCAATGGTGGTAAATCCCGCGGCGGTCATCTGCTCGCCCGAAAGCTTTTCCATACCGACCTGCTCTGCGGCGGCTTGAGCTACCTGTGTTTCATAGTGCAAGGCTCCGATAACCGAAAGCCGAAGCCACGGCCACGGTATTCCGAGACTGCCAGAAAGCGCGATTACGCCAAGCAGAATTCCGATACTCGGCAATACGGAAAAGGTTGCGCTTGAAACAATAACCCGTTTCATTTTTGCGGTATCCATTCCTATTGCTTTTCCTGCTTTATATGCTCTGACCATAAATATTACGCACAGCAAGGCAACAAATCCGATAATTCCGCCGCAAATAAGATACATCGGAGCGCTGCTAAGCTTTTCCAATATGTTCATTTTCAAAAACTCCTTACATTTTTAATCTTATTTTAATTATAAGTTTTTTTCTTTTACTTCGCAACCTTATTTTGAAAATTAATTATCGGAACGGCAAGAAACAAAAGCCAAATTAATTTAGCTTGCCCAATGCAGAATAAAATGATATAATACAACAAATGAAATATATGGGAACGGAGGGTGATATCGTGGCAAAAAAATACGAACGCAGAAAAAAGGAAGAAATGCCTGTTATTGCTATATGCTATGATTTTGATAAAACACTGTCGCCGGACGATATGCAGGCACAGGGCTATATTCAGTCTGTCGGATATGATGTAGACGCTTTTTGGAAAAAGACAAACGAGCTTGCGGAAACCAATAATATGGATCAAATATCGGCATATATGCTTATGATGACAAAGGAAGCGGAGGGAAACCTCGTTTTAAATAAGGGAGCATTAAAGGAATACGGTGCAAAGGTCAAGCTTTTCCCGGGAGTTAAAGAATGGTTCGAAAGAATTAGGGCGTACGGAAGGGAAAAGGGCGTAATAATCGAGCATTACATTATATCATCGGGCATACAGGAGATGATTGAGGGCACCTCGGTTGCAAAGTCCTTTGAAAAAATATATGCCTGTTCCTTTTATTACAACGAAAGAGGCGTAGCAAAGTGGCCTGCGCAGATTGTAAATTATACAAACAAGACGCAGTTTTTATTCCGAATTGAAAAGGGCGTTTTGGATGTAAATGATGCGGGCGTAAATGATTATTTTTCTCCCGAGGATGTTCGGGTTCCTTTCAGAAATATGGTCTACATAGGCGACAGCGATACCGATGTCCCCTGTATGAAGCTGGTTAATTCTTCGGGAGGATTTTCGATAGGCGTTTATAATTCCGAAACAAAAGACAGGGCCAAGGTATATAAAATGATGCGTGAGAGCCGCGTAAAATACTTTGCTCCGGCTGATTATTCAGAGGGTTCGGAGCTTGATATTCTGTTGAAAAACATAATCGACAGAACGGTTTATAATGAAACGCTGGAATCTGTGTATTACCGCTGTAAAAACGAATACCAAAAAGCGGAAAAAGAAAATGACGAAGAAGAAAATTCAAAGATTGACTTGATAATCGACCTTGAAAACAGCGGCAGCTTTGCAAGAACACACGATGTCATTAAAAATCTTTCCGCTTTCAGCGTTTGGACTAATGACCAAATAGAACAGCTTTGCTTAATCGCGGTTGAAAACAGTCAGGTATATTACATCCTAAAGGATGAAGATATAAGTAAATACTATAAGAAGCTGCTGAAAAGTTATAAATCAAGCTCAAAGGCAGTTAAAAGAATAAAAGAAGAGCTTGCTATATAAAGTGAAAAAGCAGATGTGACCAATCAAGGTAACATCTGCTTTTTTTAGTTGTTAAATTCGGATTTGAAGGGCGGTCTTGCATTTTCTCTGCGGAGAAAATGCTGCGGTCGGTTCAGCGGCTCTGACAGTCCGCAGGACTGTCATTCACTACCGCTTCACCCTTCGAGTTATTCGCCCGCGGGCTCATAACCCTTCGGTCTGCATAATTGTATAAAAAAGCAATCCGCCTCTGTATCGCACAGGGGCGGATTTGCTTATTGCTCATACGGTACTCTAAAATAGTTCAAATACTGCTTAAATCTGTCCTGTGCAGACAGACAGGTATCACGCAGGTAGCCGCGCTCGTTCTGCCATTCCTTCAAGCCGCGGTAGTAGAACATCTTGATGTCGTCTTCGAGGATAAACGGCACAATGTTGTTCCGCAGACATTCTTTGAAAAGGAGCAGACGCCCGACTCTGCCGTTGCCATCCTGGAACGGATGGATGCGCTCAAAGCAGTAGTGAAAGTTAAGCAAATCATCAAAGGTTTTGTTTTCAATGGCGTTGTAGTCAGCAAGCAGCTTCTTCATCTCAGCACCGACATTCTCGGGCGCAGTTGTATCCATGCCGCCTACCTCGTTGGGCAGTCTTTTGTAATTCCCGACGGCAAACCAATCGAGGCGGGAATCGGAAGTTCCGCTTTTCAGAACGGCGTGCAGCTGCTTGATGAACGCCTCGCTCAGCACATGAGTTGCGTTGTCGATAACCATATCAATGCACTTGAAATGGTTGGCAGTTTCGACCACATCGTCTACTTTGACCGCCCCGTCAGATACACCGATGGTGTTCGTCTCGAAGATGTAGCGCGTCTGATCGTGTGTGAGGTAACTGCCCTCGATGTGGTTGGAGTTATAGGTCAAATCAATCTGG
>DKDS01000028.1:274-1293 GCA_002451855.1 Ruminococcaceae bacterium UBA6842 | reverse complement strand
TTATTAATGCGGTCGGGCTTCTCCGTGGTTTCGGGTATGTTCCATGTCTTGCCGGTCAGGAATGCACCGTTAATTTTTCCTTCGGCACAGTACCCACGCACGCTGCGTTCGGAAACGCCCCACCTTTTCGCCGCTTCCGCGACAGAAATATATTTCATAGCGAACCCTCACTTTCTACACATGGATAGTATAGCATATTATCGGCAAAATATCAAGATTTAACGATGAAATAGTGCTCGGTTTTTGCCGATAACGGAAATTATACTCATCTGCCGAATCAGGTATAACATTTTTGTGCTTATCGAAAGTTTGAAATTCTTATCACATTCTTGTAGGCAGAAATATGAAGAAAAAGAATTTAGAAGAAACTGCCGGCATCAATGCATTATCATTTGTAGATTGTTGTTTAGCTGGACTAATGATGGCTCACATTCGATTCCAGATGATTTAGAGTTTAGTGAGGATAATGATTCTTCAAAAAAATTTAAGAAAGTGTTTAAAGACGTTTTTATAATACTTACAACCAATACCACTATGACAGAATGATGGAATAATATAGGGCCTTAAGGAATTCCCTGACAAGCGAATCTGTACGGACAGATTCGTTGCTTGTTAAGACAATGCCAGATCATAGACGATTGAGGACGGAAAGTCCGAAACAAAGAACCACCCGCTATGTGGGTGCGCGTCGGTTGTTATAAAAAAATTCTCCAAAGTAGTACAGTAAGGTTGTTCAAGTCTTAGAGAATTACAAAAGTAGAATTTTAAAAGCTAATAACACGGATAGTTTATCACATACAAAATGGTTATGCAAGTACCGCATTGTAATTGTTCCGATATATCGGAGGAAAGTAATATATAATCAAACTCGGAAAGATTTGCAGGAGATAATAAAGAGATTATGCAAATATAAAGGAGTAGAGATAATAGAGGGACATATGATGCCGGATCATGTATATTCTTTTGCTGAGCGTACCTCCGAAAACGAGCATAGCGATTTTTATGGGGTATCTGAAAGG
>DKDS01000028.1:0-197 GCA_002451855.1 Ruminococcaceae bacterium UBA6842 | reverse complement strand
TTGGCAACCGAGAGTTTTGGGCAGAATGATATTGTGTTTCAACAGTAGGCTTAAATGAGAGCATAATAAAGAAGTATATCCAAGATCAAGAAAAAGCAAATATTGCGTTGGATAAGTTAAGCGTTAGAGAATACCCAGACCCGTTCAGCTAACCCCTTTAGTGGTAGCCAAAGCGACAAAGACTCTAAGGCTTGAAC
>DKDS01000068.1 GCA_002451855.1 Ruminococcaceae bacterium UBA6842 | reverse complement strand
CAACAAAATTTATTTTTGTTACCGGCGGTGTTGTTTCGGGTCTCGGCAAGGGCATTACAGCCGCAAGTCTCGGCAGACTTTTAAAGGCAAGAGGGCTTAAGGTGGCGGCCCAGAAGCTCGACCCGTATATAAATGTTGACCCGGGAACAATGAGTCCCTACCAGCACGGCGAGGTTTATGTTACCGAAGACGGCGCCGAGACCGACCTTGACCTCGGACATTACGAAAGATTTATTGACGAAGACCTAAACAAATTTTCAAACCTTACCACCGGAAAGGTCTATTGGAATGTGCTTAATAAGGAACGCCGCGGCGAATACTTAGGCGAAACGGTACAGGTAATTCCCCACATTACAAACGAAATAAAGGAATTTATATACTCGGTAGGAAAAAAGACCAATGCCGATGTTGTAATAACCGAAATAGGCGGAACTACCGGCGATATAGAAAGTCAGCCGTTTTTGGAGGCAATCCGTCAGGTCGGTCTTGAGGTTGGAAGAGAAAATTCCCTTTATATCCATGTAACACTGGTTCCGTTCCTCAGAGGCTCAGATGAACATAAAACAAAGCCGACCCAGCACTCCGTAAAGGAGCTTCAGGGAATGGGAATTAACCCTAATATTATAGTTTTACGCTGTGACGAGCCGCTTGAAGATAACATATTCAAGAAAATTTCACTTTTCTGCAATGTAAAGCCGGATTGCGTTATTGAAAATATGACAATACCCGTTCTTTACGAAGCGCCGATTATGCTTGAAAAAAATCATTTCTCCGATATAGTCTGCCGTGAGCTCGGCATTAACGCCGGAGAGCCTGACCTTACAGACTGGAACGAAATGCTTAACCGCATTAAAAGCCGCAACAAAAAGGTTACTATCGGTCTTGTCGGAAAGTATGTACAGCTGCACGACGCGTATTTATCCGTTGCCGAAGCATTGCGCCACGCGGGATATGTATACGGCGCCCGTGTGCAGATAAAATGGATAGATTCCGAAACAATTAACGATGATAACGCCGCGGAAAGCCTTGCCGGATGCGACGGACTGCTTGTTCCGGGCGGCTTCGGAAACAGAGGAATTGAGGGAATGATAGCCACGGCGAGATATGCCAGAACCTCAAATGTGCCTTATCTCGGAATTTGTCTCGGTATGCAGATTGCGGTTATTGAGTTCGCAAGAAGCGTACTCGGCTACAAGGACGCAAATTCGGGTGAATTTGATGAAAATTCAAACCACAAGGTCATAGACTTTATGCCCGACCAAAACGCCGAAATCAATAAGGGCGGAACAATGCGGCTCGGCGCTTATCCCTGTAAGATAGCTTCTGATACAATGATGCGGCAATGCTACAAGGCTGACGAAATAAGCGAACGCCACCGCCACCGTTACGAATTCAACAACGATTACCGCACCGCAATGACCGAAAAGGGTCTTGTTATAAGCGGAACCTCGCCTGATAATCACATAGTTGAAACCGTTGAGGTTCCCGAAAATGATTTTTATGTGGGAGTTCAGTTCCATCCCGAATTCAAATCCCGTCCGAACAAAGCGCATCCTCTGTTTATGGGGCTTGTTAAGGCAGGACTTGACAGACAGGCAAAATAAGAATATATATGTTAAATCCGCGGCAGATTATGAATTTATCTGCCGCGGATTTAATTTCTAAAAAAGAGAGCGGCTGAAAATTCAGCCGCTCCGAATGTATTACCACGCCAGCACACCGTTTACAACATAGTACCATGTGCCGTAGTACCATGTAGAGCCTGTGTAGCCCCAATCAAGTACACCGTTCGCCACATAATACCAAGTGCCGTAATAATTTGTAAGACCTGTATAGCCCCAGTTGAGTATACCGCCGTCTACATAATACCAAGTACCGTAGTAATTAGTAAGACCTGTGTAGCCCCAGTTGAGTATACCGCCGTCCACATAGTACCATGTACCGTAGTAATTAGTAAGACCTGTATAGCCCCAGTTGAGTATACCGCCGTCCACATAGTACCATGTGCCGCCGTAATTTGTAAGACCTGTATAGCCCCAGTTGAGTATACCGCCGTCTACATAGTACCAAGTGCCGTAATAATTTGTAAGACCTGTATAGCCCCAGTTGAGTACACCGCCGTCTACATAATACCAAGTACCGTAGAAATTAGTAAGACCTGTATAACCCCAGTTAAGTACGCCGTTCTCCACATAATACCATGTTCCGTAGAAATTTGTAAGACCCGTGTATTCCCAATTTACAGAGCCGTATTCCTCATAATACCAAACCCCGTCGCGGAAGACAAGACCTACATAGTCGCTCTCAGGTATAGTGTATATATTGTAATGAATTCTTGCTGTTGCCAAGGCTGCGTTGTCGGTGTAATCAATGTCTATATTCTGCCATTCCTGCTCGGTGCCTTCGTAATAGATATCGGTTAAATTCGTACCGTCAAATGCTGCCGCATTTATGTATTTAATATTCTTCGGCAACGCAATTCGCTCAATTCCGGAATTTGCAAACGCTCTGCTATGTATGCTCTCAACACTGCTCGGCAATGTTATGGTTTTGAGATTTCTGCAGCTGTCGAAAGCACCGTAAACTATGCTTACAATCTTTTCCGGCAGCTTAACGCTCCCGAGATCTTCACAGCCGGCAAATACAAATTCATCCATCTCGGTGACACCGTCGGGCAAAACCATATTTTCAATACCGCTGCCTACGAACACTCCGCTGCCTAAGGCATAAAGCTTGCTCGGCATATCAATATTTTTAAGACTTGTGCAATCGCAAAACGCATAATCCTCTATAAGCGTAATATTATCGGAAAGCTGTATGCTTTCAAGCTTTTTACATTCGTCAAAAGCAGATACGCCTATTCTCTCAACGCTGTCCGCCATTTTAACGCTTACGAGATTTTCAAAGCCCGCAAAGGCATGACCGCCTATATTTGTTACGGTGTTTTCTATAACAACTTCCGTTATCCTGCCTGCTTCCTTTGACCATGGGCTTTCCGTAAAGGAATAGTAGTCCGGCATTTCGCCCCTGTCACGCATTGAGCTTACCGTAAGCACCGTACCGTTTACGGTAACAATACAGTCTCCTGCCTCGTATTTCGTCGGTTCCTCCGCCGCAGCGCCGATCATAATAATCGGGCAGGCCGCTATGACCACAAGAAGTGACATAACTGCCGAAAATAGTTTCTTCATCTCAAAATCTCCTTTAGCTGAATTGATTCAAAAGAAAAATTCTATGCCCTTTGAATCTGAAGCTATTTTACCATATTGCCAAGCTTTTTTCAACAGGAATTACATTTTTTAGCAAAACTTACGGTTATTGCGGCGAATATTTATGCAACTTTATTCAAAGACAGGCTTTGATGTTGACGCGTCGGCAATGCAGACCCAGCTGTTTCCGGGATTTACGGTAAGCTCGGTTCCGTCTGCCGCGGTAAACTTAAAGCCGTTTTTGGCAGCTCCCTTACTCCATTTAATTGCGGTATAGGTTCCGTTAACACAGTAATAGCCGTCACCCGAATCAAGCAATACCTCTCTGTGCTTACCGTCGGGATAATTTCTTATGGTTGTAAGAAGCACAAAAACATTTTTAAAGCTTTCGCTTTCCTTTGTGAAATAATCCTTGCGCTCGGTATTTCCGAAATATCTTGTGTATGAGCCATTGTCGGCATCATATTTGAATACACTCTTATAGCTTGTCGAGAAAGGAACGCTTACGGTGTTTGCGGTACTTTCAAGCGCAACGGGATTGCTTTCATCGGTAAAATTAACCCAAGCATCGGTACTGCTGTTTGCGGTTTTGTGACCGTCGCCCACAATAGAGCTCCAAAGCTTTTCGCCGTACGCATATAAGGTATGCTCCGAAGAAAGCCCGTTCTTAAGCCTTACGCCGTAATTCTTGCTCATAAGGTCTATATCGTCCGTATCCTTAAGGTGGGGTGCACAGTAGGTATTGTCCTGACCGCAATGAACATAAATCGCGTTATGCCCCATAGCAAGATCAACATAGGGATAGCGTGCGGAACGGATACTGCCTATTTTTTCTGCCGCGGTTACATCCTGAAAAACAGCCATAAGACGGGTTATTCCGCCCTCAACCTCGGTTTCGTATACTATGTCCGCTTTTGTAAGACCGGTTTGTACGGGCTGGGCTATTGTAATATTATTCACCATAACCGCAACAGGACGGTTTTTTATTTTATCTGCCGATATATCCTCAAGTCCCGTAAGCGGATTTTTGGCGGATTCCGGCTTTTTTGTTTCCTCCGACGAGGTATCTTCCGTGCTGTCAACACTGAGCCTGTCCGTCTGTTTTCCGCATCCGGCAACTAAACACATTATTAAACACATTACTAAAAGAAGTATTTTTTTAGACATTTTTTTACCCCCACATATTATTGTTATTAAGTATAATACACATATCAAACAATTTCAATAGAGATTTTGCAAAATTAAGCGAATGATATAAAAGCCCTTGAAAAAATGAAATTTATATGATACAATAGGCGTGTTGCGCGGACATAGTTTATCGGTAGAACATTAGCTTCCCAAGCTGAATGGGTGGGTTCGACTCCCATTGTCCGCTCCAAAGCCTGTGGCTGTTACGGAAATTCCGTAACAGCCACAGGCTT
>DKDS01000094.1:15635-35069 GCA_002451855.1 Ruminococcaceae bacterium UBA6842 | reverse complement strand
CCCCCCTACGGCAAGCAGGGAATTGCACAGCCGTAAGTTACAGTCTCTATTTCCTGCTTGCCCAATGGCAAAGGGGTAAAACCCCTTTTGAAACCCCTTGCACAAAACTTTAGTCGGGGATACACAAGGGGTGTCCCCTTGTGCCGTTAAGGAGAGTCCGAGAACCCGATCGGAAGGGGTCTCGGCGGTTCTTTCCCCTATTTCTGTCCGCACAGAAATAGGGTGCCCGTGCGGCAGGAGCACAAGCAGGCTCAGAATAGTAATAAACTATAAACCTGCGTTAGCAGAGAAGAAACTACTTTTCCTCTTCATCCATATTGTCAAGCGCATATTTACAGCACTGTAATACCAACAAATTAAAAGATATTTTATTTTCTGATGCTAATGTATTTAAACGCTCAAATAATTGCTCTGTAAATCGAACAGTTCTCGGAATGTTTGCACTTTTCAATTCATTGTCAATTTTAAACATAATACCACCCTAAGTAATATTATGCTTAAAACAGGTTACAATTATATAACCTTTTATGGTTGCATTTTGGTTGTAGCGTGCTATAATATAATTGGTGATGTTATGAAATGTGAAAACCTGTTTTGTATTTACCAATCGGATGATAACTGTCTCCTTGAACACATCGACCTTGATATTCAAGGTCAGTGCAAGGAATGTATCTACCCCGATATCGACGAAGAATATTTGGAAAAGCTGAAAGAAAAGTATCTGAAAAAATTTCACGGATAAAAAATACGGGCCGTTTCGATAACGACCCGTATTTTTTATTTAAGCCAACGCCGCGCCTAAAGCCTTGCAGGCTTCTATTGCGTCATCATCGGGAGCGTCGTTGCAAATAACGCTGTCGCAAACAAGGCTTGCGCCGTCCGCCCTGCAAACATCCTCCCAGTTACGCATCCATTCGCCGTCGCCCCAACCGTATGAACCGAACAGGGCAATTTTTTTGTCCTTTAATTTTGCTTCAACGGAATTAAACATAGGCTCAAATTCCGTTTCCTCCAAAACCTCCGAACCCATAGCGGGGCAGCCGAACGCTATGCCGTCAAAGCCGTCCGCCGCTTCGGGCGAAAATTCAGACGCCGTAAGTACCGAAACCTCCGCACCCTTTTCCTTAGCGCCGTCGGCAACCGCCGCCGCCATTGCCTCGGTATTGCCCGTACCGCTCCAATACACTACTGCTACTTTACTCATTTTGTATTCCCTCTTTCTGCGGCAGGACTTCTGTCCGCCGCGCTATATTAACAGCTCACTATGAGCCTGTCAAACGAATTATGCTTACGGTATGCCTTTTTATAAAGCCCCGTACATTTATTATAGAGCGCAAATTTTTTCTTTGCCGCCTCCATATCGCCGTACACACGCCATGTACCCACAAGCTTTGCCTTATCGGCGCCGTACTTTATAAAGCCGTTCACATCCTCGGACGGATAGCCGAGAAACAGCCCTACCTCGTGCGGAAAATCTCCGCCGCTTTTAAGTCTTTTCATAAGCTCCGCCACGCAAAGGTCGGCGTTTTTTATGGGATAATTTTTCTCCGAAAGTATGTTTTCGGCAACGCTGTCCTTAAGATCCTCTTTAAGCCTTTCGGGTCTGTAAAGATATATAAGCACCCTGCTTTTAAGCTTTTTTACGGGAATTACACGAAGTCCCCTCGGCACCATAACCGAATTAAGCCGCTTGATGCTTTCCTTAAGCTCGCCGCCGTTTTCCGACGGCACCGTGAAAAGACTGCCGGTTTTAATACCCGCAAGCGTCGGCGAGCATTGCTCAACTATAAGCTCTTCAGACACTGTATGCACTCTCCCCCGTATGTGCGTCAAGAATATTTTTAAGCGCAGACATACTGCTGGTATGGCAACGCTCCACCTTTATATTCTGTCCCTTTGTTTCGCTTATAACCGAACGGAGCATTTTGTGAGACATCGTGCTTGTAAAAAGCACCAAAAGGTCGGGCGAACCGATATTTTTCATACTGCCCGTCATTTTTGTATATACCTTTGCTTTGCAGGAATATTCACGGCAAAGCTCCTTGTATCTTCTTTCCATACATTCGTTACCGCCTACTATTACAACGCTCACGGCAAGCTTCCTTTCTATTAGTTAGCATATGCTAACTCTAACCTAAAATTAAAATGCCCCAATCGGCACTTTCGATTATATATTATCAAACAAACAGAGCCTTTTCCGCTCCGAATGGAAAGAAAAAGGCTCCTAAAGGACGGAATTAAAGCAGATCCGTCATACTTTTAAGACTTATCGCAAGCGTTGATGTATTGTGAAGCAGTGCCGAGGTCGAAGCCGGCAGAACGCCTGCCACGCCCAAAACTATAAGCGCGGTATTAAAGGACATTATAAACCTGTAATTATCATGTATACGCCGCATAAGTCTGTCGGAAAGGCGCTTCATTGTAATAAGCGAGTAAAGGTCGTCCGCCGTTATGGTAATATCCGCGATTTCTCTGGTTATTGCCGCTCCCGAGCTTACCGCAACGCCCGCGTCCGATTCCGAAAGCGCGGGGGCGTCGTTAACGCCGTCGCCTATCATAACAACACGGCTGCCGTTTTCGTGCGCCCGTTTTACAAACGCCGCCTTATCCTCGGGCAGTACCTCGGAATAGTATTCTGTTATTCCAAGCTGTTTCGCAACCGCTCTTGCCGTGCGTTCGCTGTCGCCCGTCATCATAACTATATGCTTAAAGCCCTCTTTACGAAGCTCGCCGATAACATCGTACGCTTCTTCTCTTATCGGGTCTTCAATGCATATAACAGCGGCAAGAGAACCGCCGATACCCATATAAAGATGTGAATATTCGTCGGGCAGAGAGTCGAATAGCTCTTTGTCGGGTATTGTGCAGCCCTCATCCTCAAATACAAAATGATGACTGCCTATAACCACCCGTTTATCGTCTACTATTCCTATAATGCCGTGCGCCACGACATATTCGACCTTTGAATGGCACTCCTCGTGGCTTATGCCCCTGTCGCTCGCTTCCTTTACAACAGCGTTTGCCATAGAGTGAGGGTAATGCTCCTCAAGGCAGGCGGCAATACGAAGCACCGAGGTCTTGTCCTCGCCGCCGAAGGTTACAATGCGCGCAACCTGCGGCGTAGCCTTTGTAAGCGTACCCGTTTTATCGAAAACTATGGTATCCGCTTCGGCAACGGCTTCAAGGAATTTTCCGCCCTTAAACGAAATATTAAGCTTATTGCCCTCTTTCATAGCGGAAAGCACCGCAACCGGCATAGAAAGCTTTAACGCGCAGGAGAAATCCACCATAAGAATAGCGAGCGCCTTTAACGGATTTCGTGTCACAAGATAAGTAAGCGCGGTAGCTAACAAGCTTATCGGCACCAATTTATCCGCAAGGTGAGACGCCTTATCCTCCGTATTTGATTTAAGCCTTTCGGATTCCTCAATCATTTTTACTATACGGTCATATCTTCCGCCACCGGCGATTTTTTCAACCGATATAACGCACTCGCCGTCCTCAACCACCGTACCGGCGTACACCATTCCGCCCTGTTTTTTCGGCACGGCTTCCGATTCGCCCGTCATCGACGCCTGATTGACCGTCATTTCTCCCGAAACGACCTTGCCGTCAAGCGGAATCATATTTCCCGTTCTTACAACGATTTTATCGCCCTCGGCAACCTCGCTTACGGATACGAGTATTTCCTGCTCGCCGTTTTTAAGCCAAACCTTATCTACGCCTAATGACATTGTGCTTGCCAAATCGTCAACCGATTTACGGTGCGTCCAGTCGTCCAGTATTTCACCGAGCTTAAGCATAAACATAATTGAGGACGCGGTTTTAAAATCGCCCCTTAAAAGCGAAACGGAGATTGCCGTTGCGTCAAGCACGGGAACCTCGATTTTACCCTTTATAAGGCAGGAAAGTCCGTGCTTTATATACCTTACCGCGCAAAGCACGGAAAGCACGCTTCTGACGGGCAAAGGCAGAAATAGCAGCTTTGCGGCTCTGCCTGCCGCCGTGAAAAACAGCTTATCCTCAAACTCACGGCTAAGCTCACGCCCCGTATGCTCAGGCACAAGCGACCTTGCGTTTTCATCAGAAAACGAAAAACGCGCAAGCGCCGTTATAATGCTTTTTCTGTCGCTTTCAAATACAACAACGGCGTCCCGTGTGCGGTCATACACCTTAACCTCTTTTACGCCGTTCACCGTGCGAAGATAGTATTCCAGTGTGTCCGCCTCGGCAAGCGTCATTCTGCTTTTTTCAATATGTATGCGAAGTCTGCCGCGCGACTCGTGCAAAATAACACATTTCATAAATCAAAACCTCTGTTAAAAAACCGCCGGAAGCTTCCGACGGTTCTCTTTCTTATTCTTCCGAAGCTTTTTCGGAAATATCCTCGATTTCCTCTGCGGCAGCCGCACGGTCCTCGTTAATCTTTTTAGCGTCGGCAAGAATATCGTCGGCATTTTCTTTAACGGCAGTAGCAGCGGTCATTACACATTCTTTAGCACGAAGCGCCGCCGCGGCGGTATGCGTATAAACCTTTTTAGCGTCCTTGCTTGACAGTATTTTAATACCTGCCGTTCCGAAAAGAACGCCGCCTGCGAACAAACCTAACTTACCCCATGACATATCGGTAATACCTCCGTTCAATTTTGTTTACTTATAATTGTACATTCGTATTCCGACAATTTCCGCTCCATTTAGACAACAAAGCTACCCGTTTTTTCGGTAACTAAGCGGTGACATTCCTATACATTCCCTGAATGCCTTTGCAAATTTAGAACCGTTATCGTAGCCATAGCTGCCCGCAATTTCAAGCACGCTTTTATCGGTGTTTTTAAGCTCCTTTGCGGCGGAAAGCATTTTTTGTCTTCTTGTGTATGCGTAAATCGATTCGCCGTAAGCCGACTTAAACGCGCATTTAATACTCGTCCCCGAAATATGGAATTTCTCGGACAGCATTTTAAGGGTTATACGGCTTTCCATATTATCGGTAAGATAACGGCATATTTCATGGGCTAATTTTTCATTTGCTTTACTTCTGTTTTCCATAGCTTTATTTTTTACGGAACATTCCGAAAAGACCCTTTTTTTCTTCTTCGGGTGCGCTTGTTAAGCTTTTCATCTCGTACCCCGTGCCGCCTATTACTTCACGGAGCTTATTTTCATCAAGCTCGTTTTCGGATATTATAACGGTTTCGCCCTTTGTGTGCGAGGAGGTGACCTTTTTGACCTTAAATTCACGGCGCACGGCGTCGTTTATATGGGACTCGCACATTCCGCACATCATACCGTCTATTTTAAGCACTGTTTTTATCATAGTAATTCTTCCCTTGCATTTTTTAGTATCGCGCGGCAAATCTAATCCATAGGGGGTCGATACCGTGCGTTATAATAATTTAAACGAATTAATAACAGGAAGCTCCGGCACACGGAAATATTTTCTGTCACTGCCTATAAGTATGCAGTCGGAGCTGCGAAAATTCAACGATCAGATACACTCTGCCGATGAGCTTCGGCGGACGGCTCTGGCTGTCGAAAAGCATTCACATTCAGTTATACTCTCCGACAGTCTCGACCGTTATTTCAGATAATCATTCCGCGCCTTTGAGCGCCTCAACCATATCTATTTTTTTGTTTTTGCGTGATACCATAAGGCTTACGAGCAGCGATACACCGAATGTGAGCAAAATGCTGACAATGTAGGTGACAGGACCTATATACATTCGCATTTCGTATTCGGGAGCCAGCTTTTTAAGAAGAAAATCAAGCGTCAGAGCGCCGAGCGGCAGACCGAGCGCAATTCCCACGACAGAAAGCCATACATTCTGCCCTATGAGCAGGTTTCCGATTTTTCTGTCCTTAAAGCCGACGACCTTAAGCGTAGCCATTTCACGGTAACGCTCGGTGTAGCTCATAACGCCGAGGTTGTAAAGCACCACTATACCAAGCACAAGCGCGCCGCCCACAAGAACGAATATCATTGAATTCATAAGCTCTAAAAATGTATCAAACGAATCCATAATCGCCTTTTTGGACTGTACGGTTTTTATTGCGCTGTCGCTTTCTATGTCCTTTTTCTCGGTATTTGTGTACACAGAATCGGGAGTAAAGCCTATGCCGAGCTTTTCGGCATATTTTTCCGTTATAACAACACATTCCGAGGTACTTCTTATAATTCCCGAAAGCTTAAGCGTATATTCCTTATCAGTACCGTAGGGGCTCAGCTTAAATGTGTCCCCGACGTTTAAATCAAATTCGTCCGCAAGCCGCATACAAATATAAGCGCCGTCATTTTCAAGCTCTGCATAGCCCTTTTTGTCAGACGGGAAACGAAGCATATCATTTTCAAGCGAATATATATCGATGAAAACGGTCTTGTCCTCAATTTGAACTCCGAGAGAGGCGCTTTTGTCTCCGTCATATTTTTCGGCTATCCTGTCACGCTCTTCCGCCGACGCGTCCTCCGCAAGATAAATGCGTGTGTTGTAGCAAAGCGCGCCGTCGTAATACATATCAAGGAACCGGCTCATAGTGTCCCTCATACCGAGTGAACCGACCGTAAGCACCGTACAGCCTACAATTCCCACAAGGCTCATTGCGGTTCTCGATTTATGGCGCATTATATCGCGCAGATTCCATCTTGACCCGAATGAAAGCTTGTGAAAGGATTTAGTTTTTTCTATCGCAAGCGGTTTCATCTTCTTTGGGGTATACGGGCGAAGCGCGTCCGCCGCGGTTCCCTTGAGCATTTGCTTTACGGAAAGGAAGCCGATAAGTGTAAGCAACGCTATAATCACGATAACGGAAATCACACAGAAGCCCGGTATATAAAGCACCCATTTCTGCATATCGAAATATGTACCCATCATACCGTCGGGGTTCATAATAAAGTACGCTATCGCATAGCCTAAGGCGATTCCCAAAACCGAGCCCATTATGCCTATCATAAACGCATACGAGGTGTAATGGCGAAGTATTCTCCTGTCCTTAAAGCCGAGCGCCTTAAGCGTACCTATTTGTGTTTTTTCCTTTGCAGTAAGGCGGTGCATTGTGGTTACCATTGTAAGCACGGCTATAAGCAGGAAAAGCACGGGCAGTACCGAACCCATGGTTTTGCCCTCGTCCGCCTCGCCTCTTGCGAGCGAATACGAGCCGACTTCATCCTTGGTAAGGATAAGCTCGGTCTTGCCGAGAGCCTTGTCCGCCTTTTCGGTAAACTCCTTTTTATCCAAATCGGAAATTACATTGATTTGGGGGTAAAAATCTGTTCCGGCGGCTTTTTTGTAAAGCGCGGGCGATATGTACGCAAAGCCGAAGGTGTCGTAATCCGGCATAAGCTGGCTTGAATCACGGACGCAGATAAGATATTCGGAGGATTTTATAAGTCCCTTTATTTTACACTCTATTTGAAGATTTTTATACTTAAAGGTTATCTTATCTCCGAGCTTAAATCCGTTTGCGCTTGCGTATTTATCGGAAAGCCAAACGCCCTCGGTATCGTCTCCGTCATATTTTTCTCCCGAAATCAGCTTAACGCCCGAAACCTCTGAGTTTTCGGTTACGGTAAGCGCCACGGCGTCGCCGCTTTTTTCCTTGACATCGGCATTTACCGAAAGATAGCGCGAGGCCTTTTCCACGCCGTCGGTATTCTCTATTTTTTCAAGGTCGTCAGCGGTAAATCCCTTTTCCGAGGTGATGCGGTAATCGGCAAAGCCCGTTTCCTTATAAAAGGCGTCGGTGTTTTTTTCAATGCTTACCCATTCCATATTAAAGCCGACGAAAATGCCTATTCCGAGCGCTATCATAATTACCATTGAAATAAACTGCGCCCTGTAAAGCCCCATCGTTCTCCAAAGCTTTTTAAACAGCATATATTTCCCCGCCTTTACCAGTCGATTTCATCCGCGGAGGACGGATTTTCCTGCTCGGTCACGGATACTATCCTGCCGTTTTTAACACGCATTACAACATCCGCCATCTTTGCGATGTTCTGATTGTGGGTTACTATTACTATCGTTTTGCCGTAATCCCGTGCCATTTTTAAGAGAAGCTTTAAAACAAGCACGCCCGTTTCCGAGTCAAGCGCACCGGTCGGCTCGTCGCACAAAAGAATTTTCGGGTTCTTTGCAAGCGCCCTTGCGATTGAAACACGCTGCTGCTCTCCCCCCGATAACTCCGACGGGAAATTTTTAAGGTGATCTATAAGTCCTACTTCCTCAATCATTTTGGTTGCGGAAAGGGATTCGGGCGCAATTTCCTTTACAAGCGCTACATTTTCGTGAACCGTAAGCGTAGGCACAAGGTTGTAAAACTGAAATACAAATCCAACCTTAGCCGCACGGTATTCCGCCAGTTCATCGCCCGAAAGGGTGGATATATCCTTGCCCTCAACAATTATTTTACCGCTTGTGGGGCTGTCAAGACCGCCAAGCAGATTTAAAAGCGTGCTTTTGCCCGCACCGCTCGGTCCCAAAATAACTATAAACTTTCCCTCATCAAGGGTCATATTCACGCCGTCAAGCGCCTTAAGCTCGTGATCGCCGCTTGTATACACACGGCTGACATCCTTAAATTCAACTATTGCCATCGATCATTCTCCTTTTAGGTTAGCGTCCGCTTACTTTTGCTGTTAAAAACAGGGAGGCGCCGAATACTCGGCGCCTCCCTTAATAAAACTATTTTTTGTGGCAGGAGCCGGCCATGGCACAGTGAGCGCAATTACAGCCACAGGAGGATTTGCCTTTTTTCTTATTTTTAACTATTGAAACAATAACCGCAGCAACCACGGCAATAAGTATCAGGCTTATTATTATGGTTGCAATATTAAGCTTTAACCATGCAAGCATACTGACAGACTCCTTTCACAAATTAGGGGAGAAGCTTATTAAACCTTAACCTTTGCTGTAAGCTTTGTGGCTTCCTTGTAAGGACGAACGAGCATATACACTATAAGTGCAAGCGCAGCCGCCGCAAATATAACGCCTACAACATTTACATCGCCTGTGAACAAACCGCCGAACTGGTTGATCATAAGAGCAATCAGATAAGCAAATCCGCACTGATAGCCGATTGCGAACCAAGTCCACTTCGGGCTGTTCATCTCACGCTTGATAGCGCCGATAGCCGCGAAGCAGGGTGCGCAGAGCAGGTTGAACACAAGGAATGAATAGCCTGTGATTCCGGTGAACTGCTTTGCAATCTCTGCCCAACCGTCGGGATAAAGTATACCCATTGTACCAACGATGTTTTCCTTTGCAACAAGACCGGTAATCGAAGCAACGGCAGCCTGCCAGTTACCCCAACCGAGCGGCTTGAATATCCAAGCGATAGCGGAACCGATTTTTGCGAGAATTGAAGAGCTTATCTGGTCCTCGGAGAGCATTCCGAACGAGCCGTCTGCCCAACCGAAGTAGGTAGCGAACCAAACAAAGATTGTAGAAAGAAGAATGATTGTTCCTGCCTTCTTGATGAACGACCAGCCGCGCTCCCACATTGAACGGAGAACATTGCCTACGGTCGGCCAGTGGTAAGCCGGAAGCTCCATAACGAACGGAGCGGGATCGCCTGAGAACATCTTTGTTTTCTTAAGCATAATGCCCGAGATGATGATTGCCGCCATACCGATAAAGTAAGCTGATGTGGCAACCCATGCAGAGCCGCCGAATATAGCGCCTGCAATCATTGATATAAACGGTACCTTAGCTCCGCAGGGGATAAAGGTTGTCGTCATAATAGTCATACGGCGGTCGCGTTCATTTTCAATGGTACGCGAAGCCATAATTCCGGGTATTCCGCAGCCTGTACCTATAAGCATCGGGATGAAGGATTTACCCGAAAGTCCGAATTTACGGAAGATACGGTCAAGAACGAATGCTATACGGGACATATATCCGCAAGCCTCAAGGAATGCTAAGAGTAAGAACAGAACAAGCATCTGCGGAACAAAGCCGAGAACCGCACCGACGCCGGCTACGATACCGTCGTTAATAAGTCCCGAAAGCCAATCCGCGGCGCCTATTTTATCAAGTCCGTCGCCAACAAGTACCGGAACGCCGGGAACCCATACGCCGTAATCGGCGGGATCGGGCTCGTCAAAGCCGTTTTTCTCGAAATACTTAACGGCGTCCTTGTAGGTCATAGCGACTGTGCTTTCCTCGTCAGCACCTGACGGGATTGACGAATAATATGCGTCAAGCTCGCTTACCTCAAGGGTTTCTTCATCCTCAACCTCAACGGTTGCCTTGTCTTCACTTGTTTTGAAATCCTTTATTTCTTCAAGCGCTTCGTCCGCGTCAAAATCCTCGGCGGCAACATCAATATCTGTAAACGCCTGAACAGCCTCTGCGGCGGCGGTATAATCGTCAGCCTCTGCGCTGTAAGCCTTAGAACCTATACCGAAGAGATGCCAACCGTCTCCGAACAGTCCGTCGTTTGCCCAGTCTGTTGCGGCAGAGCCTACCGTAACCATTGAAATATAATAAACAAGGAACATAACCAAGGCAAATATCGGAAGACCGAGCCAACGGTTTGTTACAACCTTATCTATTTTATCAGAGGTTGAAAGCTGACCCGCGTTTTTCTTTTTATAGCAAGCCTTGATAATCGAAGCTATGTAGATATAACGCTCGTTTGTGATGATTGACTCAGAGTCATCGTCCATTTCCTTTTCGGCGGCGGCTATATCCGTGTCGATGTGAGCAAGCGTTTCCTTGTCGATATTGAGAGACGCCAAAACTTTGTCGTCGCGCTCAAATATCTTTATTGCATACCAACGCTGCTGCTCTTCCGGCATATTGTGAACAGCCGCTTCCTCTATGTGAGCGATAGCGTGTTCAACGCAGCCCGAGAAGCTGTGCTGAGGAACGGTCTTTGTGTTCTCTGCGGCGTGTATCGCAGCTTCTGCCGCTTCCATTATTCCCGTACCCTTAAGGGCGGAAATTTCAACTATTTTACATCCGAGCTGACGGGAAAGCTCCTCGGTATTTATCTTATCGCCGTTTTTGCGGACTATATCCATCATATTGATAGCGATAACAACCGGTATACCAAGCTCTACGAGCTGTGTGGTAAGATAAAGGTTTCTTTCGAGGTTTGTACCGTCGATTATGTTGAGTATTGCGTTCGGACGCTCCGAAATAAGGTAATTTCTCGCAACCACCTCTTCAAGAGTGTACGGAGACAGTGAATAAATACCCGGAAGGTCGGTGATTATAACGCCGTCGTGCTTTTTAAGCTTTCCTTCCTTTTTTTCAACCGTAACGCCCGGCCAGTTACCTACAAACTGATTTGAGCCTGTAAGTGCGTTAAACAATGTTGTTTTACCGCAGTTCGGGTTGCCCGCGAGGGCAATTCTGATATCCATAGCTTTTATCCTCTCACTTTCATTAATAAGCCTATGCTAACCGCACGGCTTTAAAATAAGGTCTTACTCGACCTCAATCATATCGGCGTCGGCCTTTCTGAGCGAAAGCTCATAGCCTCTTACCGTGACTTCGACCGGATCGCCTAAAGGTGCAACCTTGCGTACATGAACCTGCACACCCTTGGTAAGACCCATATCCATAATGCGCCTTTTTACAGCGCCCTCGCCGTGGAGCTTTACCACCGTGTAATTCTCCCCGACCTTTGCTGATTTCAAAGTCTTCATTAATAAATCCCCCTTTATATAAAACTAAAATTGAAAACTAAATCATAATTTTGCGTGCCATTTCTTCGCTTATGGCAACCCGCGTTTCCTTAACATTCACTATTACATTTCCGGATAGTGCGTTAATAACCTTAACATTTCCCCCGACAACAAAGCCTAAATTTTCAAGGTGCTGTCTTACCTCGGGACTTCCGCCGATTTTTTTAATGGTATTGTCTTCGCCTACTGCGGCAAGTGTTAAAGGCATCATACCTGTCCCCCGTTTCAAGCAAAATTAGCTTTCGCTAACTTTATGCGCTTAAAATTGATTAGCCCTTGCTAACCAATGATATAATACTCCCGTTTTCAGAACTTGTCAAGTGATTTTAATACCCATTTTTAAATTTTTTGTAAATTTGTCAGCATAAACAAATCGGTTAGCGCTAACTAACCGATTAAATGTGCAACTTGGCAAATCGCTTATCGGGAAACAAAAAACCGCGAAAAGCAAAAGCATTTCGCGGTTTTAAGCTAATTGAATTAAGATGTCATTAAGCCTTTACCTTATTCAAGCGGGTAACCAAAGCAGATTTTTTTCTGGCGGCATTGTTTTTATGAATAATTCCCTTAACGGCAGCCTGATCAATCTTCTTAACGGCAACGGTTACAACATCGGCAGCATCGGCAGATTTAGCGTCAATAGCTGCGTCCGCTTTCTTTATAGCAGTTCTTAAAGCAGAACGGTAAGCCTTGTTATGCTCATAATTAGCCTCGCTTACACGCACGCGCTTTTTAGCAGATTTAATGTTCGGCATCGTGACACCTCCTAACACTTTTCTCACAGTACAAACTATGATACCACAAAGAATGAAAAAAAGCAATAGTTTTTTAAAATTATTTTTTAAGTCAAAATGTTTTTGCTTTAATATCAATTTTCGCCGTTTCTTAATACCTTAGCAGCACATAAAATAATCATAGAGGTATAATCCTCTTTTTCTTTGGCTTTCGCTATTCTGTTTTGAATTTCCGTTTCTGTCATAGGTATAGCTTCGCTGATAACTTCGATTAAATCAAAGTTATCAATCATAAAGGTGACTGCCTTTATTGCCTTGCTCGGCAATTTGGGGATTTGTTCCGCAAGATAAAGTATTTTTTCCTCTTTTGTTTTTTCCATAAGCTAACACCTCTTAAAAATTAAAATCCCTTCTCTGCTAACGCAGGTTTATGGCTTTCTGTTTTGCTTAGCCTGTTGCACTCGTGCCGTGCGGGCACTTCCTTTCTGTGGTGACAGAAAGGAAGCAAAGAGCATTAGGGGACCCGCCAATGGGTCCCCTAAGACCCCCCTACGGCAAGCAGGGAACTGCACAGCCGTGAGCTACAGTCTCTATTTCCTGCTTGCCCAATGGCAAAGGGGTAAAACCCCTTTTGAAACCCCTTGCACAAAACTTTAGTCGGGGATACATAAGGGGTGTCCCCTTATGCCGTTAAGGAGAGTTCGAGAACCCGATCGGAAGGGGTCTCGGCGGTTCTTTCCCCTATTTCTGTCCGCACAGAAATAGGGTGCCCGTGCGGCAGGAGCACAAGCAGGCTCAGAATAGTAATAAACTATAAACCTGCGTTAGCAGAGCTAAGACTTAGAAAAAGCACCCTGCGTTAGCAGAGATATAACAGCTGTTTTTTTATTATACACATTTAAAAGACATATTGCTGATTTTACTATCAAATGCAGGTAAAATACTTTATCAGCATATAAAAACGGGCTCGGGAGCATCAGCTCTCCGAACCCGTTTTTTCTGCTTGGCTGCGGTCTTTAAATAAATTCCACCTGAAATGCGCCGCGCACAATCTTAAAATAAGGACAACCGCTATACCTATAAGCATAGCCGCCTTTTCGCCGACGGTGTTCCACACCGCCATTGATACCACCGCCCCGATTACCGAGGCGCTGGCATAAAAATACTTAATAAAAATTCCGGGCGTATCGCCGGCTAAAATATCTCTTAAAATTCCGCCGCCCACGCCTGTAATAAATCCGGTTGAAAACACCAAAAACAGATGCTCGAACCCGTAGATATTTACAGCCTTTTTAATACCGACCACGGTAAACGCTCCGAGCCCTATCGCATCCATATAAAGAAACACAAGACCTTTAAGTCTGCCCCAGCTGTGCTTTGGAAAATATCTGTTTATAAAAAACATCAAGAGCGCCACCGCAATCGCGGTCATAACGTAAATCGGTTTTGTGAAAGCGATAGGGGGAACGGCGCCCAGTATAAGATCCCTTAAAATTCCGCCGCCCATTGCAGAAATAACGGCTAAAAACGAGACCCCGAAAGCGTCCATATGCTTATGCATACCCGCTAAAGCCCCCGAAGCCGCACACGCCACTATTCCTATCATTTCAAAAATAAACAAAACCCTATCGGTCACAGCACTCGCCTCCGCAAGCTAAGTATATCACACAGCGGAGTCCTTTTCAACACCGTTTATTTTACAAAGCCGCCTGCCGTCAGGACATATTCGGTATTAAATTTCATTGTAAATCCGCCGTAGATATGCTTTGTGAATTTTTCGGGGTCTTCGGAATTTGATTCAAACATATCGTAATGGTTAGGCACATTTACGGGCGCTCCGATTTTTTGAGCAGTAACAAGCGCCTCATTTACATTCATATTGCCGAGTCTGCCGTTGATACATATAAAGGTACAGTCGGGCTTGTATTTTGAAATTTCGAAAAGCCTTTCGTCAAAAAGCGTATCTCCGCTGAAATAGAGAGTTTTGTGTTCGGTTTCTATTATAAGTCCGAATGCCTCGACCGTATGAAAAGCCGAAACGGCGGTAATTGTAAAATCGCTGACGGTAATGCTTTTCCCCGTGCTAAGCGCCCTTACATTTTTTCTGCCGAGCCTTTCAAGCTCCTCTTTCCCCTCGTTTGTGGTTATATAAAACTGATTTTCGTTTATTCTTACAACCGTATCGGGGTCTAAATGGTCAAGGTGATTATGCGTGCAGATAACCGCGTCGCAGCTTATATCCTCGGGCTTCATCGGCAGAGGCAGTGTTCTCGGTCTGTTTGCTATGCGGTTAACGCTGTCTGACAAATAAGGGTCTATTATAATTTCGGTGTTTTCGGTTTTTAACACATAACCGCTCTGCCCCAAAAATCTTACCGTCATTGAACGCTTTTACCTCCGTCAACATAAATGCTCTGCCCTGTTATATACCGCCCCTCGTCCGAGCACAAAAGGCTTACTGTGCCGACACAGTCCTCGGGCGTTCCGTAAAAGCCGACGGGAATTGAAGCGGTAACCTTTTTTGCGTATTCGGGGTCGGAAAGAGCTTCGATATTACGGTCGGTATAAATAACGCCGGGCGCCATATTATTAACCGTTATACCAAACGGCGCCAGCTGGAGCGAAAGCGATTTTACCATATTGGTCTGCGCCGCCTTGCTTGCGGAATATATAAGCATATCGGGGTGCGGCTTTGCCTCTTGAACCGAGCCTACGGTTACAATTCTGCCCCAGCCCTTTTCTTTCATATTCTGAACCGCCGCCTGTATCAGCATTAAGGATGATACAAAATTGCAATTGAGCTGTTCGTGAACCTCGCTTAATGGTATTTCATCCCAGTGGTTGCGGTACTGGAGTGAGGCGTTAAGCACAAGCGCATCTATATTGCCCATTTTCTCAGCCAAAAGCGCGGTTTCCGCTGTATTGCAAAGGTTAGCTTTAATAACCACGGCTTTGCCGCCGTTCTTTTCTATTATTTCCTTGGTTTCCTCTGCCTTTGCCGTATTTCCGGCGCAATGTACGATAACCTCAAAGCCGTCATTCGCAAGCCTTATCGCTATCGCCCTGCCTATTCCGCGGGACGAGCCTGTTACAAGTACACGCTTTCCGTTTGACATTTTTGTTCACCTCAATTTAAAGTGCTGTCTGTGTATCGTTCGGGTCGCCGTTGCGAGCTAAATCGTATTCCTTTGACCAATCAAGGTCACGGTACTCCTCGCCCCTCGGGTCGGTCTTTATCCAGTCAAGGAGCATATCGAGCATTTCTTCCGTCCAGGTATTCTTATCTATCTGAGCGGTTGTGAATTTGCCCTGACAAATCATTTCAAAACCGAAATCGTCCTTAACGTGGGTCTTTGCCGCTCCCTCAACAACATCTGCCACAAGATGCGACGGTATAAACAGCACACCGCCGCCGGCACCGAACACGACATCGCCGGGCAGGCATACCGCGCCGCCGAAATTGGTTATATCGTTCCAGTCCTTCATAACAAATTCGCGTATCGGGGTAGGGTCAATTCCCCTGTAATAAACCTGAACATCGGGTACCTTTTTCATCTGCTCTACATCACGCACACCGCCCCAAATTACGGCGCCGCCTGTTTTGGTACGCTTTTGAAGAGCTGTTGTAAGGTTTCCGCCTAAGAATGTACCCTTATATATTTTATCATACATATCGCAGACTACAACATCGCGCTCGTAAAGATTGTCTATAACCCATTGGTTATAATTCCCCTGCAAGCCGTCCTCGGCGCCGCGCGCGAACTGTACATCGTGCAAATCGGGTCTTGTCGGGCAATAGGTGCAGGTCACGGCTCTGCCGACGAGCTTTCTGTCGCCGTTATGGAGCGTGTTAAGCGGATTTTCACCGCCACCCACAAACTGATGCTCGTAGCCTAACACAAATATAGGCTTCCAGACCTCCTCAAGTGTCATACCGTAAAGCGCGTCAAGATATTTATCCTCAACCTTCGGTCTGCCGTCGGGCAAACGCTCGCCCTTCCATAAAGGTGTTAACTGAATTATTTTTTCCCTGTCGTTAAAATTCATTGTTTTTTTACTCCTTTAATACTGCCGTCAGCTCGCCCTTTTCTCCCGAAAGATGAACCGAATACTTTTTATCGCCGATAACAGCCTCGTACTCGCCGTTAAAGCCGTTAAAGCTTACCTTTCCGTCCTTATCGGTTGTAAGGGTTACATTTGTGCGCCATTCGCTGTTTATAAGCCTGTCTATCGCCTTATACGCCGGTTTTTCACGGTAATCGCCGTCGATAAGTCCCTGTGACGGCAGATTTTCACCGAGCGCCTTACGCTTTGTCGGAGCTATGCCGTCATCCGTAAGATTCCACCAGAAGAGCCCGTCCACACTTTTATGCGAGAAGCAGACCTTATAGAGCTGTTCGGCGGCGTCCGCCTGAAATTCCTCGTCCTTTACATCGCCGAATTTTGAGGGTACGCTTATCTCGGAAAGCACAAGCGGCTTTTCAAAGTCGGCATATGTGTCAAAAACATCATAAAGCCTTGAGGCGTCGAAAACATTTCTGAACATCGGCGACTCAAATGTATGGCACTGCAGACCTATGCGGTCTATTTTAACTCCCCTTGAAAGCAGATCCTTAACATTCAAATAGTAAGCGCTGTAACGACCGTGGAACTCCGCAAATGAGGCTCCGACCGCCTCGTTAAGTATAAGCTCGTTATGGGGGAAATATTTTTGTGCGAGGTCAAACACGGTCTTTACATAGTCCTTCGGCGGAACAATATGCTTCCAACTGTCGTTTTTATGCTCACGGTCAACATCCCATACTCTCGCAGGCTCGTTTACGCAGTCGAATACAGGTATTCTGTCCGCAAAAAGCTCGGAAATCTCACGCATACGCTTTTCTAAAAGCGGATAAAACTCCTCCCAGTCCTCGGGAAGCCATCTCGGTATAAATTCATGCCAGAAAAGCGGGTGTCCTTTTTTCCTTATACCGTTTTTCTCGCACCAATCTGTGACACATTCCGGATTCGGGCGGCGGTATATATCGTTCGGTGTATCGGCAGTATAGCGAAGATAATTCTGCTTAGGCTCTGTTCCCTCCCAGTAAAACGGAACTACCGCGGTATTAAAAAGCTTTTTCCATTCTCTTTCATAGCGCTCGTTTTCTTCCTTTGTGTCGTACTGACCGTACATAAAGAAGTTACAGCCGAAATCAAAATCGTGGGTTTTATGATTTAAGCTTATTTCCCTGCCTGCAATCGGTTTCCCGTCCTTATCGGTAAGGATAACGGTAAAATCGCCCGTGCGGTTTTTCTTTATATCCGCATCCGCGCGTTCGTTAAGATACGAAAGACCCTCGTTATAATATTTTTTAATTAACAAATCAGCCACTTATACCAACTCCTGTCATTAAAATCACTGCTTTGACTTACTGAACATCCAATCCCACATTTCATCAAGCGCAAATGCGGGATCCCACGCATTATGGTCTGCCTTTGCAAATACGGTTATTTTTGCGTTGCCGCCGTTTTTATTTATGCCCTTTACCATTTTAATGCTTTCTTCCGGCAAAACAACATCGTCAAGCGCACCGTGAAACGCCCAAACAGGCATATCCTTAAGCCTTGCGGAATTCCAGTACATTCCGCCGCCGCAAACCGGAACAAGCGCCGCGAATAATTCGGGTCTTGTCATTGCAAGCTGCCATGCGGCAAAGGCGCCCATACTTACGCCGGTGAGATAAACTCTCTTTTTGTCAACGCCGTTTTCATTCACGGCAGCTTCCGCAAAATCGGCAAGCGTTTCAAACAGCTCAAACCATGTATCGCCGTGGCACTGGGGAGCTACAATCCTTGCGGTTATTTTCCTGCCTCTTTCAAGCTCGCCTATGGGGCCCGCGTGCGCCAAGGAAGCAAGGTTGCTTCCCCTGCTTCCGGCGCCGTGTAAATAAATTATAAGCGGAACATCCCCTGCGTTATCGGGCGAATAATATAAATATTTAAGCTCCTTGCCCGTCACAGAAGATTTAAATTTCTTTTCACTGAACAAACTCAATTTTCATCAGCTCCAAATTCTGTCGTTTGAGAACTCCTTATCCCACTCATCGGTAGGTTCAAAATAGCCCGGTATCTGCGGATTGATGTGTTCCTTTATTACTTCCTCGTTAAGCTCGTCGAAACCGATTCCCGGCTTTTCGGGAACCTTTATAAAGCCGTTTTCAAATATCGGGTTATTAATTCCCGTAACCATATCCGCCCACCACGGAACATCTACCGAGTGGAATTCAAGTGCCAATACATTGTGCATTGCCGCCGCGGTATGAACCGCCGCAAGGCACGCAATCGGGCTTTCCGCCATATGTACCGCAACAGCAACGCCGTTTTCATCCGCTATATCGGCAATCTTTTTAAGCTCCAAAGCGCCGCCGCAGGTTAAAA
Organism: Ruminococcaceae bacterium UBA6842; assembly: GCA_002451855.1. Lineage (GTDB taxonomy): Bacteria > Bacillota > Clostridia > Oscillospirales > Acutalibacteraceae > UBA737. The sequence continues at coordinate 16,235 of DKDS01000094.1, read as the reverse complement.
TATCGGGGTGGATTACCGATACGCCGCCTGCCTTTATAAGTGTTTCAAAGCCTTCCTTAAGATATATGTCCTCGCCTGTCGCAATCGGAATAGTTGTACTGTTTTTAAGCCTTACATACTGGTCGGTATAATTCCACGGCACCATATCCTCAAGCCAAGCAAGATTGTACGGCTCCATACGCTTTGCAAATCTTATGCAATCCTCAACGCAAACATGGCCGAAATGGTCTATTGCAAGCGGAACCTCGTAGCCTATTACATCTCTTACCTCTTTAACATAGTTTTCAAGGTAATCAAGTCCCTTTTCGGTAAGGTGGATACCCGTAAAGGGGTGGGCTGTCGTTACTATCGAATAGCTTTTCTGAGCCTTTACCATATCCGCCGTAACAGAACCGCCCTGAACATTAAGAATGTGCGGAGCGTATTTTTTCATATCGTCTATAAAGCCGAGCGGAGCGTTTATGGTTCCGGGTTCGTCCATTAAAAGACCGATGCCCAAGTCCATTTTAAGAAATGTAAAGCCCATATCCATACGTTTTTTTAAAGCAAGACCCATATCGTGTCCCGTATGCTTGCCGTCAACATCGGTGTCGCAGTAAA
>DKDS01000094.1:9393-15563 GCA_002451855.1 Ruminococcaceae bacterium UBA6842 | reverse complement strand
AGGCCTTGCCTGCCAAGTCCCAAAGTGCTATTTCTATACCCGAAACGCCGCCGCCCTGACGGGACGGTCCGCCGAATTGCTTTATCTTGCGGAAAATTTTGTCCACATTGCAGGGGTTTTCGCCCAAGATACGGCTTTTAAGCATAAGAGCATATGTCTTGCTTGAAGCGTCTCTCACTTCTCCGTAGCCGGTGATGCCCTGATTGGTCATAATTTTGAGTATTGTGCAGCGCTTCGGCGCGCCGTCGATGTCGACAAAGCGCATATCCGTAATTTTAAGGTCAGATGGGTTTGAACAAGTATTAAACATTTTTTACCTCCGAAAAATATTTTACGATTGACTTTATACATTTGAAAGGTTACAATCTACTTGTATTTTAATTTGCGCACGCTTTCTTTTCATCAACTATATTACCGTATTTGCAAACTATATTACGAAGGTGAAAAAATGATAACCGATATCGGAAGTATAAAGGACTCCGATTCAAGGGTCCTTTTAAAGATGTGGAAGGCAACCGTTCCGCCCGGAAAACGGCCGTTATTCCGCCACAGTCACATTATGTTTGAAATAACCTATGTAGTCTCCGGCAGCGGAGCCTATACCGTAGGAAACACCGTATACAACATAACAAGCGGCGAAATATTTGTTTTTTCAAGCAACGAGCAACACTGCATAACCGCTGTTGGGGAAAACGGACTTGAAATTATAAACCTGCATTTCGAGCCGAGGTATCTTTGGGGCAGACGGTACGACAGCCTGACAGACCGTAATTTTAATTTTTGCTTTTCGCACAGCCCCGACTTTTCAAACTGCATACCGACAGAAAGCGCAGGTGAAATTTCCGAGCTTTTCGGTAAAATCAAATCGGAGCTTTCAGACAAAAAAACCGAGTACGCCCTGCTTGTAAAATCCTATCTTAATTCAATAGTGATAAAGCTTATTAGGGATTTCGACTACTCTGCCGATACGGCGGAGCTGAGCCGTGACAGGCTAAAATCCGTAAGGCGGACTATACAGTATATAGACACTCATTTGTCCGAGCATTTTACCCTGTCTTCCCTGTCGGAGATTGCGGGAATGAGCCCTAATTATTATTCCTCGCTTTTCCATTCGGTAAGCGGAATAACCCTGTGGGATTATATAAATTCAAGAAGAATAGAATCGGCTATACGGCTTCTTTCGGAGGAAAAGGGCAGAACCGTGCTTGACATAGCAACCATGTGCGGATACAACAACACCGCTAACTTTAATAAGGCGTTCAAAAAAATCACCGGTCTTACGCCAAGTGAATACAGGCTTTCGGGCGAGAGTATATATTAAGCAAAACCGCCGTGCGGAGTATTCCGTGCGGCGGTCTGTTATTATAATATTATTTTGTTCCGAAAATTCGGTCGCCGGCATCTCCGAGACCCGGAACTATGTAGCAATGCTCGTTAAGGTGGTCATCAAGACCCGCACAGTAAACGGGCACATCGGGGTGCGCTTTGCTGAATGCCTCAAGTCCCTCGGGAGCGGCAATTATGCACATAAACTTAATTCTCTTGGGGTTGAATTCCTTGATTTTCGAAACAGCATCAATAGCGCTGCCGCCTGTCGCAAGCATAGGATCAAGAACAAAAACATCACGCTCGTTAAGGTCAGCGGGCAGTTTGCAGTAATAATCAACCGGCTTGTGCGTTTCGGGGTCGCGGTACATACCGATGTGTCCTACCCTTGCCGCAGGAATAAGGGAAAGAACACCGTCCACCATACCGAGTCCGGCGCGGAGGATCGGAACAAACGCCATTTTACGGCCTGCGAGCTTTTTGGTCCTCGCTACCGTAATGGGTGTTTTGGTTTCAACCTCAACAAGCGGAAGATCCCTTGTCGATTCGTAAAGCATAAGCATTGCAATTTCGCTTATAAGCTCTCTGAACTGCTTTGAGCCTGTTCTTTCATCCCTTAATATCGTAAGCTTGTGCTGAATAAGCGGATGATCCATAACAAATATGTTTTTGTTCATTTTATATTCCCCCGTTTTTAATTTTGTGATTTTTCAATTTCTGTTATCATATCAAGACGGCGCTGATGTCTGCCGCCCTCATATTCCGTATCAACAAACAGGTCGGCAAGCTCCAATGCCGTACCTATGCCTATAACACGGCCGCCCAGACACAAAATATTTGCGTTGTTGTGCATCCGTGTGTACTTTGCGGAAAAATGGTCGCTGCAAGCAGCCGCCCTTATTCCGTTTACCTTGTTTGCCGCCATAGACATACCGATGCCCGTTCCGCAAACAAGTATTCCGAGCTCGTTTGCTCCGTTTTTAATGCTGTTTGCAACTTTTAAGGCAATTTCGGGATAATCAACCGAACGGTTTTCGTAAATTCCGAAATCCTCAACTGTGAAGCCGCGTTCCTTAAGATGCTCGACAATAGCGTTTTTATGCTCAAAGCCGCCGTGATCGCACCCAATGGCTATCTTCATTCTGCTAACCCCTCTTTTTTCTTTTTAAGCTCCCTTTCAGCCTGCGGAAGTCTTAAATACACAGGCAGTAAGCGGTCGGCAGTAACGGTCTTGTTTTCTTCGAACAATTTTTCTGCCGCAAGCGCAACGGAAACCGCATTCTGAAGCCTGTTCCTTTCGGGCGCCTCAAAAACATTTTCCATATTGCTGACATACGGACTGAACACCCTACTGCCATCGCCGACTATTATAACACATTTATTCTCTCTTTGCGAGAGTTTTTTTAAATCTTTTGCCAATTCCTCGCACATAAGCGCTCTGTCATCGCAAATTCGGGTGATTTTTCCGTCCTCAATATCAAACAATGCGTTATAGACCTGATTGCATCTGGCGTCCATAACCGCGCAGACAATGCAGTCTTTGTCTATAACATTATACGCCATCGAAAGAAGGGTCGAAACCCCGACGCAGGGAAGATTACGGGGCGCCGCAAGACCCTTGACCGCGCTTATTCCTATTCTTATTCCCGTAAACGAGCCGGGTCCGTTGCTTATCGCCAGTCCGTCTATATCATCTATGTCAAGCGCCGCCGCGCTTAAAAGATTTTGCGCCATAGGCATAAGGGTCTGGGAATGTGTAAGCTTTACATTTACAAACGCCGAGGCTATTATTTTCCCGTTTTCGGTTATTGCCGCCGACGCCGGAGTTGCCGAACATTCAAGCGATAGTATCTTCATATTTCTTCCTCCAAGGCAGTGCGTCCGCTTATTTCAATTTCACGGGTGTTGTCATCGATTCGCCTGAAAGACACCGTGACCGTGCTTTGCGGAAGCGCGTTTTCAATGTTCTCGCTCCATTCGGCGGCAATTACGCCGCCCTCCTCGAGATACTCGAAAAAGCCGGTGGAATAAAGGTCCTCCCAACCGGAGATACGATACATATCAAAATGGTAAAGCGGCAGCCTTCCGCCTACATATTCATTTATAAGCGCAAAGGTAGGCGAGGTCACCTCGCCGTCAAAGCCAAGACCCCTCGCAAGTCCTCTTGTAAAACAGGTCTTGCCCATTCCGAGTCCGCCCCTAAACGCTACTACCTCGCCGCCCGAAAGCTTTTTTGCAAGCCACGCTCCCAGTGCTTCGGTTTCCTCGGGCGAATTTGATATATATTTACGCATTTTCTCCGTCCTTTACAATCTCGCCCATACAGTAGTTTCCCTCGGCGGATATAATTTTAACAGGCATTATATTGCCGCAAAAGCTGTTCTCCGATTTGACCCTTACACGGGAGTAATTCTCGGTATAGCCCTCTGCGTATCCGTCCTCCGCCGTTTCAAAAAGAATATTGCAGACTTTTCCGACCTGCGCCGCCAAAAACCGCTCCTCGGTCTTTGCGGCGGTTTCGCTCATAAGTCGACTTCTTTCCGCCTTTTCACGGCGTGAGACCTGATTCGGAAGACCGTAAGCCACCGTTCCCTGCCTTCTTGAATAAGCAAAAATATGTACCTTCGCAAAGCCGATTTCCTCAACAAACGAACGGCTTTTATTGAATTCTTCCTCTGTTTCGCCGGCAAAGCCTACCATAACATCGGTGGTTATCGCCGCATTTTTAAATATTTTCCTTATTCTCAAAACAAGGTCGCGGTAAAACTCGGTGTCGTAATGGCGGTTCATTCTTTTGAGGGTCTCGTCGCACCCCGATTGCAGTGACAAATGGAACTGCGGACAAAACTTTTCTTCCTCCGACAGTCTTTTAAGCATTTCATCGCTCATATGATCGGGCTCGAGCGAGCCTAAGCGCACCCTTTTAATTCCGTCCACGGCGCAAACCGCGGAAACCGCGTCGCAAAGATTTATGTCCTCGCCCTTTCCGTAGGAGGTAAGGTTTATTCCCACAAGCACGATTTCCGAAAACCCTGCGTCTGCCAATTTTTCTGCTTCCGCCTTAATTTCCTCCACGGGCTTTGAACGCACAAACCCTCTCGCCGTAGGTATAATGCAATAGGTGCAGAAGCGCTCGCAGCCGTCCTCGATTTTCATATAAGCGCGGGTGCGCTCCGCAAAATCCGTAAGGGTCGGCGTGTTAAAGCGCTCCCTTTTTCCGTGGGGCGAAACGCTGAAAATCCGCTCCCCGTCAATGGCGAATTTTTCCGCATAAGAGACGATTTTTTCAACATCCGTGTTGCCTGCCACAATATCCGCTTCGGAAAGTGCCTGCGCCTCGCTTGAAAACGCCTGAACCATACATCCTGTCAGTATTATAATCGCGTCGGGTCTTTCTCTCCTAAATCTCCGCACGGTCTGACGGGTCTTTCTGTCGCTTTCCGCCGTAACGGTGCAGGAATTTATAACAACGGCGTCAAACGGCGCGTCCTCCGTAACCGAAGTATGCCCTGCCTTTATAAAAGCTTCACGCATTGCCTCGGTCTCGTACTGATTTACCTTACAGCCGAGTGTATAAAAAGCTACCTTCATTCTGTTTCTCCGTAATTTTTCTCAACAATTATTATATACTTATTAATACTGTTTTTCAAGTCGGAAAATTTAAAGCTCATAACAACATACACAGAAAAATAAACCGGCTGAATATCAGCCGGTTTAAAATTATTTTTCAAGTATTGCTATCGAAAGCTCCTTAAGCTGTTCGCCGTCCACTTCGGACGGTGCGCCCGACATAAGCTCGCTTGAATTTGAAACCTTCGGGAAGGCAAGCACATCACGCAGATTATCGCATCCGCACATAAGCATTGTAAGCCTGTCAAGCCCTATGCCCATACCGCCGTGGGGCGGAGCGCCGTACCTGAATGCGTCGGTAAGGAAGCCGAATTTGCGGTAGGATTCCTCGTCCGAAAGACCGAGCGCCTCAAACATATGCTTCTGAAGCTCGGGGTCTGTTATTCTTATCGAGCCGCTCGAAAGCTCTATACCGTTAAGCACAAGGTCGTATGCGTCGGCAAACACCTTTTCGGGGTCGGAATCAAGATACTGTATACATTCGTCAAGCGGCTTGGTAAAGGGGTGGTGCATAGCGTCCCAATTACCTGTTTCCTCGTTATACTCAAAGAACGGAAACTCGGTTATCCAAAGGAAATTATACTGCTCGGGTATAATATCAAGGCGTTTCGCAACCGTAAGACGAAGTGCTCCGAGCACGGAAAGCACCGTTTTTTTGCGGTCGGCAACTATAAGAACCACATCGCCCTTTTCAGCGCCTGTGCGCTCGTATATTTTATTCATCTCGTCCTCGGTCATAAACTTAGCGAACGAGCAGGTGGGAGCGTCGTCTACCCAACGGATAAACGCAAGTCCCTTAGCGCCTATGCCCTTAGCTTCCTCGGTAAGCTTGTCTATTTCCTTTCTTGTGTAAACCCCTGCGGCGTTTTTGGCTGTTATCGCCCTTACGGTGCCGCCGTTTTTAACGGTATCGGCAAATACGCCGAAGCCGCAGCCCTCCACTATATCGGAAATATCCTTTATCTTCATATCAAAACGGGTATCCGGCTTATCCGAGCCGTAATTTTCCATAGCCTCGGTATAAGTAAGCCTCGGCAGCGGAGTGGGAATATCAACGCCCAAAACCTCTTTAAACAGGCGTTTGACATAGCCCTCGGCAATCTTGAAAACATCCTCTTTTTCCACAAAGGACATCTCAACATCTATTTGCGTAAATTCAGGCTGACGGTCGGCTCTCAGGTCCTCGTCACGGTAGCAGCGGGCAATCTGCATAT
>DKDS01000094.1:0-9319 GCA_002451855.1 Ruminococcaceae bacterium UBA6842 | reverse complement strand
GCGGAAGCGCAAAAAAGCTTCCCTTATGTACTCTTGACGGAACAAGATAATCCCTTGCGCCCTCGGGAGTTGATTTAATAAGAGTCGGAGTTTCGATTTCTATAAATCCGTTTTCGTCAAAGTAATCTCTTGTAACCTTGGTTATTTTATGGCGCATCATAATATTTCTTTGGAGCGGAGGACGGCGCAAATCAAGATCCTGGTATTTAAGCCTTAATTCCTCTTTCGCTCCCGTATCGGGCAATATTTCAAACGGAGTGGTCTCCGCCGCGCCGAGAATTTTAAGCTCGGTAACCTCAATCTCAATTTCGCCCGTGGGTATTTCGGTATTGACAGAGGAACGGGTACGAACCTTTCCCTTTGCCATAACCACAAACTCACTGCGAAGAGTTGCCGCCTTTTCGAACAGCGCTTTGTCGGTATTGTCGTCAAAAGCGAGCTGTACTATGCCGCTTCTGTCACGCAAATCCACAAATATAAGTCCGCCCAAATCTCTTTGGCGCTGTACCCAACCGGCAACCACAACCTCGCTGCCGACCTTTTCCTTAGTAAGCGTACCGCAATAATCGGTGCGTTTCATACCGTTCATTCTGTCAAGCTTCAACCCAAAACACCTCTTAAATTCGAATAGGCGGTCTGCGACCGCCCGTATATAAAGTATTATAAAATAGACTCAGCCAATTCACTTAGCGCGGCGGAGTTGATAATATTCATAAGACTTTCCGATATTTCAGCAAGCCTTATTTCTGTCTCCTCGCCGCTTTGCATATTCTTGATTTTAGCGTTTCCGCTCTCACACTCGTTATCGCCGAGCACCATTGTAAAGCGTGCGCCCGTTTTATCGGCAAATTTCATTTGAGCCTTAAGCCCTCTGCCGCAAATATCGGTCTGCACCTTGAAACCGTCCTTACGCAAAAGCTCGCAAATTCCTGTTGCCGCCACTCCGGCATTTTCGCCCATAGTTGCTATATACAAATCACAGCAATCGGGTTTCGGAAGTTCTGTTCCCTGCGCTTCAAGCAAAAGCATTATACGCTCTATGCCCATCGCGAACCCGAGCGAAGCGGTAGACGGTCCGCCCATTTGAGAAATAAGACCGTCGTAACGGCCGCCGCCGCAAACGGTAGACTGTGCGCCTATATCGCCCGAAACAAACTCGAAAACCGTTCTTGTGTAATAATCAAGTCCTCTTACGATATGCGGATTTACGGTATATTTTATACCTGCCGCGTCAAGGTGCTTTTGCACAGTCTCGAAATGGTTACGGCAATCATCACACAAATAATCGGTAACAACCGGAGCCTTAGCCGCTATTGCGCCGCAAACGGGCGATTTACAGTCAAGTATCCGCATAGGATTGCGGGAAAGCCTGTCCTTACAGGTATCGCAAAGCTCGTCAATATGCTTTTCAAAATAGCTTTTAAGCGCCGCAAGATAATCTTTTCGGCACTCGGGACAGCCTATGGAATTTATTTCAAGCGAAATTTTTTCAATTCCGACAGCGTCAAGCACATGGTTCGCAAGAGATATGACCTCTGCGTCCGCGCTCGGAGACGCCGCTCCTATACATTCGACGCCGAACTGGTGAAACTCCCTCAGTCTTCCTGCCTGCGGCTTTTCATAGCGGTAGCATCCGCCGACATATGCCGCCTTTACGGGAAGAGCGCCGTTTACAAGACCCTTTTCAATGGCGCTTCGTATAACTCCGGCGGTAAATTCCGGTCTCAAAGTAATTGAGCGACCGCCCTTATCGTCAAATGTATACATTTCCTTCTGCACAACATCCGTAGTGTCGCCTACACTGCGCAAAAAAACCTCGGTATGCTCAAATACCGGTATACGGATTTCATTAAAGCCGTAAAGCCTTGCGGTTTCAAGCATCCTTTTTTCTACGAATTGCCACTTATAGCTCTCGCTCGGCAAAACATCGCAAGTGCCTTTTACGGCACGGTTTGTTTCAGACATAATAAGACCCCGAAAATTAATTGTTGTTCTTTATAATATCGCGCCAATCAAGATCGCCGCGTTCAAGACCGTGAATAAGCATCTCGGCGGTGGCAATATTTGTTGCGACAGGTATATTATGAACATCGCAGAGCCTTAAAAGCGCTCTTTCATCAGGCTCGTTAGGCTTCGGATTAAGCGGATCTCTGAAGAGAAGAAGAAGATCTATCTCATCACAGCCTATCCTTGAGGCGATCTGCTGAGCGCCGCCCTGCGAACCGCCTAAAAATCTTACTATTTCAAGTCCCGTAGCCTCGGAAACGGTTTTACCCGTGGCTCCCGTGGCGACAAGATTGTATCTGCTTAAAATACCGCAGTAGGCTATGCAAAACTGAACCATAAGTTCCTTTTTTGCATCATGTGCAATCAAAGCAATCGTCATAATTAAAATCCTTTCATATCTTTTTAAGCTTCGGAAGTAAAATCTGCTCACCGGAAAGCCTACCCACCAGCCTTAAAAAAGCGGCGTTAGACTTGCCTTTCCGTTTTAACCTGTGGTTTACCGAAAGAAACGCAAGCTCCTCACTGTGCGGAATTACACCTACAAGCTGAAGTCCCGCCGAATCGATAATATCATCGATATTACGGTGCAGGTTTCTCTTTACAAAGCTGTATGTAAAATTATTAATAACAAGTCTTGACGGGCAGGACATTTCATACAGTCTTGCGCTCACCGCCGCCGCATCCCTTACGGACACAGGGTCGGGCACCGCCACAGTAAGAAAAAGCGTGCCTTCGGGAAGACCCGTGTAAAGCGAAAAATCCATACCGGCGGGGAAATCGAATATAACGATGTCGTAAAGTCCGGCGGCGTCCCTTGCGAAGACAGAGAAAGAAAAAGCGTCTATCTTACCGATGTCGGCAGGTGCCGGCACAAGATAAAGACCGTTATATCCGTCCACACTGTAAACAGCGTCGTCTATTTCCTTACCCATAAGTATATCTGATAAGTCAAAAACCGCAGACTTATCTACTCCGAGCATAAGATCAAGACATCTGAGCCCCTCGTCCATATCGACAAGAAGAACCTTTTTACCAAGCTGTACAAACGCTGCCGCCAATCCTACGGCTACGGTTGATTTGCCAACTCCTCCCTTTCCGGAGGTAACGGCATAAACCTGACCCATATATCAGACCCTCACCAAAATTTTTCTGCTTAACATTTTAACACAAGCTTATATTTTTGTCAATCATTCTAAGACGGTAAAAGGAACGGTATCGGCTTTGTCATTATAGCCCGTGAAGAAATACGCGTCCAGCATATCCTTGACTATTCCGCCTGCCGCCGCACCCGACGCACCGTTTTCAAGCACGACCGAAATGGCTATTTCGGGATTTTCATAAGGCGCAAACACAACAAACAGGCTGTGGTCCGCCTTTCCCTCTACCTGTGCGGTACCTGTTTTTCCGCCGACCTTTATGGCGTAATTTCCGAGCGTCGCTCTGCCCGTACCGTCCTCTGTAACGGAAAGCATACCTTCCTTTACGGCTTTAAGGGTTGCGTCGGAAATTTCGACCTTATTTACTACTTCAGGCTCGGCATTGTCGTAAACCGAGGAAATATCATACGAAACTATTTTGCTTATAAGGCTTGCCCTGTAATGAGTTCCGCCGTTCGAAAGGGTGGCTATATAATTGCAGAGCTGAAGCGGTGTAAAGGCGTTCAGCTGACCTATCGCAAACTGGAGCGTATCGCCGCCGCCGTTTGAATTTGCCTGCTTCAGTATGCCCTTGCTGTCGTCAACCTCAACGCCTGTCGCAACGCCGAGACCGAACTGCTTATAATAATCGGTAAGCCGCTGCGCTCCGAGGCGTTTGCCCATTTCAAAGAAGAAATAGTTACAACTTTTCGCAAGAGCGTTATTCAGATTTATCGGACCGTGATAATGCATACACTTAGGCTTGAAATCGTCAAAATAATTATATGTCATAACGCAGTTGACGGTCTCGCCGACCTTATAAAGATTATTTTCAAGCGCCGCGACCGCAACGGCAGGCTTTATTGTAGAGCCTATCGGATAAACGCCCTGAAACGCGCGGTCTGTAAGCGGTTTTGTCGGATCCTTTACAAGATTATCGTAATTTTTTCCTATGGTCGCCGAATCGTATGTCGGGTAATTTGCGGCGCACAGTATCTTTCCCGAATTGATGTTTATTGCGACGGCGGCGCCCGCCACTGCCGTTCCGCCCTTTTCCTTCTGTTCCTTAACGGTGCGTTCAATAGAGTCCTGTGTGCTTCTTTGGAGCTTTTTGTCAAGGGTAAGCATTATGGTTTTTCCGGCAACGGGTTCCTTTGTAACCTCGCTTGAAATGATATTGCCTTCGGTATCTATACGGTATGTTATCTCGCCGTCGGTACCGCGCAGATACTCCTCGCCCCATTTTTCAATACCGCTTTTTCCTACCTTATCGTTATAAGAATATCCCTTTTTCTTGTATTCGTCCCAATCCTCGGCAAATATCGGACCTACCGAGCCGATAAGATTTACCGCAAGCGAGGTGTCGGTATATTCCCTGAACGGAACGACCTCTACCGATATACCCGAAAGCAAAAAGCCCGATTCGGATATCTGCCGCATAAGCTCGGTCGGAATATCCTCCGCAAATGTGTAAGGATATGAGATCGAGAAATCCGCAATATCCATACTGTACCTTACGCCCATTATGCTTCTTTGCTCGTCGGGAGTATACTTTTCAAGCTTGTATTTTTTAACCATAGCGTCAAAGCAGTTCTGCGCCGTGGCATAGTGAGCAAGCTCAAGCTTAGAAATAAGCTTGTCGGTCGATTCACCCTCCTTGAACCCATACGGAGCCTCCGTGTTCATAGGAAGCTCGTCCTTCCACTGGGCATTTTTTTCTTTAAAAAGATTTACTGCCGTAAGTATTACATCATTAAGATTGTCCTTAACATACGCCTTGTTGAAAACAACATTATATCCGTCTCGGTTTACGGCTATCTGCCTGCCGTAGCAATCGAGAATCTCGCCCCGCGGCGCCTTTAAAACGGCGGTCCTTACAGAGCTTGCGCCGTCGTTTTTATCAACATATTTTGCGGCGTTTACTACCTGAATGGAGTAAATACGGGCCGCATAAAACAGCATTATTACTATCAGCACCAGAGATAAAACCGTTATCTGTGTCTGACTTTTTTTCTGAAACGGCAAGCCGGTTCTCCTTTCTTGTTCTAAGTCCTTGCGGCTGTAAAGCCGAGCCGCCTGTTAAAGCCTCTGTATATAAAATAAAACGGGAAAATAAACACATTTGTGTAAAGAACGCTCGGAAAAGCATAGCTTAAAAGATAAGTCAAATTATCGTGCGAGCCTGATGAAAACGCATAGAATATAAGCCATCTTAAAATATAGTAAGAAAGACTTACCAAAACCGAAAGCAGCAGCGCGGACCGCAAATTACGGTTGAAAAGATTGTTTGCGGCGGCGGATACAAGTGCCGCCGCCAGCATTATTGCTATTGCGTTAAAGCAAATGGTATTTCCGGCACAGCTGTCCATACCTATCCCCACCGCAAGACCGACAGCAGCAGCCGTGCCCGCCTGCGAAAACATTGAAAACGCCGTGACCAGAGGAAGAAGTATAAGCGGCTGCGCGTTTTTTATGCCTATGTCTACCGCATCCGTATAATGCGCCACAAATGAAAAAAAGAAAATCAAAAAGCTTAAAAGCCCGAATAAAATTCGTTTTTTCTTTACCTGCATATCCGCTCTCCTCTCCTTTTAATAAGCTTATTTTTCGGGGTCAAGTCCTCCCTGACCGTCAAATTCGGTTATGACCATTACATTTTTAACCTCGTCTATATTTACAAAAGGCTTGACATTTGCGTAAATAGAGGTATTGTACTTATCGCTTCCTATTGATTGGATAGTGCCGATAAGAATACCGGACGGGAAAATTCCCTCACCCGAGGTGACAACATAATCGCCCACCGCAATATTGCACGAACGGGACAAATTGTAAAACTTTGTCTGCCCCTTATTTGCAAGCTCGGCGGTGCCCGATACTATACCCGAATCGCTTGTCCTGTTATCAAGCGCGCCCGCGGTAAGCTCCGCGCTCAATACCGTGTTTACCTTTGAGGTGGTAAGTCCGACCTCGCCTATGTAACCCACAAGTCCCTCGTCGGTTATAACGGGATCGTGAGCCGAAATACCGTTCACTGAGCCCTTATTGATTACAAAGCCCTTATACGGGTCTTCCTTATCTCTTGAAATAAGCGTAGCCGGTAAAAACTTAAAGCTCGGGTTTTCGTCTTTTATTTCAAGATAATTCTTATAAAATTCATTTTCCTTTGTCGCTTTTTCGTAATCCGCCAGCTTTTTTCTAAGCTCCGAAATTTCGGTTTCAAGCTCCGCATTTTCAATGGAGAGCTTTTCACCCTCGGTATAAACGCCCACAAAATCGGAAATACCGTTCGATATTTTTGCGGCAACGGAACGGAACGGTGCGGTAATAGTTCCCGCAATATCCGCCTGCGGCGACATTCTGCTTCCCGCAAATGCCGTTACGGCGGAAATTATTATCAAAATCACTGCAACCGCCGCAATTATCTTAAACTGACGGCTGCGGAAGAAAAATCGCATTTTCGTCCTCCAACATTATCTGAATCGTTTTCCTCTGCGGAAAACATAATTTTCAAAGCCGCTGTCCGCCTCAAGCCGTTTTGCGGTTCCGAGTACCACGCAGTCAAGCGGGTTTGCGGCTACCGAAACGGGCATACCCGTCTCCTCCGCTATAAGCTCCGCAAAGCCTCTTAACAGCGCTCCGCCGCCTGTGAGAGTAATTCCTCTGTCTATAATATCCGCGGCAAGCTCGGGCGGAGTTTTTTCAAGTGTTAGCCTTATTGTGTCTATTATCTGAGAAATCGGGTCGGTCATAGCGTTTCTTACCTCTTCAGAGGTTATAACAACATTTTTCGGAAGACCGTCAACCTGGTTTCTGCCCTTTATCTCAACCGAGGTTTCATTCTCGTACGGCTTAGCGGAACCTATGTCTATTTTTATCTGCTCCGCCGTTCTTTCGCCTATAAGCAAATTGTGCTTTTTACGGACATAGGCTATTATCGCCTCGTCAAGGTCGTCTCCGGCAATTCTTATGGACTGCGCGGTAACTATATCGCCCAAGGATATTACCGCAACCTCGCTTGTTCCGCCGCCCACATCGACTACCATACTGCCTGCGGCGTCCCACACGGGAAGACCTGCTCCCACAGCCGCCGCCATAGGCTCCTCAACCAAATCTATATCCGCGGCGCCCGCCTGCTTCGCGGCGTCATATACCGCTCGGCTTTCAACCTCGGTAACACCTGCCGGTATGCATACCACCATACGGACCCTTGAAAAAACGGAGCCCTTAAGCGCCTGACGGATAAATCTTTTAAGCATTGCGGCGGTAACATCAAAGTCGGCGATAACGCCGTCCTTCAAGGGTCTTACAGCCACTATCGAGCCGGGCGTTCTGCCTATCATTTCCTTAGCCTCGGTTCCTACCGCCCGTACCGCGTCGTTTCTTATATCGTAAGCCACGACCGACGGCTCGCGCATTATAATTCCCTTACCCTTTACGCAAACAAGGGTATTTGCCGTTCCGAGGTCAACTCCTATATCTCTTGTAAACATTTAAAAACTCCCTTAAATTAACTTTATCCCTTATTGCGGAACAATAAGCTCGATGGCGTTATGAAGATTTTCAATCTCAACGGTTTCCTCGCCCTTTGCGTACTCGCCGTCAAGCGTCCACGAAAGTCCCTCTCCGCCCGTTACGGTTATCTTTTCCGCAGTAAAAAATTCTATGCCGGGACGGTCCAAATCTTTCTTTAATATACCGTCTATAACCGGCTGAAGCTTTAATAAATTATCGGGATTTCGGATAAGCAGAATTTCAAACTTACCGTCGTTAAGCTTTACCGAGGATTCGGAGAACTTCACTATTCCGCCTACCGACATTGAGTTTGAGACAGCGCCGAAAAGGAAATCACCCTCCTCCGTACGCTCATCCGTTTCGATTTTAAGGTGAACGGGCTTTATGTTGCCGAGGCTCTTTATTCCCTCAAAAAAGTAAGCCGCCTGACCCAAAACATTTTTAATATCCTGAGGCGCGGAGTAGGAGGCGTCGGTAAACGCTCCGAACGAGGCCGTATAAGAAAAATATCTGTCAGAGAATTTTCCTATATCAAGCCTTATTTTTTTGCCGCTGTTAATATCCTCCGCCGCCTGCTTTATATTTCTTGCGATATGAAGACCGCTTGACCATTCGTTAAGCGTACCCGACGGAATGTATCCGAGTGTATAGCGAGCGCCCGAACGCATAAGACCCGTAATAACCTCATTAAGCGTTCCGTCGCCGCCGCAGACTACTATCTTACCGTATTCATCGGGCTTTAAAGAAGCGACGAAATCTGTGGCGTCCCATCTCTCCTTAGTCGGGTAAACGGTAACAAGGTCGCCGTTTTGCGAAAGTATCTGAACAACATTTAATAGCTCGGTACGCATTTTTGCCTTTCCCGAACACGGATTTACTACAACCAAGGTTTTTCCGTTCACTTTTTCCATATCCTTTCACCTGTAATCTATCGGCAATGTTGCCGCCGCGTTAAGCGATGCGGAGCCCAAATTGCCGTCCTTAAATTCATAATACGCCTGAACTCCCACCATGGCGGCGTTATCGCCGCAATAGCAAAGCTCGGGATAATAAATATCAAGTCCTCTTTTTTCACATTCCTCTGTCATTCGGCGTCTAAGCTCGCTGTTAGCCGAAACTCCGCCTGCCACAGCCACTGTTTTGTAACCGAATTTCTCTGCAGCTGACATTGTTTTCTCAATAAGCATATCGCATACACGCTGTCTTACTGTGGCGCAAACCACAGGCACGTCTATTATATCACCTTTTTGTGCTGAATTGTTAACAAGATTCATCACCGCGGTTTTAAGCCCCGAAAAGCTGAAATCAAACTCGCCTGAACTTACAGACGGATGCGGAAGCGGATATTTTTTTGTGTCCGCCTTTGTCGCTACTCTGTCAAGATTTACGCCGCCCGGATATTCAAGACCCATACAGCGCGCCGTTTTGTCAAAGCACTCGCCCGCGGCGTCGTCACGGGTACCCCCTAAAATTTTAAATTTTGTATAATCCGTAACCTCCGCAAGAACCGTGTTCCCGCCCGATACAAGCAGGCATAAAAACGGCGGCTTAAGCTCTTTATTTGTAATATAGTTTGCCGCGATATGCGACCTTAAATGGTGCACCGGAATAAGCGGTTTTTTAAGTGACATCGAAAGTCCCTTAGCAAAATTCACCCCGACAAG
>DKDS01000055.1:12542-12811 GCA_002451855.1 Ruminococcaceae bacterium UBA6842 | reverse complement strand
TGTCGGCGGACCGATGTATTACATAAAAAACGGCTTGCCGCCCGCATTCAAGCCTTTAGCCGCAGTCTTTGCCTTTACGGGAATTTTTGCGGTTTTCTCAAGCGGAAATATTACGCAGACCAATGCCGCGGTAGCTTCCGTAGGCGGCAGTTTCCCTATACGGCTTGCGGGCGGAATCGCTTTTGCCGTAATAACATTTGCGGTAATAACGGGGGGAGCCGCGAGGATAGGACTTTTTACCGAAAAAATCGTACCGCTTATGGCGGCTC
>DKDS01000055.1:9419-12515 GCA_002451855.1 Ruminococcaceae bacterium UBA6842 | reverse complement strand
CTGTTATGAGTTCCTTTATAATAATAAAAAACATAACTGTTCTGCCGCTTGTTTTTAAAATGATATTTGAGGGTGCGTTCCGACCGTCTGCCGTGACAGGCGGTGTGATAGGCTCGTTTACCGCGGCTCTTGTAAACGGCGCTTCAAAGGGTGTGTTTTCGAACGAAGCGGGACTCGGAACATCCGCTATGGCGCACGCCGCTTCACAGCATACCGACGGTGTAAAGCAGGGACTTTACGGAATTTTTGAAGTGTTTACCGACACGGTGGTAATATGCACGCTTACCGCGCTTATGGTGCTTTGCTCGGGTACATATATTGAGTACGGTAAAACCGCCTCGACCGAGCTTGTAAAGGAATCGCTATTAAGCACCTTCGGTCAGGGAAGCGGAATACTGCTTGCGGTTATGATGTGTCTTTTCGGAATTTCAAGCGTTATAGGCTGGGGATATTACGGAACTGTTTGCTGTGAGTATATATTTAAAAAGCCGGGCAAAAAATTATTTATTTTAATTTATCCCCTTATTTGCGTTTTCGGCGCGCTTTGCAATGCTGACACTGCATGGCGGCTTTCGGCTTTCTTTAACGGCATTATGCTTTGCGTAAACACATTTGCCGTAATATTGCTTTCGGGCAAGGCCGTACCCAGACTTAACAGTATGAAAAATCAGGTTTAAAAAAGCCGCTTTCCGTTAATAATTTTAACGGGAGGCGGTATTATTTTGAAACAGGTATGCTTTGAAAGGGTTTTCGCCAAAAGGACGGTTATTTGTTTTCTAACGGTTACGGTTTTCTTTTTTACCTGTATTTTAAGGGTTGCAGTTGCCGCAACCTCTGATTATTCGCTTGTTCAGCTAAAACAGTGCAGCTACAGATTAAAGGCGGCGGATCTGCGGGGAACAATTTACGACAGAAATATGGTGCCCTTAACAAATGCCGAAACCAAAATAATTGCCGCCGTTTCGCCTACGCCCCGTGCGGTCACGGCAATAAGCGGAGTTTTGTCGGGTGAGGCGCTCGACAGTGTGCTTGAAAGGCTTAAGAGCGGCAAGCCTGTTCTTTGTGAAGTACCCGAAAAAATTGATTGCGACGGTATTTACTGCACCGAGGTTTATATTCACAATTCATCCGAAACACCTGCGGTGCATCTTGTGGGTTACACGGATTCCGACTGTCACGGCGTAACAGGTCTTGAAAAGGCGTATGACGAGCTTTTATATTCGGACAGCGAGGCGGCGTTTGTTTTTTCAAAAAGCGGCAACGGGGATATACTTGAGGGTGCGGGTGCCGAAATCGAAAACGATACATCCGTTACGGCAGGCGGAGTGGTTTCCGCAATAGACATTAATATTCAGCAAATAGCGGAAAACGCCGCCTCGTCTATTAAAAAGGGTGCTGTTGTAATAGCGGATTCCGAAAATTCAAAAATCAGGGCTATGGTAAGTATGCCTTACTATGACTGCACTAATGTAGCCGAGTATTTAAGCTCGGAGGATTCTCCGCTTTTAAACCGCGCGCTTGCGGCGTATAATGTAGGCTCCGTATTTAAGCCGTGTATAGCGGCGGCAGGTATTGAATCTGGCAAAGGTAATTTTTCTTATACCTGCACGGGCGGCTGTGAAATCGTTGACAGAACCTTTAAATGCCATAAAAGAGACGGACACGGCCTTATGACCCTTGAAAGCGGACTTGCAAATTCCTGCAACACCTACTTTTATAATTTTGCTTTTTTAATCGGCGGCGAAAAATTATATAATACCGCTTCGGCGCTCGGCTTCGGCAGAGCAACTGACATATGCGACGGGCTCTCGACCTCTGCAGGCAGTATGCCTAAAAGGGAAACGCTTTCCAATATCGCATACCTTGCGAATTTCAGTATTGGGCAGGGCGAGCTTTTAACAAGCCCTGTTTCTATGCTTAATCTTTATTGCGCGGTAGCTTCTGACGGAGCCTACAACGAACCCTCGGCAGTTGAGGGAACGGTTAAGGACGGCACATATACGCCGTATAATAACGGCGGCAGAACAAGGGTTATGAAGAAAGAGACGGCAGGACAGATAAGAAAATACCTGTTATCGGTAATTGAGGAGGGAACGGGAACCTCCGCAAAGCCAAGGACGGTAAGCGCCGCCGGTAAAACGGCTACGGCGCAGACGGGAAAATTCCAAAACGGAACGGAAATATGCGAGGGATGGTTTTGCGGATTTTTCCCCGCGGAAAATCCCAAATACACGGTAGTGGTCTTTTCGGAAAACATTGCCGAGCAGAGCGAGACCTGCGGAGAGGTTTTCGCAAAAATTGCCGACGGTATTACGGAGCTTGAAAAAACGGGGAAGTGATGTTATTATATATCTGGTATTTTTGTGCGGAAGTGAAACAATATGATAGTATACGATAAATTATGGATAACTATGAAGAATAAGGGCTTTTCCACATATAAGCTTCGTGAGTTCTGCGGAATAGACAGCAAAACTGTACGCAGGCTTAAAGCCAATGAAAATATTGAAACAAAGACCTTAAATAAGCTTTGCGAGGCGCTTGAATGTAAGCTGTCCGACATTGCCGAATATGTGAAAGAATAAGAAAAACCGTCGGAAAAATTCCGACGGTTTTTTGCGTTTACTGCTTTGCGGCGTCTATTATTTTTTGTGCTATTGCCGCAGGAACCTCTTCGTACCTTGTAGGCGTAATCGTAAACGATGCCGTACCCTGTGTGATTGAACGCATAGCGGTTGCGAAATCGGACATTTCGGAAAGCGGAACCTCGCCGATTATTTCCTGCATTTTGTTTTCCGCCGGATTCATTCCTATAATGCGGCCTCTGCGCTTGTTAATATCGCCTATAACATCGCCGAGCATTTCATCGGGAACGATTACCTTAAGAGTGCCGATAGGCTCAAGCAAAACGGGGGAGGCCTGCGGTATGCCTTCTCTGAACGCTATTGACGCGGCGGTTTTAAACGCCATTTCTGAAGAATCTACGGGGTGATAGGAGCCGTCTACAAGTGTCGCCTTAATTCCTACCATCGGGTATCCTGCCAAAACGCCCTTTGCGGTACTTTCTCTGAGACCTTTTTCGACCGCGGGGAAGAAGTT
>DKDS01000055.1:723-9311 GCA_002451855.1 Ruminococcaceae bacterium UBA6842 | reverse complement strand
ACTGACCGTGACCGCCCGACTGCTTTTTATGTCTGCCCTGTATCTTTACGGGCTTGCGTATGGTTTCACGGTAGGCTATCTTGGGTGTTTTAAGCTCGACCTCGGCACCGAATTTTGATTTGAGGCGTGATACTATTACATCTATGTGCTGTTCGCCGAGCGCGGAAAGTATCTGTTCGTGAGTGTCAGGGTCGTTGAATACTGCTATTGTCGGGTCTTCTTCCGCAAGACGGCTGAATGCGGCGGTGATTTTTTCTTCGTCGCCCTTTGTCTTCGGGTACACAGCCGAGGAAATGCAGGGGGCAGGGAAGTCTATGGGTTTTACCTTTACCTTACCTGTTGCGGACAGTGTATCGCCCGTAAGCACATTCCCGAGCTTTGAAACGGAGCCTATATCTCCTGCCTTGATAATATCCGCATCCTCTTGCTTTCCGCCTTTAAGCCACATAATTTTAGCAAGCCGTTCTTCGTTGCCCGTGCGGTTGTTTATAAGCTTTGTATCGTTCGTTATTTTGCCAGATACCACTCTGAAATAAGAAAGCTTGCCCACAAACGGATCGGCTATGGTCTTGAAAACGAACAGGGCGTTTTCGCCGTTTTCATCAAATTTACAGGCTGTTCCGTCTTCAAGCGTATATGCGGAATCCTCGCAGGTCGGCATAGTTTCAAGCAAAATATCGGTCATCATCGGAACGGCGGCACCTGTTTGCTGTATACCGCAGAAAACAGGGCAAATATCGCCGCCCGCAATACCCTTTTTAAGACCTGCTTTAATTTCATCGGGCGTAAATTCCTCGCCGGAAAAATATTTTTCCATAAGCGAATCGTCCGCCGTCGCAACGGCTTCAAGCAGCATATTCCGCATTTCGTCTATTTCGTTGCTTACGGGCATACGCATCTCCTTTGCGTCAAAGCCGTCGCAGGAATAGGCCTTATTCTCAATAAGATTTATGTAGGATTTTACTTCGTCGTTTTCAAGATAGGGAACAACCACGGGGCATATAACCGCGCCGTAATTTCCGACAAGTGCCGATATTACCCGATAAAAATGAGCGTGCGAAGAATCAAGCTTTCCTACGAAAAACGCTACTGCCTTGCCAAGCCCTCTGGCTTTTAAAAAGCTTTGTTTTGCGCCCGAGGTAAGACCCGATTTGCCCGATATTGCTATAAGCGCCGAATCGGCAGAGGCGAGCGCTTCGCTTACTCCGCCGGCGAAATCGAAAAGACCCGGAGCGTCCGCGATGTTAAGCTTTTTTCCGTTTATCTCCAGCGCATAGACAGATGTGGAAACGGACACCTTGCGCTTTTTTTCCTCGGGGTCAAAATCCATTACCGAAGTTCCGTCGGATGTCTTTCCTATATGGTCAATAGCCTTTCCGTAACACAAAATTGCGTCCGCAAGTGTGGTCTTTCCGGAACCTCCGTGTCCCAAAACGGCTATGTTACAGGTCATATTAAGCGGGTATTGTTTCAATGTGATGCACTCCTTTGAAAAAAATCGCCTGATTTTCAGCACGATTGATGATTATAAACCTATTATAGCATACATCATTAGCAAATACAACCAATAATTATAAAAATGTTAAATTAAATATATTCAAATGTCATAATCAGGCGAATATCAAATATTTTTGTAGCTTTCGCAACAAAAAAATAACAATTTGTAATAAAAATACTCTAACAGTAACAAAGTTGAAATCATTTGTAACCGAATTGTTCCTGCATTTTTGCGGCCTTGTGTGTATAATATAATCAGATACGGAGGCGATGAAAATGAAAAAACGGTTTTTAAATTGTTTGGCAACGGTTTTGGTTCTGTTGCTTTCATTTTCAGTGCTTTCGGTAAGACCCTCCGCAAAGGAGAGCGAAGCTCCAGTCAAAGCCTCGTCATATGACGCAAATGAAGCACTAAAGGCAAGATTTCTTAATATGCTTAATCACAATTTTGCTTACGATACGGCGTTTGAGTCGGCTGAAGACCTTGTGAATTGTGCGGTATTGGCACAGCTTAATTTGCGTGACGGCGCTTACATTGCCGAGAATTACATTAGGGATTATCTTCTTGATATGTACGGCGTAGAGATTGAAGATTTTTCCGTGTTCAATACGGAGTTTCCGCACAAGGACGGATTTGTTTATGTAGTACCGCGCGGTTTCTCAGTGTTTTCACACGGCAACGCCGCAGTTTCAGAAAATGAGGACGGAACCTATACTGTTACTACCGATGTTACCGTAACAGGTCATGATTCCGACCCAGAGTACGGAAAAGCCGTTACGATGTTTGTAAAGAGCGGCGAATCAAAATTCGGTTTTTATATACTTTCTTCAAACATCTATTTCGATACTGATAATGCTTGAATTTATATGAAATAACGCCCGACTGAAAGGTCGGGCGTTATTTCATATTCTTATTATTTTTGCGCCAAGGGCTTCGGCTTCGTATTCCGAATGTGTAACCGCAATTACCGTGCGGTCTCCCGCGCTTTTTAATATATGCTCTGCGGCGGCTTTAATATTGCCGCTGTCAAGCCCCGAAAAAGGCTCGTCGAGTATAAGCACCGTGTATTCGGCACTCAGCGCACGGGCAAGTGCCGCCCGTCTTAACATTCCGCCCGAAAGCTCGCTCGGATATTTGTTTGCGGAGTCTTTGAGCCCCAAGGCGGTGAGGTGGTAAAGCGCGGTATCCTTTGCGGCGCCTATAAGCGTGATGTTATTCAAAACGGTTTTAAAGGGGAGCAAGCGGTTTTCCTGAAATACGACAGAAAAGGTTTCTCCGTGTGTATCGACAGTTCCGCTTTGCGGCTTTTCAAGCCCTGTAATAATTCTCAAAAGCGTTGTTTTGCCCTTTCCGCTTTCCGCGAAAAAGCAGGTTTTGCTGCCGTTTTCAAGCCGCAGGGAGAAGTTTTTAAGCACGGGCTTTTCTTTGTAAGCGAACGAAACATTATTTAAGCTTATCATTCAAAAACCTCCCCGCAAGCCTTTTGATTATAATTTCAAGTGCCAATGACAACAGTGCTACAACGGCGGTAAGAGCAAACACGGTAGGGGTTTCAAGGTACAGCTTGGCGTCCTGCAATAACCTGCCTATCGAATTTGACGGTCGGCAGATAACCTCCGCCGCAATGCCCGATTTCCACGCAAAGCCGAGCGCGTTCGCGCAGGCGGCAACAAACGACGGCATTATAAACGGAAGCTTCACATGAAAAAGGGTTTTCAAAGTGCCTATTTTAAAAATACGCGCCATTTCAAGGTATTTTTTATCAATATTCTCTATGCCGTTTTGAACGCTTGACCATATCATAGGGGTTACCATAAGAAAGGAAATAAAAACGGCGAGGTATGCGCTTTTTATCCAAACGAGGGCGAGAATTATAAAGGACGCTACGGGAACCGCACGCACAATATGTAAAATCGGAGAAAATACAGCTCTGAAAACCGAAGATTTTGCGGAAAGCACGGCGCCTGTTACACCGACCGCAATTCCCGATAAATAACCCGCGGTTATGCGCAGCATTGAATACAAAACCGCAATCCAAAAGTCCGTGGTTTTGCAAAGCTTCTTTAAGGTCAAGAAAACCGCATACGGATAGGGAATAAGTATTTCCTTATCCGCAGCGGCGGCGGCGAACTGCCATACCGCAAGCCATAAAAGCGCTACGGCAGTCCACTTTAAAAGCTTTTTGATATTATTTCGCTTCATAGTAGAAGTTATCGTCAGGCAAGGCTCCGCCTACGCTCTGGGGGTTAGCTTCAAAGAGGAATTTAAGATATGCGGAAAGGTCGGTTTTAAGCTTTGAAGAATCCTCATATACAATGTTGCAAAGCGGTATTGCTTTTTTTGCTATTGCGGCTGAGGCTACTATGCCGTACTTTTCGCAAAGAGCGGCGGCGGTGTCTGTATCGCTGTTTACCGAGTTAACGGAATCCTTGTATTCCTCAAGGAATATTTTAACCGCCTCGGGGTTATTCTGTATATACTCATTGCGTGCGACAATACAGCCCATAACAAGCTTGGTATCACTTACCTTATCCCATTCCTTGTTCATATCAAGGGCAATCTTCGCGTTTTGGTCCTTAACTGTAAGGGTGGTTGCTACCGGCTGGGGAGCAACGGCGATAATGCTTTCGTTCTGTGCAAATGCGGCAACAAGCTCAGTCGGCTGCGCGACAAAGTTTATAGTGACATCCTCGCCGACCTTAAGACCGTTTTTCTCGAAAATGAAGTTAATTATATATTCGGGATTTGCGCCCTGACCGGTTGCATATACGGTTTTGCCCTTGAGGTCTTTTATTTCGGCTACTTCCTCGCCCTTTGTAACAAGACAGAGAACGCCTAAGGTGTTTGCGGCAAGAACGGATATACCGCCGTTTGTCTTTTTATAAAGCGTGGAAGCAAGGTTTGTGGCAACAGCGGCAATGTCCGCTTCGCCGTTTGTGAGCTTTGCGACAATTTCGTCGTTGCTTCCTACAGTGGCAATATTATAATTAAGTCTGCCTGTTTTATCCTCTGCCTTTTTCATAAGGGGAGCAAGCCCTATTCCGGTAGGACCGTTAAGACCGTACACATTGCATACCGTATCAAGCTTCGATGCGGTAGACGAAACGGAGGACGGCGCCGACTCGGACGATTTATCGCTTTCGGTTTTTGCGTTTCCGCAGGCTGAAAGCGAGAGCATAAGTGCCGCGGCAAGGATTGCGCTTAGAAGTTTTTTCATTTTTTAATCACCTTTATTCTGTTATTTTCCCTTATTATATTTCCGGATTGCTCAAGTGCGTCAAGGCTTCGGTAGAGACTGGCACGCCCTAACCCCAACATTTTAGCAAGCATAGTCATACTTACGGGAATTGCAGCGTAACCATTGCTGTCCGATAACGAGGTCAGGTATTTTAAAACCGTATCCTCGGCGTCGGAGCCTGAAATTACGCTTAGCTTATTATTAAGGAACCTTATTCGGTCGGATAAAAATGTAATATAGTTTATCGCGGTCTGAGGGTACTTCTTAAAAATTTCGGTTAAAACCGACTCTTTTATAAAGCAGATTTCAGTATCGGACTGTGCGGTTACACGGCTTACATACGAGCTGTTACGGCCGAAGACCGCCGCAGCACCGAAGCAGCTGCCTGCGGGCAGTTCTTTCATAACAAGCTTTCGTTCATTATTTGTAACCGCAACGGCTTTGCCCTTTACTATAACCGCTATTGCGCGCAAAAATGAGTCACCCGAATAAATAAGCTCGCCCTTCTTGAATATTATTGTCTCATCGAACAAAGATATTATTGCTTCTTTATCGTCAGAGGACAGACCGTTTAAGAGAAACAGATTATCAAATACCGACATAATACTCCTTAATTTGTCTCAAATGAGACAGTTTATTATATTATAACCTATATTTACCGATTGTCAAGACCCATGAAAACAAAAAATGAAATATTTTGAAATTTGGGTATTGACAAAAGCCTGTCTTGACGATATAATATACTGGTCTTGTTTAACACGGCTGTATAGCTCAGTTGGCTAGAGCATGCGGTTCATACCCGCAGTGTCATTGGTTCAAATCCAATTACAGCCACCACCGGCCCGGTGGTCAAGAGGCCTAAGACACCGCCCTTTCACGGCGGTAACACGGGTTCGAATCCCGTCCGGGTCACCAAAAATCCCACACTTTTGTGTGGGATTTTTATTTTTTACAAATAGTTGTAATTTTTGTAGACACAAGTGTAATTGCTGTGTTATAATGTATGGGTATTATGATGCAATCAGGCAGGAGAAATTGCTATGAATAAAAGTAAAAGATTTAAATGGGAGTCAAGACCCGAAGCGCTCAAAGGTAACATCATTTCGGGCGGCAAATACCGCTTTACGGTGCTTACCGAATCGCTTATAAGAATAGAGTTTGACGAAGAAGGAAAATTTGAGGACCGCGCAAGCCAGACCGTATTTTTCCGCAATCTGCCGCAGATAGAGTATACGACAGAAAATAAGGACGGGGTACTTACGGTTGAAACCGAAAAGCTGATTCTTACATATTACGGTGAGAAAAAACTCAGCATTAAGCTTAAAACCGAACCCGGCTCCGTATGGAATTACGGCGAGGATTTCGACGATCTCGGCGGCACCACAAAAACGCTTGACGCAACAAACGGCCCTATCCCGATTGAAAGGGGCTTGTGCTCAAGAAACGGATTTTCCGTTATTGACGACACCGCTTCTATGCTGCTTGATGAAAACGGTTGGATAACGCCCAGAAGAAAAAACACGGAGGATGTTTATTTCTTCGGATACGGTTTTGACTATATCGGCTGTATAAGAGATTTTTACAGGATAACAGGAGCACCGTCCTTTTTACCGGCTTACGCATTCGGAAATTGGTGGAGCAGATACCATAAATACACGCAGGACGAATACATAGAAACTATGGACGCGTTTGCAGAAGAGGACATACCGCTTTCCGTGGGCATAGTTGATATGGACTGGCATATAACCAAAATACCCGAGGATAAAAAAAGTCCCGTCACAAGCAGTAACGGAGCTTATAATACGGAAGACGGTTGGACGGGTTATACATTCAATAAGGAGCTTTTCCCAGATAGAAAAAGATTTTTAAATCAGCTTAAGGAAAGAAGTCTGCATACCGCATTTAATCTCCATCCGCACGCGGGGGTAAGATGCCACGAGGAAATGTACGAAGAAATGGCGTTGGCCTGCGGTGTTGACCCGAAAAGCCGAAAGCCTGTTCCGTTTAATGTAATCTCACCTGAATTTATGGCAAATTATTTTGACATACTGCATCATCCATACGAAAAGGAGGGTGTTGACTTCTGGTGGATGGATTGGCAGCAGGGTACCGATTACTGGTGGATACATAAGCCAAATGAAAACGGCATTATGGAAAATGACAGAGAAGCCGTAGATCCGCTTTGGATGTTAAACCATCTTCATGTAAAGGATATTTCGAGAAACGGCAAACGCCCGATGTTTTTCTCACGCTATTGCGGTCCCGGCAGCCACAGATATTCAATAGGCTTTTCGGGAGACACCTGCGTAAGCTGGGCTTCGCTTGATTTTCAGCCTTATTTCACCGCTACCGCGTCTAACATCGGCTATTGCTGGTGGAGCCATGATATAGGCGGACATATGTGCGGATATAAGGATGATGAGCTTACCGCAAGGTGGGTGCAGCTTGGTGTTCTTTCACCTATTAACAGACTGCACAGCAGCAGTGACCGTTTTCTTCACAAGGAGCCGTGGATGCTTGAGGATAAGTATAAAGTTTCGGTAGAAAACTGGATGAGACTGCGCCATTCGCTGTTCCCTTACATATACACAATGAATTATAAGGCTCATAAAGAGCTTATACCGCTTGTAAGACCGATTTATTACTATTACCCGAAAAAATCGGAGGCTTATGAGTTTAAAAATCAGTTCTTTTTCGGTAGTGAGCTTATGGTAGCCCCGATAACAAGTCCCGCTTCACAAATTACCGGTCTCGGTGAAGCAAAGGCGTATTTACCTGCGGGGGATTGGTTTGATTTCTTCCGCGGAGTGCGTTATCACAGCGAAAAATCGGGCAGATGCGTTAAGCTTTTCCGTGATATAATGTCTTATCCCGTGTTTGCAAAGGCGGGCGCGATAATTCCGCTGAAGCCGCATAAAACGGGAGACAATACACTCGGTATTTCTGATGAGCTTGACCTTTATGTTTTCCCGGGTGCGGACAATGAGTTTGCGCTATACGAGGATGAGGGTGATTACAGCCGTTTTGAGGACGGCGTATATGCCGAAACAAAAATCACTCTTAATTGGACAGATAAGCCGGAGCTTTGTATAAACCCGGTTTCGGGGGATACTTCAATACTCCCCGAAAAACGAATTTGGAATATAAGGCTGCGCGGATTTTCGGAAAGTACGGAATTTACCGTATATCTAAACGGAGCGGAAATCAAGACCGACGCCGTATATGATGAAAATACCTCAACTGTCGGATTTACCGTTACAGCAGCACCCTCGGACAGGATAGATGTAAAGCTTGCAAACGGCGGCTGTATAACCGATAACCCGAACGCGGACAAAATATGCGATGAAATTTTAAGGAAAAGCAACATTTCATACGAAGAAAAAAATCAGATGTTTGCAATTCTTAAAAATAAGGATTATTCCCTGCGCAAAAAGCTGTTCCGTTTATCGGGCAGATCCTATGATAAGGAAGCCTTGGCGGACGCAATAAGGGAGATTATGACCCTTACGGAAGAGGAATACTCAAGTTAACGCTGTAATAAAGGGAGATAATTATGAAAAAAGAGTTTTGTATGCCGGAATTTGAAGTGAGCAATTTATCCGAGCTTGATATTGTTTTAACCTCAGCAGAAAAAGATACTGTTTCAACAGGTGAAAACACTAAGTATGACGATTGGACGCAGTGGCACTGAGCCGACAGAAACGGCAGATATTAATCCGCACAAAAAATAAAAATCCCCTGAACTTGCGTTCAAGGGATTTTTGGCGGAGACGGAGGGATTCGAACCCTCGTCCCTCAAGGGGCATCATGATTTCGAGTCATGTCCGTTATGACCACTTCGATACGTCTCCG
>DKDS01000055.1:0-586 GCA_002451855.1 Ruminococcaceae bacterium UBA6842 | reverse complement strand
CAGAACGGAGGAAACAGTATGCTTAAGTACCTTAAAAAAAGACCTATGCTTTTATGCGGTATTTTGAGCAGTTTTCTCTGCGTTATAGGATACTATTCTCAAATTTCGGAGTTTTTTATCGCACTTGGCTTGATTTTTCTGTTCTTCTTTTTGAAAATCAGAAGAGTAAAGCCGGTGTTTTTGTTTGTAGTTGCGGTTCTTTTTACAATAAGTGTGAGCGTAATAGTCAAAGAGGAAACAGCGCAAAAAATATCCTCGCTTTCCGGAAATACGGTAAGCGGCAGCTTTACGGTTGAATCGGAGCCGGAAGGGCACGGGTCATATTATTATACGGAGCTTAAAGCGAGGAAATGCAAAGGACTTAAAAAGGGGACCAAAATCGCTGTCTTTACGGATAACGCCGGCTTTGAATGCGGTGATATTGTAGCTTCCGAATTGAAGCTTAAAGCGGTTAAGGAGAAGTATCTTAAAAGCGATTATGCGGATAAGATATATATTACCGGAAGCGCCGACAGGATAACCGTTATTAAAAAGCAGGGGGACGGGGCGTTAGCGGCGGTTCACAAGCTGCGGCTTTATATTTCAA
>DKDS01000001.1 GCA_002451855.1 Ruminococcaceae bacterium UBA6842 | reverse complement strand
ACGCCAGTCCCCACCAGTCGAGCAATTCGACAAAAAGATCCCGAATACATAGGTGTTCGGGATTTTTCACTTTAAATGAAGATAATTCACGGAGAAGTTTTAAGATGCAGGACAAAAGCTATTTGACGGGACTCACTTCGGACGAGGTAAGGAAAAGAATACAGTCGGGGCTTTCCAACCGTACATCGGTGCAGGCAGGCAAAACCGTAAAGGAGATTGTAATTTCCAATACCTTCACCTATTTCAACTTCATTTTTCTTGTTATAACCGTGCTTTTGTGTATAGTCGGTTCTATAAGAAATCTGACATTCCTGCCTATCGTTATCGGCAATACCCTTGTAGGTATAATTCAGGAAATAAGGGCTAAAAAGACCATTGATAAAATGAATCTTTTAAATGCTCCGCACGCCGTTGCCGTAAGAGACGGGCAAAAAATCAAGCTCCGTTCCGAGGAGCTTGTAAAGGACGACCTTGTAATTTTTTCCGCAGGCGACCAGATATGTGCCGACGCAAGGGTTATAAAAGGCACTCTTATGACAAACGAGGCTCTGCTTACCGGCGAGGAGGACGAGATTTCAAAGGTGCCGGGAGACAGACTCCTTTCGGGCAGCTTTGTTGTTTCGGGTCAGTGCTATGCAAGGCTTGAAAATGTCGGCGACGAATCCTATATATCAAAGCTGACCGCCGAAGCTAAAAGCGTTGATGACAGCGAGCAATCCGAAATGATACGCTCCATAAATAAAATAGTAAAATGGATGGGTATTATTCTTATACCGATAGGCTCAATACTGTTTTATCAAAGCTTTTTTGTAAAGCATAACGCCTTTTCCGACAGTATAGTATCAACCGTTGCGGCGGTTATAGGTATGATACCCGAGGGGCTGTATCTTTTGACAACGGCGGCTCTGGCTTTAGGTACAATAAGGCTGAGCAGGCGCAAGGTTTTGCTTAACGATATGAAAAGCATTGAAGCGTTGGCGCGGGTAAATGTGCTTTGCGTTGATAAAACCGGCACTATAACCGAGCCTAAAATGCAGGTTCACGAATTTATCGACCTTAAAAACGATAACCTGCTTCTCGATATGCCGATTGAAACGATGCTTAAGGCATATGCCGCCGCCTCAAAGGATACCAACGCGACTATGGAGGCTTTAAGGGATTACTGCAAGGGAATAAAAAACGATGTTTCTCTCCCCTCTCCGTTATCGGTAAACCCGTTTTCCTCAGCCGTAAAGTTCGGTTCGGCGGAATTCGAAAACGGAACATGGGTTTTGGGTGCGCCCGAATTTGTGCTTAAAAACGCGCTTAACTCCTTAAAGGAAAGAATAGCCGAATATGCCGAAAAGGGTTACCGCGTTTTGGTTTTTGCTTATCAGGAAGCAAAGCTCCAAGGGAATATGACCGACAGCGATATAACTCCTGCCGCTCTTGTAGTTATATCAAATGCCATAAGAAAAAACGCGAGAGCCACCTTTCAATACTTCAGATCTCAGGGCGTTGCCGTAAAGGTCATATCGGGCGACCATCCCGAAACCGTGTCCGAGATAGCGCGGCTTGCTGGAATTGAAGGCTCCGAAAGCTATATTGACGCGTCGGTTCTTGATACAGACGAAAAGCTTGAAAAAGCAGCGTCATATTACACGGTTTTCGGCAGAGTGACCCCCAAACAAAAGCAAAAGCTTGTTCACGCGCTGCAAAAAAAGGGTAACACCGTAGCGATGACGGGAGACGGCGTAAACGATATACTCGCTATGAAGGACGCCGACTGCGGCATAGCTATGGCGTCAGGCAGTGAGGCGGTATCACAAGCCGCAAAGGTTGTGCTTCTGGACTCCGACTTTGCGCATATGCCAAGCGTTGTTGCGGAGGGCCGCAGGGTTGTAAACAACATTCAGCGCTCCGCAAGTCTTTTCCTTGTAAAGAATATCTTTTCACTGCTTTTGTCGCTTACGGCTTCGGTGCTTATGATTTCGTATCCGCTTGAGCCTGCACACATATCGTTTGTAAGTATGTTCACAATAGGACTGCCCGGATTTTTGCTTGCGCTTGAAAGCAATAAAAGCCGCATAGACGGGCGCTTTTTAAAGGGAGTTTTGAAAAACGCGCTTCCCGCTGCCCTGACCGATACCGTAACGGTAGGCTCGCTCGCGCTTTTCGGCGAGGTATTCGGTATTAACAAGAACGATATTGCCACTGCGTCCACACTTGTGCTTACGGTTGTCGGATTTATGATTTTAAGACATATAAGCCTGCCGCTTAACAAATACCGCTCGCTTGTATTTATTATAAACATCGCAGGTATGCTGCTTTGCTTCCTCTTTGTACCGCAGCTGTTTTCAATAGTCCGTCTGCCCGCAACAATAATGCAGATGGTAATTATCTTCTCATTTGCCGCGGAATCTCTTTTCAGAATTTTCACGGTTGCGGTGGAAAACGGCGACAAAAGATTAAGAAGAGCTTCCGTGAAAAAGCATTCACGCCGCCGTAAAAGACATTAGGACGTATTAAGCAATAAAAAATGAGCAATTATTTAAAATAATTTGGTATGTTTCATATATTTTAAAAAAACGCTTGACAACAGCCTTGCAATATGATAATATAACACCAACCAAACAGGTAGGTAATTGATTTGAAAGGAGAACAGCCGTATGAAAAAGCTTTGCACCATGTCCGGTATTATTATGATGCGTATGCAGATGTGCATGTGCATGCTTTGTGTTGCAAAAATTCCGGCGTGTTCTCATTAAAAGCGATTTTAAATTAAAGTTATTTGCTTTTAACCGGGAATCTCTTGTCGGAGCTTTCCGGTTTCTTTTATATCTACGGAGGTTTTAGTATGAAAAATTTATTTGAAGAGCTTGTGAGAGCCAATTTCCGATTCGGACGAATGTGCCGCTTCTGTAAAATCAATAATTGTATATAAACTTTAAAATATTGAAAGGTTGTTTTTAAAATGAAAAAAATCGTATCACTTTTACTTCTCACAGTATTGGCACTCGGCGTATTTGCCGGCTGCGGCAGCAAGGACGGCGACAGTAAAACCGGAAGCATTACCATTGCTGTACCGAACGACACCACAAACGAAGCCCGTGCGCTTCTTCTTTTAGAGGAAAAGGGTTATATAAAGCTTAAGGACGGCGCTGATATTAAGGCTACCGTAAAAGACATTGCCGAAAATCCCCACAACATAAAGTTTAAAGAGGTTGAGGCGGCTCAGCTTCCGAATGTGCTTAAGGATGTGGATTACGCGGTAATCAACTCGAACTACGCAATCCCCGCAAAGCTCAACCCCGTTGAGGATTCGCTTGCCATTGAAAACTCTTCCTCCGCATACAGCAACATTCTCGCGGTTAAATCCGGCAACGAGAATTCGGACGCTATAAAAGCTCTTACCGCCGCTCTCCAGAGCAAAAAGGTTGCGGACTTCATTTCAGAAAAATACGACGGTGCGGTTGTAAGCGTTGTTGAAAACCCCGGCGACGGCTTTGACTCTTCGGTTGATTATGACGCTCTTAAGGGCAAAAAGATTTCCGTTGCGGCTTCTCCCTCACCCCATGCCGAGATACTTGCGGTAGCAAAGGAAATACTTGCCGAGAAAGACATTACGCTTGACATCAAGGAATTCACCGATTATGTTCAGCCCAACAATGTAGTTGAAAGCGGTGAGATTGACGCCAACTACTTCCAGCACACTCCTTATCTTGACGATTTCAATGCGGAAAACGGCACTCACATCGTAAAGGTTGCCGCTATCCATGTTGAACCGATGGGTCTTTACGGCGGCAAGCAGTCAACACTTGACGCTATTGAAAAGTAATTATATTTACAGAATAACGCTGTCTGCTTTTGCAGTCGGCGTTATTTCCCTGTCAGGAGATAATATATGATTGAAATAAAAAACCTATCCAAAACATTCAGCACTGCCTCCGGCAGTGTTGAGGCGCTTAAAAATATTTCCCTTACCATAAATGACGGAGATATATACGGAATAATCGGTATGAGCGGTGCAGGCAAAAGCACCCTTGTCCGCAGTATCAATATGCTCGAACGCCCGACCGAGGGTAAGATAATCATAGACGGCCGTGATATGGGAAATCTGAGCGAAGCGGAGCTTAGAAAAGAACGCCGCAATATCACAATGATATTTCAGGGTTTTAATCTTCTTATGCAGAGAAACTGCCTTAAAAATGTCTGTTTTCCGTTAGAGCTTGCGGGCGTTAAAAAATCCGAAGCTGAAAAACGCGCCAAAGAGCTTTTGAAACTGGTGGGTCTCGGCGAAAAGCTTAAGGCTTATCCGGCACAACTTTCGGGCGGACAGCAGCAGAGAGTAGCCATTGCACGCGCATTGGCCACTCACCCGAAAATTCTTTTGTGCGATGAGGCGACAAGCGCCCTTGACCCTCAGACAACTCAGTCTATTCTCTCACTTATACGGGATATTCACGACAGGCTCGGTATAACCGTGATAGTAATAACGCACCAAATGAGCGTTGTTGAACAGATATGCACTAAGGTTGCCATACTTGATAACGGCAGTGTAGCGGAGGTAGGAGATGTAAGCGATGTATTCTCCGCTCCCAAATCAAATGCGGCAAGAGCACTTGTTTACCCCGAAGGCTTTGAGCAAACCGCGGTCGCCGATGAAAACGGGCAGGTTATCCGAGTTGTATTCAACGGCGCAAACGCCACAAAAACGCCCCTTATCGCAAAAATGGCTATTGATAAGGGAATAACGGCGAGCATACTTTCGGCGTCCACCAAAAGCATAGGCGATAAAGCGTACGGCAATATGCTTCTCGGTATTCCGGGCGGTAAAGCGCAGCTTGAAAGCGCGCTTGAATATTTAAGAGCCATACCCGATATTTTTGCACAGGAGGTTAACGGAAATGAGTAATTTTTTTGCTTCCGAGGATTTTTTAAACGCGATTGATATACTTAAAACCGAATTTCCTCTTGCTATATGGGAAACGGTTTATGTAACCGTGCTTTCAACCTTTTTCGCAATAATAATCGGTCTTCCGCTCGGTGTATTGTTAGTAGCGGGCGAGGACGGAAAAATAATAAAAATACCTAAAACCGTACTCCATGTACTTAATGTAATTATAAACCTTCTGCGCTCGGTTCCGTTCCTCATCCTTATGATAATGGTGTTTCCGCTCACCCGTCTTATTGTGGGAACGGTTGTCGGAACTCCGGCGACAATAGTTCCGCTTGTTATTGCGGCTTTCCCGTTTGTTGCAAGACTTATCGAGGGCAGCTTAAGGGAAATCAATCCGAATATTATAGAAACGGCGCAGAGTATGGGCGCTTCCCCGTTTCAGATAATAGTTAAGGTAATGCTTCCCGAAAGCGTACCGTCGCTCATTTCAAACGCTACAATAGCAATTACCACCATACTCGGTTATTCTGCCATGAGCGGAATTATAGGCGGCGGCGGACTCGGCAAAATTGCCATAAACTACGGCTATTACAGATATCAGTACCTTGTAATGTTCTTTGCGGTAGTGTTCCTTATACTGCTCGTTCAGATATTCCAGAGCATCGGAACCTATCTTTCCGTAAAGTGCGATAAACGCCTTAGAAACCGTAAATAAGATTAAAAAGCACGCTTGCCGTGCTTTTTTTATTTTACGGACTTGCTTTTTGAAGCTTAAAAAGGTATAATTAACTAAGATAATAACAGGAGGCGCAAAGTTATGCTTGATACGCAAAAATCCTTAAAGCTGAGCCTTGTACTTACGGACATTTTTTTATGCGTTCTTATCATAGTTACCGCACTTCTCCCCTTTGGGGTCTCGTGGTATGTAGAAATAAAGCACCGTTCGCAGACACTTGCGTCCACGATAATGGTAACCTGCTATCCGTGCGCACCGTTTTTGGGATTTGCGCTTTTAAAGCTCAGAAAAATCCTGAAAGCCGTTTTATCTGGCAGCTTCCCGTCCGAACGCGCTTCGCACGATTTCAGGGTGATTTGCTGCTGCTGCCTGATAATAGCGCTCATCACCCTTATAGCAGGCCGCTACTATCTCCCGTTTTACATAGTTTGCGGAACATTTCTTTTTCTTTCCTTACTTATTTACATATTCAACGCAATAACAAAGGAATTAAGCTCACGGTAACCGTGAGCTTTGTTTTTTATATAATAAATACGCGCCCTTTGCAGATAATAAGCGTTGGGTGAATTATATGGTAATACTTTTTTCGGGCAGGAAAAACGCCGCAGAACGGGAGCTTATAGAAATACTTACAGGCTGCGGAGCGGATTATATTTCGGACAGATCCGTAAGCGCGGGCGACGGTATATTTACCATAATCAGCGAATACAAAAAAACCGATTTAAAGCTTAAGGACGGAATAGCGGTGTTTCTGGATGATACGGACAGGTTTTCGGGTCAGAGCTTCCCCGCCGGAATGGTCGGCATATGCGAGGACACAAACAAAACCGCACTGAGCCTTTTTAAGGAAAGCAACATACCCGTAATAAGCTGCGGTATGAATTCGAAAAACACCGTTACCCTTTCAAGCCTTAACAGCTCTTCCCTGCTTGCGGCACTGCAAAGAACGGTTACGGATTGCAGGGGCAATGATATTTTCCCCGGCGAGTTTAAAATAAAGCTTTCCGCCGATTACACGCCGTTTGCTGTGATGGCGGCAACCGCCGTTTTGCTTTTGAACGGAATAACGCCCGAAAGCTTTTAAATTCTTGCGACACCCGATTTTACCGCCGCTTCAGCCACCGCTTTTGCAACCGCGGCGGCTGTTTTTTTATCAAGCGGATTGGGCAGTATAAACTCACTGCAAAGCTTGTCTTCGCTTACCTCATCGGCAAGCGCAAATACCGCCGCCTTATGCATACTTGCGTTAATGTCAGACGCTCTTACATCAAGCGCACCCCTGAATATTCCGGGGAATGCGAGAAGATTATTTATCTGGTTCGGGAAATCGGAACGCCCCGTACCCACAATCGCCGCGCCGCCTGCTTTGGCTTCGTCGGGCAAAATTTCGGGTATAGGATTTGCGAGCGCAAAAACAACGGCGTTACTGTTCATTTCGGCAACCGTTTCCTTTGTGAGCGCATTTGCGACCGAAACGCCTATAAACACATCGGCGCCCTTTATTACCTCTTTAAGCTCTCCCTTTTCATTTTCGGGATTGGTTATTTTCGCAAGCTCCCTGTAGCTTTCGCTCATATTTTCCCTGCCCCTGTACAATGCGCCGTCACGGTTGCAGACAATGATATTACGAACACCCAAATCAAGCAACAGACGGCATATTGCCGCCCCTGCCGCTCCGGCGCCGTTAATAACGCATTTTACGCTTTGAAGCTCCTTGTTTACAAGCTTAAGCGCATTTATAAGCGCCGCCGCAACACAAACGGCAGTGCCGTGCTGGTCGTCGTGAAACACCGGTATATCGCACTTTTCTTTAAGCTTTTTTTCAATTTCAAAGCATCGGGGAGCGGATATATCCTCAAGGTTTATCCCCCCGAAGCTGCCTGATATTCTGTAAACGGTATCGACTATTTCATCGGTATCGTTAGTGTTTATACATATCGGAAAAGCGTCAATATCCGCAAATTCCTTAAAAAGAACACACTTGCCCTCCATAACGGGCATACCGGCAAGTCCTCCGATATTTCCGAGTCCTAAGACCGCCGAGCCGTCCGTTACTACCGCTATAAGATTTGACCTTCTTGTAAGTGCGAAGGATTCGTCGTGATCCGCGGCGATTTTAAGGCACGGCTCCGCCACACCGGGAGTATACGCAAGCGAAAGGTCGTCGGCAGTCTTTATTTTAATTCTGGAACCGACCTCAATTTTGCCCTTCCATTCATAATGCTTTTTAAGCGCTTCTTCTTTTATTTTTGAATACATATTTTCACCCTCTTAAGGTTATTATTCCAAAATACAAGAGCTTTAGCACGATTTTTGTATAATGGAAAAAAATCGGACAAAAATAATACTGATATTGTAATCTTTAATTCGGTGATTGGAGAAAAAAACTTATGGATTCAAAAAAGACAAAAAGGCTTATGATAATTTCGGTGGTTATAACCGCCGCCATAGTAATTATACTTACCGCCGCGGGCTTTGCGGCGTCAAATACCGATTACCGACCTTCATCATGGGTGATCCGCTCCTACAAAAATAATGTGGCGCTTTATCACGGCGATGAACTAAGCGCCGTATACGGTAAAATAAAAATAGACGAGCTGCCGCCCGAGGATGTCCGCTTGCTTGAGTCGGGTATTTCATTTCCCACAAAGGAAGAGGCGGAAAAAGCGCTTGAAGATTATGACGGCTGAAAAAAAGACCTCGGCAGATAAAATCTGCCGAGGTAAGGAAACGGAGTAAACTCAGTGGGTGTAATACAATGTGCCGAAAATTGCAGGTACCAAAGGGACGGATACTGCACACTCGATAAGCCGAGCGCTGTAAATTCCGTTTCGGGTGGTTGCCCTTATTATATTAAAAAATCATTTGATAAGGGCGACTGCCTCGGAAAGCTTCCTTACTCCGATAAGCTTGATGGTATCGGGAGCGGCGGTGATTTGCTTTAGCGAGGATTTAGGCATTATGCATTGCTTAAAGCCCATACGGGCGGCCTCGTTAATACGCGCCTGAACCCTCGGAACGCTTCTGAGCTCCCCCGAAAGTCCTATCTCGCCGAACGCAATTGTGTTTTCGTCAATCGGAATATCCCTCAGTCCCGAAACCAACGCCATCGCAACAGCAAGGTCTGCGGCAGGCTCGTCAAGCCTTATTCCGCCGACAATGTTAAGATACGCGTCAAGGTTTGAAAAATAAAGCCCAAGCCGCTTTTCAAGCACCGCCAAAAGAAGATTAAGACGGTTATAATCAAAGCCGTTGGCGGTACGCCTTGCGTTTCCGAAGCCTGTTGAGGTAACAAGCCCCTGTACCTCCGCCAAAATCGGTCTTGTTCCCTCGATAACGCAGGTAATACATCCGCCCGACACATCGCTCATTCTGCCCGAAAGCATCATAGCCGACGGGTTTTCAACCTCGCTGAGTCCCGTTTCGGTCATTTCAAAAACGCCTATTTCGTTTGTTGAGCCGAAGCGGTTTTTTATTGCCCTTAATATCCTGTAAGACTGGTTTCGCTCGCCCTCAAAATAAAGCACGGTATCAACTATATGCTCCATAACCTTGGGACCCGCTATATCGCCGCCCTTGTTGACATGGCCTACAATAAAAATCGGTATATCAAGGCTTTTTCCGGTTCTTAACAGCAGGTTTGTGGATTCGCGCACCTGAACTATACTGCCGGGTGACGACGCAATATCGCTGTGCTGCATTGTCTGTATGGAATCTATTATAACAAGGTCGGGCTTTACGGAGCTTATGTATTCGCAGACCGTCTGGACATCCGTCTCGGTCATTACCGAAACGCTGTCGCTCTCCACACCTATTCTTTTTGCTCTGAGCTTTATTTGTATAGCCGATTCCTCGCCCGATACATAAAGGATATTAAGCGAGGACTGAAGCGCATTGCAGACCTGTAACAGTATGGTCGATTTTCCTATGCCGGGGTCGCCCGATAATAGCACAACCGAACCCTTTACAATACCGCCGCCGAGCACCCTGTCAAGCTCGCCTATTCCTGTGACGAAGCGGTGTTCGTCGGAAGCGTTTATCTTCGATAACGGCTGTGCGCTGTAAGTATGAATCGGCTTTGCCGAGGCAGAAACCGCTTTCTGCGCAAGCCTTACATCCTCCGTCATTGTATTCCATGCGCCGCAGCCCGCACATTTTCCTATCCATTTCGGACTTTCATAACCGCATTCGCTGCACACGAATACGGTTTTGCTTTTGACCGCCATTTTTATCCTCCGTAATAATTCATTATTCCGCAAAAAATGCTGAACGCTATTTTGTTTTGGTATTCCTCGGTTTTAAGGCGTTTAAGCTCCGCCGTGTTGCTTAAAAATCCGCACTCCACAAGCACCGCCGGTATTGTTGCGTTATAAAGTATATATGTACTGCTTGTGGCAGGCTTGTTGACTCTCTGATTTTCCGGCTGTAACAGCCTTACTATGGATTTTTGAATATCGTCGCCTAATTTTTTAGAATCTTCAATACTCGCGTTGTAAAACACCTGCGAGCCGTTTGCGGCAGATGTTGTAAATTTATTAAGATGAATACTTACAAACACCGCATCGGGGTAATCGTTCATAAGCTTAAGCCTGTTTTTAAGGTCGCTTTTCTTGCGCGTCGCTATTTTGTCTGATTCCACATCATCGGTTGAAACATCGCTTTCCCTTGTCATAATGACCTTAAAGCCGTTTTGTGTCAGCAAATCTCTGAGCCTTACCGCAATTTTAAGGTTTATGGTTTTTTCAACCGTGCCGTCGGGCGCTACCGCTCCCCCGTCAAAGCCGCCGTGGCCCGCGTCTAAAATCAAAACAGGTCTTTTGTCATCCGACATAAAAGCGGAGGTATTGGTATATTTCCTTAAAAAATATGTGCTGAAAAAAGCAAAGCATAAAACAAGCGCCAAAACCGCCGCAATGCGTCCCTTAAACATTCCGAATCACTCCCATACAGTTTAAAATATGTTTTTAAGCTGTATGGTAGAACATTTATAAACAGAGCATATTTATTATAATTCAAATCCGCAATTTTTTCAATATGCCGCAGGCGCTTATATTGCCTTTATTTATATACTCCCTTTCGGCACTGTATACTGTTTAGCTGTGTGTGCTTAATGCCCAAGGTGATATCCATTTCATCGGCGGCATTTTTATAGGCGCTTTTTTGATGATGCACCAAAATATAATCCGCTTCCTTAATTTTCCCCGAAGCCGCACGGCAAAACGCCCTTACCGGCGCGGCAAGAGAAAACACCCATATGGGCGAGCATATCGTTATATGTTCATAGTCAGAAAGCTCGATACCGATAGGCTCTATCGGCATTTCCCACCTGTGCATTCCGAAGCGGCCGCACCACCAAAAGCCGGGGGTTCCCTCTGTCCGCTCGGCGGACTTTATTTCATAAACATCAGCACCTGTGCGGTTTGCTTCCTCATACGCCTTTTTACGCACATATCCCATTCGTGAGAAAAAGACAACCAGCCGTTTCGGGTTTGTGCCGATATTCGGATAGTCGGAAATATGCACGACGAACTCCTCCTGCTTTCCGAAAACCCACGCCGCATATCCTGTTACCGCCTGCAGCAGCCCGAAAATAAAGTACGTCGCAGACATAAAGTTAGGCGGGAACATATAAAACTGTATACATATCCACAGCATAAGCGTTACGCCGAATATTCCGCCGAGTATAACGCCGAGCTTCTTTTTTGCAAACAGCAATACCGCCGCCGTAAGGTTTGTAATTCCGTTTACAATAAACAAAGCAATGCCAGAAAAAACAAAGTCCCGAAAAAGCACATCCGCAAACGGTAAAACCTTAAAATACGGGAGCATTGCGTCCATTCCCATAAGTCCGCCCGTAGGGTCGATCAGCATTGCGGAGGCGCCTGCCGCTGTGCCGATACCGATAAACAGCGTCCAAAATATAAGAAAATTACGGGCAATTTTAAATCTTGAATGTTTTTTCATTCTTTATTCATCCTACCGGCAAGAACTAAAAATTTTTTATCCGACTGTATTCCCTGGGTTACAAACCTGCCGTTCCGAAAAAGAGCGTAGGTAGTTACGGGCGCCGGTACATTTTGTGCCGCTTCCTTGCTTGTAATATGAACCGATTTAAACGGAATACCGTTTTGCTTTGCGGTTTCCTCAACCCTCGGCACCCAGTAGTATGTAAACGGACATTGGTCGGTGTAGTAAAGGACAAAACCCTTTTCTTCTGTTTCGGGGTGCTTTGCGCACTCTTTAAACCTTGGCGGCTGCGCGTTTTTGTCAAGCGGCAGATACATAAGCGTAATTCCCGCATCGGATTTATCCGCAACCGTAAAGCCCTTATAAGCCATAAACTTAGGGTCGGACAGGAATTCTCTTTTCCTGCCCTCGGACGAAAGTATGCAAAGTCCTTTTTTCTTATCGGCTTTCGCGTCCCCTATGCACTCTTCCAGTAAATCGTTTGAATATCCGTGTCCCTTCAAAGAGCCGGATACCCAAAGACAGTTTATAAAAATATATCCGTCGGCAATTATAGGCACCCATGCGTTTTCCGCGGGTATGTACTCAATAAAGCATTTCCCCCGTTCCTCACTGCGGTAAAAAACAAGTCCCTCGTCAAATCTTTCCTTAAGCCATTCCTTTTTTTGCAGACTTTGCTTACCCGACATAGCGCAGCAAATATGCTCTTTGTCAATATTTTCCTTTGTTATTCTGATATAATTCATAAAACCCCTCAAACAGTATTTTATATTACGACCTGAAGCACAAACATACCGTTTTCTGCGGAAAAGCGGCAATTTCCGTTAAGCTTTTCCGCTACATAGCGTATGCTTTGCGTTCCGAAGCCGTGTCCCGCCTCATCGGTCTGCGGCAATCCGTTTTTAAATATAGGCTGCTTTGCAAACCTGTTTTTTATGGATATGAGAAGCTTATTATTTTCATTTGTGTGCATATCCATTATTATTTCCCGCTTGGCAATGTCAAGCGGCAGAACTGCCTGAACGGCGTTTTCAAGTCCGTTAGAGAGAATTGCGGTAAGGTCAACATCCGAAATATCAAGTGTTTCGGGAAGCTCGATATTATACCTGAAGGTAATGCCGTTTTTTTCAATTTCATCCTCGTGCGAGGATAAAATCATATTTACGATTTCATTTTGACTGTATTTTTTGGTGGCGGTCTTATCAGCCACATCAATCAAATCTCTTATATAACCGAGAGCCTTTTCATCCTCGTTATTCTCTATAAACGACGAAATACTGAGCAAAAAATGTCTCATATCGTGTCTTAAAATAGCAACAGAGCGCTGAGAACGGCGTATCGCCTCAATTTCCTTTTTTGTTTGCGAATACTGTATTTTTAACATTCTGCTTTGCTGCTCCGCTTCGGTCTTTTGCTCAAATTCCCTGAAATACAGAAATATAAACAGAATATAAAAAACGCAAAGCATAAAGCCCAGAAACTCGGTCACCGATTCGGGACCCGAATACAGCAGTGTGGTATAAACCCCTGCGACATAATCAAAAACATAATACACAAACGGCATAAGCCCCAGTATTAAAATTGATTTTGTAGGCTTTTTGAGAAGTCCCGCGGTGGCGTCGGAAACATAGACTATGAGAACCGCAAAAACAGCGGTGGTTGTTGCAATTCTTATGACATAATAAGCCCACACCGCATTGGTAAGATTAAGCACGGCAAGCCCCATCCAGTTGCTGAACTGACAGCACAGGTATGCGGTAAGCACCGAAAGCAGCGACAGCGCGAATTTGTACTTATAAAAAACCGACAGAAAAATGACCAGCGGCAAATGGACTATAAAGGGATATATCTGCTCTGTCACGCTTTCCCCGAAAAGAATATAAGAGAGTATGTAAACCACCCCGACAGCAGAGGAAAAGCCCATTAAAACAAATATATTCCTTTTGCTCATTTTAACGCCCAAAAATGCCGCCGATATGTAAACGCCGAAAATCAGTGTGGTTGCGTTATGTATAAAGCTTAATATATTTACTGCCATTTCAATTCTCCCCACAGCCGAACATTGTTAAAAAGTAGGCTTCCTTAAAGGGCTTTGCGTATCCCCTTGCAATCGGTATTTTTCTGCCTGAGCAGGTTATTATCTCCGAGCTGTTAAAGCGGTCGATATTCGGAATATAGACAAGATAGCTTCGGTGGCATTTGAAAAATCCGTTGGCGTCGGTCAGCTTATGCTCGAATGAACGGAGCGGTTCGGCGGTTTCCACCGTTCCGCCGTTCTTTAAAAAGAAAATAACCTTTTTATTCTGCGCCTCAGCATATTCAATATCGTGCAGATAAATTTTCTGAAATCCGAAGGAGGTCTTTAAAATAATGTTTTCCGGCTCCGCGGCATAGGCCGCGGCACATTCGTCAAGCGTCTCCTTTATTTTTTCGTATGAAACGGGTTTAAGAAGATACCCCTGCGCCTTTACCTCGTATGATTCAAGCGCAAACTCGGGCGAGGAGGTAAGAAAGATTATTTTAACCGCAGTGTTTTTCTGTCTTAATTCCCTTGCCGTATCCATACCGCTTAAAAGCGGCATTATTATATCAAGAAAAACTATATCCGGAGCTGCGGCGGAGCCCGAACGGATAAGGTCGTCGCCGTTCGAATATGTATATATATCGGTCGGCGTTTCGGTTTCGTCCGACCATTTTTTTATATATCCGACAGCGCTTTCAAGAAAAATCGGGCTGTCGTCGCACACGGCGATTTTAAGCATACCGCCACCCCCTTATGTATCTTTATTTATTTTACAATATACCTTCGTTTTTTTCAATCATTATAATTGCAACTCACGCCGCAAAAAATACATTTCACGCTTTTTGCGGTTTTGAATATACTGATTATGATAAAATTAAATTAAAATATTTGAGGAGGAGATTTTTTGAAGCTACTTAAAAAAATCAAAAAGGCGGTCATCCTGACCTGTACTGTTTGTCTGGCAGGGCTGCCGCTTACGGTAAGCGCGGCGGGTGCGTCGCTTTCCGCAGGCTCTGTCAATGCGGAAAAGGGCGGAACCGCATCGGTTGCGGTGGCGATAAACGGAAACCCGGGTATCTGGGCGCTTAACTTTTCCGTAAATTACGACCATTCGGCACTGACGCTTAATTCTGTTACAAACGGCGGTGTTTTTTCAGACGGAGACATTACTCCGCCCCCGTCACTAAGCAATTATGTGTTTTCCGCCGATTCGGGTAAATTTGAAAACATTACGGCAAACGGAACGGTAGTAACCCTTAACTTTTCGGTTGCCGCAAACGCGGAAATCAAATCCTACCCGATAACCCTTTCCGTCAACAGCGCTATAAATATAGACGCAGACGATGTGAGCATAAGCGGCGGCAAGGGAGCCGTTAATGTTGTAAAGTGCATACATAATAGGGTGTGGACGGTAACCGCGGCAGCCTCGTGCGAAAAGTCGGGAACCGAGACCCTTACCTGCACAAA
This sequence comes from Ruminococcaceae bacterium UBA6842, assembly GCA_002451855.1. Lineage (GTDB taxonomy): Bacteria > Bacillota > Clostridia > Oscillospirales > Acutalibacteraceae > UBA737. The sequence continues at coordinate 5,781 of DKDS01000001.1, read as the reverse complement.
GTGCGGCGAAACGTCGGATACAAGAACGGTAAACGCCACAGGCCATAAAAACACCGAAATCAGAAATGCCGCAGACCCCACCAAAAAAGCGGAGGGCTATTCGGGCGACACCTACTGTAAGGATTGCGGCAAGCTTATAGAAAAAGGGCATACGATAGCCGCCCTCAAGGAGGACGCAAAAAAAACCGAAAGCAAGACTTCGTCAACAACAGTCTCAAAAACCGAAAGCATAACCTCTTCGGAGGATGAGGTGTCAAGCGAGGATGTTGTAAGCGAGCCTGACGAAACAACGGAAAGCGGCACCGACAAGCAGGAAAGTCGCCCTGCCGAAAAAAATACCAAGACCAAGAAGGGTTCAGCAGGCAGGACGATTGCAATAGTATCAATAGTGGTGATAGCCTTAGGCGGAGCGGCAGCATTTTTTGTTTACCTTAAAAAGGAGGTCTGAGAATGTTTAAAAAGCTTTTATGCCTTTTTCTCTCGGTTATAACCGTTGCCGCTGTACTGCCGTTTTCGGCAGCCGCAAAATTAAGCGGAAACCTTTACGGCGATATAACCGGGGACGGAAAGGTTGACTTTAAGGATGTACTCATCTTAAAGCGCTATATAGCAAGACACAATCCCAACGGATTTAATCTTGTTACGGCAGATGTAAATTCCGACAGCAAGGCGGATTTCAAGGATCTGCTTATGCTTAAAAAGTTTATGGCAGGCTGGGATATACACTTAGGTCCTGAGCTTTTAACCGTAAGCTTTTATGACGGAGATAATGTTATAGATGTACTTCCCGCGGAAAAAGGCAGTCCGCTCGGCGAGATACCCACGGTACAGAAATCCTCAAAGGATAACGCCGTACTTTTAGGCTATTATACCGACAAGAGCCTGACCGTGCCGTTCTACTCCGACAATCCCGTAACGGAAAACACCGATGTATATGCAAAATACAATGAGATCGGTCCGTCGGAAAATCTTAATCTTACCTCCTTTGCGCAGATGGATAAGTCGTCCGACATATCCTTCGGCATAAAGCAGGTGTCCGGCTCGGTTCTGCCGGCTTCGGCGGCGGCTCTTACGGTAAAGGACGGCTCGGATCCGGTAACACTCAGCATAACCGACGGCGATAATGACGGTATTTATACCGTAAAGGCGCCCGAAGGCTTTAACCCGGGCTGTTCTTACGAGCTTAACCTTGCGGACGGCTGGGTATTTGACGGCAAGGATGAAAGCATCCGTACAGCCGCTTTCTCGATTGCGAAAAAAGAAGCCGAAAAGCTTAAAATGAGCGACGATATAATCTATATCAAGGATACCGACAGTATAGATTATGAAGTAGGCTCAGATAAATACGAGGAGCTTACCTCCGATAATCTTACAGAGAACGGCGGCAAATTCAGCTATCAGGACGCCGCCTCGCTTAAAGCGGGAGATATACTCTGCATTTATGTAGGCAAAAAGCCGACCGAAAGAGACACCAAAAACGGTGATGAAATTCTTGATCCGGCGGTATATGTAAAGGTAAAAACCGTAAACGGAGCAGTTGTAAGCTTTTTACCGCTTTCATCCGAGGATCAGTCAAGGCTTTACGATATTCCCGATAACTTCCCCATAATAGTTTCGGAATTGCCGACAGGCGATACGGAAACCGTAAATCTTTCAGACCTTGACAGAGAAATGTACCGCAAAATGATGGGCGACACGGACGGAACATATGAAAAGGCTGTAAAGAAGCTGGGCGTGGGAGATTTTGTTACCCTTTATGTATCCGAAGCCTCGATTAAGTCGCAGGATGACCTTTATTACGGACAGATAACCGACTTTGACGGTGCGACCGGAAAAATAAGCTGCAAAAAAACCNNCCGATAAAAGAAAGCATTGACCTTTACAGCAAGGCAAAAATATCCGGCGACGACCTTGTTACCGAGGAAGAAAAGCAACAGCTTGAAACCCATTTGCTCGCTCAGGTCAAGGAAAGCGGTTTTGCGGATAATGCGGTAGCCCTCCTTACCGACGCGGTCACAAAAACCGATAATTTCAGAAACAACGCCGCAGTAAAGAGCTATATGCTTTCCGGCACAGGCACGGCGCCGCTTAAGACGGAAAAAGCTGGCTNNNNCAATCTCGGGTACGGCTTTGAAATTGCGGACGGCGTAAAGCTTACCGCCGAGCTTATAACAAACGGCGATCAGCTTCACTACGGCGACGGTGTTCAGCTTGCAATAGGCATCAATGCAGACCTTGAATCCGAAACGGAGAGCGGCGACAAAATAACAATCAAGCTTTCCGCCACATTTGCGGAGGAGGTAACAATAAATCCGACCGTAAGCGGCAGTATTGTCACAAAGGATATACTGTTTATTCCCGTGCCGATAGGCGTTCAGGTGGGCGCGTCGGTCGATATTAAAAACTATACCGCGTTCTCCTTTAACGCAGAGGTATTTACCGTTGCCGCTAAGGATGAAAGCGTTTGGAACAAAATCAAAAGCATTTGCAATGACCCGACAGAGGTATTGGGAATCGATAAAATGCCCGAAAAATATAAGAAAAAGCTCAAATCCGTAGGAGATGTTATGGGCAAGATCGAAGAGCTTAAGGGCAAAATCGATAAGGCTAACGAAACAGCCGAAAAAATCAAAGGCTATAAAAAGGATTTAGAAGATCTGTGGGGCGTTATTGAGGAGACGGGACTTACAGATAAGGAAGAATGGGAAAATATGGGCAAAACGCTCGGCAAAACGAGCATTGCCGCGGATTTGCTTGATATTATGAGTCTTACAACGGACACCCAGCTTTCCACCGAATATATTGATTCTATGCAGGCTCTTATGGATAAGTACAGCGAAATGCTTGTAAAAGAGACCGATTGGATAGAGCTTGTAAATAAGCAGATTTTTGATGTAAATGTGTGCGTAATGGGCGTATGCATAGGCGTTGAGGCAAATTTTGTTGTCCGCAGTGATATGAGCATAGCAATAGGCTCAAACCTTGAATACGAGGTAGGAAAACGGTACAATTTTTGGTTTAAGATAGGACTGTTTAAGCCCTCCGCGGGAAGCTCCTCTATGGACCTTTTAGACGAGCACTTCGCATTCCAGTTCTATGTAATGGGTAAGCTCGGCGTCAAGGCGGGCGTCAGAGCAAAGGTATATGTGGGACTGGGCTCCGGTAAATTTGCCTCGGTCGGCATCGCTGTTGAGCTCGGACCCTATGTAAAGCTTTACGGATTCTTTGTTTACGAGCATACAAAATACCGCCCCGCAAATACACAGGAATGGCAATCTGATGAACGCATAGCAGGCGCGCTGTATCTTGAATTCGGACTTTACTTTGTAATGAGCTTTGAGGCAAACGCCATAGGCGATTTGTTTGAATACAGCTGTGATTTTATAGACACGGAAATCCCCCTGCTTAACGCGGGTAACGCAAGATATTATTACAGCACGGCTTACGAAGCGCAGGACGGCGAAAAGGTTATAATTCGCGACAGGGACGGCAACAGTCTTAACGGCATCACAGCCGATATGCCGAAGGCCGCGCTTGCCCTTTCGTATGTAGACCTTGAAACCGGCGTTCAGGGAAGCGAACCCCTTGCGTGCGACCGTTACAGCTACACCGTATCCAACCCGAATTTCTCGGTTGATCCCGTAACGGGCGAAATTACCGTAACAGTACCCGAAAACACCCGATATATGGAGTGCGACCTTACAGTCACCTATAAGTACGGCAAAATGGCATTTTCAAAGTATGATATGACGGTAACGGTTCCGATTGTCTGGACCGACCTTTCCGACGCGGAGCTTAAGGAGTATTACACCGCCTCTGTAAGAGTGGGCAACGACAAGGACGGCTATCAGACCGTATGGAGCACCCGTATGCTTAAAAATCAGGAGTTTGATTTGCCGGATGATGAGGAAATTAAGGATCTGATAGGCTGGAGCGACGCCAAGTATTCGGGCGGCACGGGCTATAAGGTTCAAAACACAAAGGGTCTTACGCTTATTGAGGACACCGTATACGATTATAATGTTGAATACAGAAAATACTCCGTTACCGTAAACGGCATTGAAAAAGCTGACGGTTCAACCGAAAGCCGCACCTTCTATGCTAAATACGGCGAAGCGTTCGATTTTTCGGAGCTTGAAAACACAGGAACCGAAAGCGGCGGCAAATACACTAAATTCGCGGGAGTAAAAACCGACGCCGTTATAAGTGCGGGCGGCAAGGAAGAGACTGTCGACCTTACGCAGAAAATAAGCGGAAAAACCGCGGCGGCGCTCTATAAGGGCATTAAAGCCGAAGCGGAATATGTTGACAACAGCGTAACGGTAACCTTTGCGTTTACAGGAATAGACAATCAAAAGGATGTTGTAATGACTATCAAGAAGGGCGAGTATCCCTCCCTTTCCGAGGTTGAGGAAATCGTATCCTACAACGGTCTTGCAATAAAGGATATTACTCCGCTTGTATCCCCCGTAAATTACCCGACGGTTTATCAGGTGATCTGCGGCGAGATAATAGGACCGGAGGCAACCGTTAAGCTTAACGAAAACGGCGGCAGCGATGTTGCCGATATTACAAAGGTTGTCGGAAGTCTTATCGGCGTTCTCCCCGTACCCGAAAAAGAGGGATATTCATTTGCGGGATGGTACACCGACAACGGAACCTTTGAAAAATCGTTTAACGAGCGCAAAATGCCTGCGGGCGGCGCAGAGCTGTTTGCCAAATGGACGGCAAACGATTACACCGTCACCTTTGATGTAAACGGCGGAAATGAGCTTGAGGAAAGTGCGAAAATAAAGTCCGTTACCTATAACACGAATTACGGCGAGCTTCCCACGGCTCAAAAAAGCGGATACGGCTTTATCGGCTGGTTCACACAGCCGGAGGGCGGAACTCAGATAACGGAAAAAACACTGTACGACACCGCCTCCTCCGTAACGCTTTACGCTCATTGGAAAGAGCTTAAAGTAATCCCCCGCAGTGTGTTTGATTTCGGCGCAACCGAAACCGCAACCTACGAAAAGGGTAAGGAAAGAAAGGCTCTGTATACCTTTAATTCAAACGGCGAACCATTTACAGAGGATAGTTTTACCTTCAAATATATGCGTCAGGGCAATACCGACTATGAAAACGGACTGCCCGTAAACGCCGGAACCTACAATATTACGGTTATGCGCGCGGCGGACAATGATTACGCTAAATTTGAGCAGACCTACACGGCGGTACTTGAGATTAAAAAAGCGGTAAGAACGCTTAAATCGACTAAGCCGACAGGCGCGGGCTTTACCTATTTCAGTCTGCCGGGCGGAGACGCAATTTACGATTTGTCCGAGGACGCTGATATGTCCTACAATGTTTGGGATAATGACCGCAGTGAAAGCTCGGCAAGCCTTAAAAATCCGGGCGAGAGAATAAAAGGACTTTATCCCCAGACCAGCTATACCGTTAAGCTTTCAATTACGGGCGACCCGAACTACGATGATGTCAAGGACTTTGAATACTTTACGGCAACAACCAAGTCGGTGCCGACGGAAAGCTGGTACAATTATGCCGATACCTCTTGGTATAATGATACCGACACCGAATTTACACTTTCTACCGTTGAACAGCTTGAGGGCTTGAGCCTTCTTATATGGAACGGCAATACCTTCTTCGGCAAAACAATAAGGCTTGCGGCGGATGTTGACGCATCGGCGCATATATGGGAGCCGATTGGAAAGGACACTACGACAGGAGTTAAATTCTGCGGAATTTTCGACGGACAGAACCATAAAATAACCGGAG
>DKDS01000111.1 GCA_002451855.1 Ruminococcaceae bacterium UBA6842 | reverse complement strand
TTTCGCGACAGCATTAGTATTTACCTTTATTTTCATAAAATTTGTCGAAAAGGGCAGACTGCGTGTTTTTAACCGCAGAAACAAGCTTCGCCACTATTGCTACGGTCTGCTTGTGGGGATTTTACCGATAGCCGTAACCGCCGTTCCGCTCTTTATCTTCAAAGGTCTGTCGTTTAACGGCGTTAACATCAGCAGCTTTTCGGATGTTCTGATTTGGATAGCGGCTGTTTTCTGCAATGCCGCCGCAACGGAGCTGCTGCTCAGGGGATATTTGTGGAAGCTTTACAGATGCTATTATCCGCTCCCTGCCGTATGCGCCGTAATAACCGTGCTTTTTATTTCACTGAACATTGATATTTTTTCGGGCGGAGTTATATATACCACAAATTTATTGCTGGGCAATTTAGCTTTATGCTTCCTTGCGGAATATACGCACTCGCTTTTAGCGCCGATAACCGCACACTTTTTTTACAATGCGGTAAGCTCGCTGATTTTAGGAAGCTTTGCGGTTTCAAAGGATTACCCCTATATTATAAACACCGTTTATTCGGGTAATAAACTTTTTTCGGGCGGAGACGCAAAGCTTGAGGGCAGTATTATAATGCTTGCGGCAAATATAGCCTTGTGCCTTTATTTTGCCAAAAAGCTTGCCGGCAGGAAAAGAAGATGACAAAAAGCTTTTCTCCAAAACTGACGGCTCCGCAATTAATACTTCTCGCCTTTTTCAGCCTTATAATTATAGGCAGCTTGCTTTTATGGCTGCCTATAAGCTCGGCGGACGGCAGATCTGTTTCCTTTACCGACGCGTTTTTCACCTCGGCTACCTCTGTATGCGTTACAGGTCTTGTAACCCTGCCGACGGTCAGCGCATGGAGCGTTTTCGGAAAAATTGTGATACTGTTTCTTATTCAGATAGGCGGTCTCGGCGTAATTACCGTTATGGCGGAACTTATGATTTTGGTTCACCGCAAAATCGGAATTGCCGACCGTATGCTTATACAGGATTCGTTCAACCTTAACACAATGTCGGGTATTGTTAAATTCACAAAAAAGGTTGTTTTCGGTACACTTGCGGTCGAGAGCGTCGGAGCGCTGTTATATATGACCGTTTTTGTGCCCGATTTCGGCATCAAGGGCGTTTGGTATTCGGTTTTCAATTCTGTTTCCGCCTTCTGCAATGCAGGTATTGACATAATTTCCGAAAACAGCCTTTGCGGCTATGCCTTAAACCCGATAATAAACATTGTCACCTGCCTACTTATAATTCTCGGCGGTATAGGCTACATTGTATGGTGGGATGTTGTAAGGGTTATAAAAAAAAGGACAAAGCAGAGAATAAAGCTATGGTCCTCGCTTACACTGCACAGCAAAATTGCCCTCTTTACAACCGCAGTCCTTATCGTTACGGGTACGGTGTGCTTTTATATTTTTGAATACGGCAACCCCGAAACAATGAAGGGTCTGCCCGTCTGGGACAAAATACTGCTTTCACTCTTCCAGTCAGTCACAACAAGAACAGCGGGCTTTGCGACTGTTCCGCAGCAGAATCTGACCGTTCCGTCGTCTATACTGTCGCTTTTGCTTATGTTTATCGGCGGCTCACCCGTCGGCACAGCAGGCGGAATTAAAACCGTTACCTTTGCGGTACTGGCGGCTTCGGCAGTATCGGTTATTAAAAATAAAAACGATGTTAATATGTTCGGCAGAAGAATAAGCATTTCCGCCGTGCGTAAAGCCTCGGCTGTTGCGGCGGTTTCGTTTATAATAGCTTTCATATCGTCGCTTTTGCTTTCGTGCGTTACAAGCGCCCCTGCGCTTGACATATTTTACGAAACCGTAAGCGCCACTGCAACCGTAGGTCTCTCACGCAATCTTACCTCCTCACTTAACACGGCAGGCAAGCTTATTATTGCGTTTACAATGTATTTAGGCAGAGTAGGTCCTATCTCACTTGCCCTTGCGATAACGGGGAAAACCAAAAATGAAAATATTGTAAAAAATCCTTTTGAAGAAATAAGCATAGGATAGGAGCGACAAATTATGAAAAAAACATATGCCGTTTTCGGTCTCGGACGGTACGGACGGGCTGTGGCAACAGAGCTGACCGCAGGCGGAGCCGAGGTTTTGGCAGTGGATATAGACGACGATACAGTAACCGACGCCGCCGCGGAATTGCCGATTTGCAAATGCGCCGATGTTACCGACCCCGAGGTTATAAAGCGGCTCGGTATAGCTAATATAGACACGGTAATAGTGGCAATGGCGGGAAATCTTGAAGCGAGCGTTATGGCAACCATTCTTTGCAAGGAGGCAGGCGTAAAAACGGTTATAACAAAATGCGCAAACGATATACACCGCAAAATTTACGAAAAAATCGGGGCGGACAAGGTTATAATACCCGAAAAGGAATCGGGGAAACGGCTTGCGAAAAACCTGTTAAGCTCGGGCTTTATCGATTTGGTGGAGCTTTCGGACGATATATCGATGGCGGAGCTTGATGTAAGAGATGAATGGATAGGCAAAAGCCCCGCAGCGCTTGATTTAAGAAAGAAATACTCCATAAACATTGTGGCC
>DKDS01000084.1:32594-35982 GCA_002451855.1 Ruminococcaceae bacterium UBA6842 | reverse complement strand
CCTTAAGGTCGGCCCCAGCTCGTTTATAATCCACGCTATAAGCAAAGCCATAATATAGCTTATGGGGCCTGTAACCGCCGCTAAAATAAAGGTGTTTTTAAGTGCGATTATAAAAATGTCATCTTCCAAAAAAAGCCTGATATAATTATCAACACCTATAAATTTCGGTGTTTCAAGCATATTAAAGTCCGTGAAGCCTATTAATATTGATATAACAACGGGACAAACCGTAAAAATACAAAAGATTATAAAAAACGGAAGCGCAAAACCGTAGCAGGTCAAATAATACTTTATTTGGCCTCTTTTACTGCCTGTCGGTTTTTTCACCGTTTTCTTTTTAAGGTTTTTTTCCATATCTGTCGCCCCTAATCCTTTATACCGAATTCGTGCCGTTTTCTGGTCAATTCCGAATTTATGCTCTCAATATACCTTTGCAGGGTTTCCGAGGGATCCTCGCTGTGATTAATAACCCTGTTAAACGCAAACGAGTATGTTCGTGTTACATAATAGCCGCCGGGAACCTCGGGCGTTCCCTTCAAATCGTCCCACGCGCCTATAAGCGTATTCAAATCTCTTCCGACCCACGGTAATTGCTTTAATGCCTCAATATTAGCGGTCGGTTGTTTTGCGGAAGCGTTTATAACGGTTTCCATTTCGTTACAGTACGAAGCCTGTATATCGGTAGAGCACCACCACTTCATAAACTCCCATGACGCCTCGGGATTTTCGGTTCCCTTTAAAAGAACGGTTGCAGTTCCGGTGAATGTGTTGGTTCTGTCTACGCTGCCGTCCTCTCTTACGGTTCCGGGCACCAAAGCCATACCCCAGTTACCCTGAATTTCCGGAGCGAACAGCGAAAGCTGGTTATAAATCGTATAATCCGCAATGGCAAGCGGCATCTCGCCGGTTCTGAAGCGGTTTACAAAGTTATAATCGGTTTCAAACCCGTACAAGGTATAATACTCAGTCAGCTTTTCAAACGAAGAATAGGCTTCCTTTGAATCAAAGTTAACGCTTTCGCCGTCATTACGGTAAAGCTCGCTTCCCGACTGATACATAAATGTCAGGAACATATTAAGGTCATGCGGAAGACCGACCTGCATATTTTTCTTTGAAAGCTCGCTTATTACGGCGTCCCACTGATCCCAAGTGCTCGGAACCGTCAAATTAAGCTCATCCAATATGTCCTTTCTGTAGAACATTACATTAAAGTGCATAGTCTCCGGCAGCGCATATACCTTGCCCATATATGTGTAAGGCACCATTGCGCTTGCGGAAAATCTTTTCGCTATTTCCTCATAGTCGTCAAAGCTTTTAAGGTCATAGACAGCATTTCTCAAAGCAAGGTTGATAGGATTGTTAATAGCCTCTCCCAAAGCAACATCAGGTGCGTTGCCTGCGGCAACCGCTCTTAACAGCGTACCCGAGGTTACCAGCTCAAGCTCAACCGAAACGCCGGTATTCTTGGTGAAATCCGCATTTATAAGGTTTCGTATGGTATTCATCTGGTCTCTGCCGGTAAATACCCAAACCTTAATGGAGTTGTCTTCGTCTGTTTCCTCAAGCTTGCCTATGCTTGAATAATCAACCACAAAGGAGGACGCAAACAGCTTACACTGGAACGAAAGGTTCTTAAAAAATCCTCCCTCTGCCTTGGGAGCTTCGTTTTCTTCGGGAACAAGCGCGATATAATCAAAACAAAGCGGCTGGTTGCTCATATCGGTAATCCAAGTTCCGAGCGCCGAAAGGTTATCTTGGAATGTGCTGAATTTTCCGGCAATTTCACTTGAATCGGCAGACATTCTCTGCGTAAGATATTCCATTTTGGTAAGCTGTGCGACCCGTTCGCCGCCGGCGCCGTTAACGCTTAAAAACTCTTCCTTTATGGCGGTCAATTCCTTTGCCTGAACCGAAAGAGCCTCCAATGTATCGGGAATAATCTTTTCAAAACTGTAATCTCTGTATTTATCGGGAGATGCGCCGGTAACCATAAGTATCTCTTTGTATATTTCATTTAACTTATCGAGCGCGGCTTCGGTTCTTCTCAAAATGTTGTCCATATCGCCTAAGGTGACTTCCATTTCAAGAATATACTCTTTACCCGCCTCGAAATAAAACAAGTAATCTTCTTTACCGTTTCCGAGAGCTTTGCACTGCCAGCTGTTATCATAGCTGAATTCCAGCTGCTCCGCTTCCTTGAACGGCACCTCACCGTTTATTTTTAATTTTCTGTATACCTTAATTCCGGATATGTAATCCTGTTTATATCTCGGCGCGATTTTGTAACAGCCCGTTTTTTCTACCGATATCTTCCACGAAACGCTGCTGCCCACCTTTTGCCATCTTGTACCTCCCATACAGTTAAGGAGTATCTGATTCGCCTGCTGCGGCTGCGTATACGAGGATGTTCTGTCATTTATCGGATAATTCGATTTTTCCGATTTTAAATACATATCCTCAGCTTGGAATATCTCGGTTTCGGCATTGTCCGATTTAACCTGCTTATGCGACGCCGTATATTCGGAATATGACGGAGCCTCCTTTGCGTGGCAAAATGTAATTTCCGAGAGCATTAACGGCTCACGCTCGCCGTAAAGCTGAATTTTATGTTCCCCTGCGGTCAAATAGAATTTAAGCGGCTCGGAATAATAGCCCGAAGCGTCCGTAAGCATTTTTTCCTGCCATATTTTCTGCTCCTCCTGGCTCGGTCTTATATCGTTTCCGTTTATATCAACCGCCGGCTCTGCTTCTATATCCTTAAAGGTTCTCTCAAATGTAAGAAACTCGGCTTCATTGTACGGAAGCTCACCGTCGATTTTTACGGTTCTTTCCACCTTTAAGCCGTTACCCTCATATGTTAAATATTTGACCTTCATTTGATAGAAGCCGGTTTCGGGGATTTGAACGCTCCATTCGATATATCCGTCCTCGGGAGTTAAAACAACATTCTTCTCGCCTTGGTACTCATCAAATCTCTGCACATTGTCCGATGCGGTATAATTTTCCGAAGCACCGATTGTAAACTCACTGCCTGCGTCCGCCGCATCCGAGTGATTTTCCAGATAATAGGAATAGGAGCCTTCGGGCGCATAGCCTTTATATTCGGTGTATAAATTGTCACCGCCCGATTTACTGCTCTTTTTGAAATAGCCTATCGCCGTTCCCGACGCTATAAGAGCAACTACCAATCCGACAATCAGTATGCTTTTCGTTCTGTGCTTCATTACCACAGTTCCTCCCTGTTTATGAAATATCAGGCCGGTTCTTTTATGAATTTTTGAAAATTCAAAAGCACAGCAGCCATCAATATTCGTCATTTTATATAATAAACAAAAGCAAAAAATATTAATATCGTCATTTAAGCAAAAAGTATGTAAAAATAAGCAAC
>DKDS01000084.1:27425-32584 GCA_002451855.1 Ruminococcaceae bacterium UBA6842 | reverse complement strand
ACAACCGTGTGCTTTAACCTTGGGATTTCCATTTTGCTTTCTGATACTTTAACGGAGTTGTGCCGAATTGCTTTTTAAAAACCGATATAAACCTTGAATAATCGCTGAATCCGCTTTTAAACGCAACATTAGAAACGCTTTCTCCGTTTTGCAAAAGCTCCGCCGCATATGCCAAACGCTTTTGCTTTACATATTCTCTCGGAGTCATATTGAATATAAGTGAGAAGTGTCTTTCAAGTGTTGAAACGCTTACATTGGACATTTTGGCGAGTGTTTCCAAATAAATAGGCTCTGTAAAATTTTTATTGATATAGTCTAAGGTAACGCATATGTCAGGATACTTATTAAGCCTCGGCATATCAACAACCTGAGAATCCTCGGTCAATATACATACAATGTTCCAAAAATCAAGCTGAGCCTTAATGGAATTCTCGCTTGTATTGAGAAGCGAGGAACAGAGGGAAATCAGCTCCTTTGATATTTCAAACGGAAGTATCAAAAGGTTATTTTGACCTGCCGGGCGTTTAAAAAACAGATCCAGCAGGCTTTCGTTTCCTTTGGCGGAAAAATGAATGGTATAATACTCATGCGGAATCGGCGAAAGCCTATCGTTGTATATACATCTGTGCTTTTCGCCGGGTCTTGTTATGCAAACATAACCGTAGGACACCGCGTATGTATTATTTTCAACCGAAAAAGACACATCTCCGCTCAGATTAACATAGATTTCGCATTTATCGTGTATATGCGGTAAAGTATCGCTCGAATTATTATTGCAATTAAATTTGTGATGCTTTATCAAAAAATCAAAGGGTTGTATAGCGTGACTTTTTATGTGCTCTTGATTAACCATATTCACATATATCCTCCTACCGTTTTTCTGTACATCACAATTCTTTCACATCAGACCTTAAAGCTTAACAATAAAGCTTTTAATTTCAAACGGGTCAAAATGAGCTTCTATTGTATCTGAATTTACCGCTTCTCCGATAGAATTTTCAAGAAGATCGGACGGTGCGTAGGTCTTTATACCGTAATCGGATGTAATGCTTACATTTGCCTTACCGCCGCGGCACTCGTGCAAACGGATAAGAATACCGCCGCCGTTATTACAAACCTTAACCGCGTCTATGTTCACATTATTACCGTCAATTTTAAACAGCTGTTTGCTTTCCTCGCTTGATTTTCCTTTAATTACAAGCGGCGGCATATTAAGAAGATTAGCCTGCTCTACCGTATCTCCCTCAACCGCGTTTCCGGTATGAGGCAGCAATGAGTATGTAAACCTATGCTCGCCCATATCAGCCGCATAATCGGGGAATTTCGGACTTTTAAGAAGAGTGAGCTTAATAACATTGCCCTTTGCGCTGTGACCGTACTTGCAATCGTTAAGCAGGCTTACGCCGTAGCTGCTGTCGGATATATCCATCCACTTATGCGCCACAACCTCAAACTTGGCGTAATCCCATGAAGTATTGGAATGTGTAGGTCTTTCGGCGTGTCCGAACTGAATATCATATGTCGCCTTTGTGCTTCTTACATCAACATCGAACGCTGTCTTTAAGAGCCTGTGGTTTTCATGCCAATCAACCTTTGTCTTGAAGTCAATTCGGCGGGATGAGGAGTAAAGCACCATATCCTGAGCAATAACCGATTTGTTATATTTATACTCTGAGCGGACTGTGAGCATAAGCTCTCCGTTCTCTGTTATTTTGCGGCCCAAAAACTCAGGACTTTCGCATTTATCGGTGTAAAACGCGTCTATATCCCATGCGTCGTGATCGATGGGCTTATCCTCGAATATTTCAAATTTGTTGCCCTCGCCCTTTAATACCTCACGACCGTTTTCCTTATCGAAAATTCTTTTTATGCTTCCGTTTTCACTAAGCTCGATGCTGTAATACGGCGTTTCTATACTGTCGCCCTCAATACTGAACGGCGAAGCCTTGCTCTCATCCCTGCCCGGTTTAAAGCAGAATCCCGTAACAGAAAGGGGTTTTGTTTCAAGCTCTACTGTGTAACCGCCGTCACATCTTTGCGAGGGTAAGGCAGTACCGTCCGGTGTTGTGAAAGAACCCTCGTCCTGCCTTTCAACAAAGATATGATGCGTTCCCTTAAACGGGCAAACCGTAAATGCCGTGTAATAGTTATCACTTTCGGTCAAAAACGATTTTACCGTTTCTTCTTCTGTTGCCTTTAGCTTATCGCCTATTTCCGCATAGGTTTTATCGCTGTCGGCATATACTTCGCGTATTGACGAGCCGGGAATAATGTCGTGGAATTGCAGGCACAAAAGCTTTTCCCAACAATCGTCGATAGCTTCTGACGGATATTTACCGCCGAGCACTGCCGACAGGGCTGCCAGCCATTCTGTTTCAAAAAGCTTTATTTCGTTTTTGCGGTTATTGCGCTTATTCGCCGCCTGTGTGGTATATGTTCCTCTGTGATATTCAAGGTAAAGCTCGCCGTCCCATTCGTTTACCCTATCTTCCTTTTCGTCTGCCGCCTTATGTATTTTATCAAAGAAATCGGAGGCAAACGAAGTTTTAACATTGGGCAATCCGGGAAGCTCATCCATAACACGGCGTAATTCCAGCATTTCACGGTTCACTCCGCCGCCGCCGTCTCCGTAACCGTAGGCTATAAGCGTTTCGTTTGTAATATCCTTGTTTTTAAACTTCACAAAGCTGCCTATTACCGAATGAGGAGTTATATGCCCGTTGTAGGTTGTAAAGCGCTTGTTAAAGCTGTTATTTTTTGCGGGAGTAGTTATAAAATATGTTAATATGCGGCTGCCGTCTATGCCCTTCCAATAGAATAAATCATTAGGTATGCTGTTTAATTGGTTCCAGCTTATTTTTGTGGTCATAAAGGTCTTTATGCCGCACTGCAAAAGTATCTGAGGTAACGCCCAGCTGTATCCGAAAACATCCGGCAGCCAAAGGTACTCGCACTTTTTGCCGAATTCTCTCTGCATAAAGTTAATTCCGTATGTGAGCTGTCTTACAAGCGATTCACCGGACGGTATATTGCAGTCCGCTTCAAGCCACATTCCGCCGTCAGGCTCCCATTTGCCCTCGCTTACACGGCGTTTTATCATATCATAAATTTCCGGAGCGTCTTCCTTTATATAAGCGTAAAGCTGCGGCTGCGTCTGAAGGAATTTATACTCATCATACTCATCCATTAATCTGTTAACGGTTGAAAAGGAACGCTGACCCTTTTCTCTTGAGTGCTTTAATCTCCAAAGCCACGCCATGTCTATATGGGTATGTCCTATACAGTTTACGGTAACATCGCTGTGCTTGCCGTATTCCTTTATTTTTTTCTGCAATACCTCGAGCGCTTCGGTAACGGTACCGTAAAACTTATCCTCATCCCAATTTATAAGCTGCAATGCGGTTTCGAGTATATCGGTAAGCTTTAATTTGTTTGTATCGTTATTATCAAGCAACGGCAGCGTCTCGGTTATTGCCTTTGCGTAGTAGTAGAGCTTATTCGCCGCATTGTGGAGATAGCCAATCGAAGCGCGGCTGAATTTATGTGTAAGATTTCGCGGTTCGCCGCCGCCCTCAAGACCGCTCCAAAGCATAAATACCAGTTCTGCTTCCTGACCCGAGAAATCGTCAAAGACAACATCGCCGTGATTTGTATCCACACCCTGATACGGTTTGCCGTTTAAATACAGCAACGACTCAAAGCCGCTTGTATTTCCGCCGCCCGTTTTTCCGAAATCAAATATACCTACTGTTTGACAGTTTTCCTTTTTTTCGGGAAGTCTTACCTTTTTATAAAGCCAAAGGTATTTATCTCTTCCCTCAAATACATCGCCGTTTTTCATCACCTTTTCGGACGAATAAAGCGCCGCGGGAATACTGCTGTGTACGGTATCGCTGTCTTCTGTATCGTCAAACGCCGTAAACTCAGATATTTCGGTCATACCGAAGTATCTTCTTCTTTCAAGCTCTTGGGTTCTTCTTTCAAACATTCTCTGTGTCAAAAACATAATACATTCTCCAAAACCTGATTTAGTCTTCTACATATTTTTCAGCATTTACGCCCTTTTTCCACAGCTTGAAATGCCGCCGCCGAGCCAAATTACAGCTTACAATCCAAAACATTTGCAAGATTTTACCAAAAAACAGAAGCCTTAAATCATTATTTTATAACATTATAAGCTTTTTTTAATATTATTTCTTATATTGACACGAACAATATTTTACACTATAATGACTTAGTGGTGATTAAAATGTCTGTTCCAAAACTATTGTATTCAAAAGACGAAATTGATTTCGAACTCGGTTACCGTTATCGCTATATCTACGGCTCCGCATCGGCGGGAAGATCTATATTACATACCCACGATTATTATGAAATTTTCATTACAGTAAGCGATAATATTTTACATCTTGTAAACAACGCGACCGTGGCGCTTCCCAAAAACACATGCGTGTTTATAAGACCGAATGATATACATCATTACGACTTTTCGGACAATGACGACTTCGGATATATCAATATTACTCTGTCGGTGCAAACAATAACCGAATTGTTTACATATTTATCGAGCGGTTTTCCGGCTGAAAAGCTGATTTCGGAAAAAATGCCGCCGTTCGTCACTCTTACCGAAAAGGAAGCAACCGATATTTTCAACACTCTGAGGTTGATTGACACAACAAACTGGGGCAATCAAAAAATCAAAAAGCTGAAAATGCGAATTGCCCTTATCAAAATTTTTGAAAAATTCATAAGAGTGAATGTTATCAAGGATATTTCCCTTTCACCGCCCTCGTGGCTTCTGGAATTTACAAAGAAAATGTACCGTGAAGAAAATTTAAGCAAAAGCGCCGACGAAATAGTAAAATTATCGGATAAAAGCCGAGCGTATCTTTCCCGTTCCATAAAAAAATACTACAACAAGACCTTTTCGGAATTTGTAAACGATATACGGCTTGATTACGCCTCAAACCGTCTTGAAAGCGGCAATGCTTACTCCATTATCGACTTATGCTATGAATGCGGTTTCAATAATCTCGGATACTTTTACAGGCTTTTCTCAAAAAAATACGGCGTGCCGCCTAAAAAATTTCAAAATCTGAATTCCAATTAGACAGGTAATGTATAAAATCGCAAGAAAGAAACCGAGCGCCCCTGACCAA
>DKDS01000084.1:12629-27398 GCA_002451855.1 Ruminococcaceae bacterium UBA6842 | reverse complement strand
TTGGTCAGGGGCGCTCGGTTTGTTACATATCCGCCGAAATTACCTCGTACTCGGCGCTGAGCCTTTCCCACTCGGTCATAACGGCGTCAAGCTCCGTTTCCGCTTCGTCTATTTCACCTTGAATTTTCTCAAGCTTTAAATAATCCGTCGCGTTTTCTTCCCAGCCGAGTTCGGCTTTAAGCCCGTCGATTTTTTCTTCAAGCAGGGATATTTTTTCCTCTGCCTTTGCTATCGCTCTTTCGTATTTTGATTTTTCCTTGAGCGGTGTTGTATAGCTCTTTTTTTGCTTTGTCTGTACCTCCTGCGGCTTTGCCTCGGGCGGCGTCTCCTTTTTTCCCTCAAGGTACTGCGTATAGCCGTAGGGATAATAAGCCACCGCGTCCTTTTCAAAAACCAAAAGGCTGTCCGAAATTTTCCCTATAAAATACCTGTCGTGTGAAACAAATAAGACCGTACCGCTGAAATTCATAAGCATCTCTTCAAGAGTTTCCTTACCCACTATATCCATATGATTGGTAGGCTCGTCAAGGATAAGAAAATTCGGTCTGCGCTTAAATATCTTGCAAAGCGCAAGTCTTACCCGCTCTCCGCCCGAAAGCATATCAACGGTTTTAAAAACCTCTTCTCCGCTGAATAAAAACGCTCCGAGGGCGCTCCTCGCTTCAAAATCCGTCATTCCGGGAAACGCCTTTAAAAAATCCTCCAAAACTGTGTCACAGCTTGAATACTGCGCCATCTGCTGATCAAAATATCCTATATTAACCCTTGTGCCGAAGCTGTATTCTCCTCCGAGCGGCTTTACCTTGCCCATAAGCGTTTTAATAAAGGTGGATTTGCCGAGACCGTTTCCGCCTATTATGCCTACCTTTGCGCCGCGCTTCATTTCAAGATTTACTGCCGAAAGCGGCTCGTCATACCCTATAACAAGGCTTTTGACCGACAGCACATCCTTTACGCCCATATCCTCGGGCTCAAACTCGGCGTGAAATGTCCTCATATCGTATGCCTCGGGCACCTCTGCCGGCTTCATCTTCTCTATCTGCTTAAGCTTTGACTGCGCCATTGCCGCTTTTGTGGGTTTATATCTGAATTTCTCCACCAGCTCGGTCAGGCGTTTTATTTCTTTTTTCTGTGCCTCGTATTCCTTTTTCTGCTGTTCCCTCAGTTCCCGTTTTGCCTTTACAAACTGCGTGTAGTTCCCTGCGTATTTGTGCGTTTTACCGTGCTCTATTTCGTATACCGTATTCACCGTATTGTCAAGAAACATACGGTCATGTGAAACTACAACAAAAGCCTTTTTATAGTCCTTTAAATACCCCTCAAGCCATTCCACCGCCTCAATGTCAAGATGGTTTGTAGGCTCGTCGAGCAAAAGTATATCCGGCTTTGAAAGGAGCAGCTTTAAAAACGCTATTTTTGTCCTTTGTCCGCCCGAAAATTCGGACAGCGGACGGTATTTCTGTTCCTCGGTAAAGCCGAAATGCTTTATCGCCGCCTCGTATTCCTTTTCAAAATAAAATCCGCCGTAAGCGGTAAACCTGTCAAGAAGTACGGTATAATTTTTAATATTTTCTTCACTTTGTTCGCTTTCCATTTTTTCCTGAGCCTCTTCAAGCTCGTATTTAAGCGAAAGTATTTCGGAATAGGCGGAGCGTATTTCTTCAACGAGGGTCACGCCGTCATCCTCAAACGCCATTTGCGACAAAACTCCGATTTTAGGCTTCCCCGATACGGCAAAAAAGCTGTCTGTATCGCTGTCAAGCTTTTCAAGCGTGTATTCGCCTGAAATAAGCTTTAAAAGAGTGGTTTTACCGCAGCCGTTACGACCGACTACCGCTATTTTACTCTCGTCGTTTATTTCGATATTTACACTTTTTAAAATTGTTTCTCCCGAAAGCTCCACAACGCCGTTCTGAATTTTAAGCTGCAAAATAATACCCCCTGTCGCTTAAAATAACAAGGAACATTTTAACATTTTTTAACAGGCTTTGCAATAGCTGATATGTGCGTTAGGAATAAAGTGTAAATTAAAAGCAAAAAAAACTTGACAAACCCCAAAAATAGGGTATAATAGTTTTGTTACAAAATTTTGGGGAATTGTGTAACGGTAGCACGACAGACTCTGACTCTGTTTGTTGGGGTTCGAATCCCTATTCCCCAGCCAAACTGTCTGCAAGCTCTGCGATATACTCACAGAGTTTGCACACGGTTCGTTTTATTTGTTAATACGCATATTTTTCCGAAATGCTTTTCTGTCCTACCCCTTGGCTCACAGTACAGGTCGGAGTTACACGGCGTTTTGTCAGTCCTCCGCAGGTATCGGCTTTATGCAGAAGCCGGCTCGCTCGCCCTTTCGGGGTCGTGGCGCAGCTGTTAGCGAGAGAAAAGACAGGTTATAAACATTTCAGTATGCTATTAAGTTGTGGTTATATAATGCTGCTGCCGTTTTATACGGCAGTAACCATTATAACAAAAAAACCGCCAAATCCTTACTCGTTCAAAGCAAAAGGACTTGACGGCGTATCTAAAAATGCGGTAAAGTTATACCGACATATTCAGTGCGCATCACGCAATCTTTGTACTTTAAACGAAATACGACTTTCGTTTAACAGTCGGTAAGCTTTTCTTGCCGGAGAAGCTTACCGGTGGTGCGTGCTTGTATATTGCACCACACGGCAGCCGAAAAGGGCTGTCTTTTTTGTTTATGTAATTATTATAAACCAAATTTTGGATTTGTCAAGATGTTATTTTGTCCCGAAAATAAGCGTTTGCCTATTTGAGAACCAAAAACTGAAAGTCACTTTCAGTTTTTTAGGGTTTGACTTGACAATTTTATATTATCGGGATATAATATAAATACAGAAGGCGCTGTCCGATAGACGGTTAGCCCCAGTTTTCAGTTTAAGAAATAAACCGTTAAAGTTGGTGGCTTGGGCGGTTTATTTCTTTTTTATTGCAACTATGTAGCCTGTGGCAAATATCAATACAAGTATGATAAAAACCGTTTGCTCCATTGGCAACACCCCCTCGCAGGGGCAAGACTTAACCGCCTACCGTTTAAGGACAACGCCTTAAGGGTGCTTTTCGCACCGCTTATATTTTATCATATCCTGCGGAATATGTCAAATAAAGGAAAAAACTGAAAGTTACTTTCAGTTTTTATTATTAAAGACAGGCATTACCTGTTATTTTTTTGTTCGAGTACATAAATCGCCTTTTTTAACTGCTCTTTTTCTAACCAAGCGTATATTGAAAGCACATAGGAATAATCAGAGTGTCCTATTATCTGAGCTATTGCCTGAGCGCTCACGCCTTTTTCGCAAAGTCTTGTAACAAAGGTATGCCGGCACACATGGCTTGTAAAATAGTCCAGTCCGGCTGATTTTTTCACATTCATACAGGTTTTTCTCAGAATATCATAGGTCACCTTTGAGCCGTTCTGAGCAGTAAAAATGTATTCGCAGGTCTTAGGCTGCCGCAGAATTATATTATGCGCTTTATTAAGCAGCGGAACCGTGCGGACGCCGGCAGGAGTTTTGCTTTTTCTTATGTAAATTTCTTTTTCTTTCGGATTGTAGT
This sequence comes from Ruminococcaceae bacterium UBA6842, assembly GCA_002451855.1. Lineage (GTDB taxonomy): Bacteria > Bacillota > Clostridia > Oscillospirales > Acutalibacteraceae > UBA737. Next base: position 23,819 of record DKDS01000084.1, on the reverse strand, counting down.
CAGTCCAACACAGGTTATACATTTCGCTTGCGCGAAGACCTGTATTGAGCAAGAAAATAATTAAGTGACCCAAAGGCTCCGCCTCACACGCCAGCTCAAGGTTTTCCTGCTCACTATGCGTCAGCGGCAGCACTTTATTTTCCTGTGCTTGAGGCAATATTATCTCATCACAGGGATTTGAGGATATGTAGCCTAATCTTTTCGCCTTTTTGAACGCCTGATTGAGCGTATCATAAACCTTATGGAAAATGCTTTTTGAATACGGGCGCCCGCTGTGGGTGTCCGAACCGCGCCGGCTAAAGGCGTTAAACATCTTCTGTATATCCGGTTCGGTCAAATCCTTTAACGGCATATACGCTGTTGGAGAGGTCATTATCAGTCGTATCAGGTGCCGATACATTTTTACCGTACCTATGGAAACGCTCGGAGATTTATAAACCTCCAACCAAGTTTCAAGCCAAGACGCCAATGTTAATTGACCGCAGACCTCGGGCGCGCTTAATTTTGCCTCTAAAATCATTTCTTCATTTTTCCTTTTCATTCTGATTCCTCCGAAAATAATAATCGTGTTTTATCGCACACAACCACTATTTTAACAGAGAAACGGTTTTTCAGAAAAGGGAGTTATCTGCCTTTGCGTTATAAAGCATAGCGGTAAGATAAGCTCTCGGGTTTGAGGGCGGAGTAATCAGATTTTTAAAGCGTTCTATTACATCCGCAATATCAATGCTCGTAAGCTTAGCGAGCTTGCTTTTAAAAACTTCTGTCAAGTAGGAGCTGCTGCCGATTCGTATATGCGGCTCCGAGGCAAGCTTCACTTCGGTTATTATTTCCGTAATTCCGTCAACGATATTCGGAGTATACGGCGAAGAGGGATAGTCTGCTTTCAAAAGGTCGTATTCTATTTGTTCTTTCGTTTCTTTCAAAGCGCAGTTATAATTACAGCTATTCTGATAGATTGAAGGATTATATAAATCAGTCTTATTATTATTCTTCTTATTAGGTGTCGATTTTCGACAGTCCGGAGTGTTGATTTTCGACAGTCCGGTTTTTATTTCACCGTCACTATCAGAATTTTTCAGATTTTTCGTCATTTCAGGATTTTCGGAAACGGCGTTTTTTCGGAGTGTTGATTTTCGACAGTCCGCTTGTATAAAGGCTTTGCGGACATTTTTGTGTGCTGTTTCGGATAGGGAATTTTCATTCTCTTTACCACCCGTCTCGGCCGAGGGGGCAGCTTCGGCGCCGATGTCTGCATATGTCAGAAAAATAAGATTAGGCATATTTTGTCCGACCTGTTCCTCTTCGAAAAGTCCGACCGATTTCAGCTCCGAAATCAAACGGCGTATCTTTTGCATACCACAGCCTATCATATCGCACATTTCCTCACGGGGGAATATAAGGTATACCTCGCCCTTTTCATTTGCCCAACCGTTTTTGCAGGAGAGGGTAAAACGGTCGCGCAACAGAGCATACAATACCTTAGCCTCTGCCGATAAGGATTTTTTAAATTCACCCTCGAACAAAAACTTCGGCAGCTGATAATATCTTTCTGCGTTTACTTCACTTATATTAAATCTCTTAAATTTCATTTTCCACATCTCCTAAAAAAACAGGCACCGTCCTTTTCAGACGGTGCGGCGGATAAATATATTATTAAAAACTGAAAGTTACTTTCAGTTTTCGGACGGTATTTTCAAATAGATATGACGGCTGCAAAAGCCTATATTCTTTTCGTAAACAAGACCGACATCCTTAAGCTCTCTTTTCATTCGGATAACCGTATTTTTACAGCAGCCTAAATTTTCGCACATATCGTCTCGCTTTATAATCATATATTGGTCTCCGTTTTCATCAACCCAGTCAGGATTATGAGCCGTTTTGTATTTATTTAAAAGGTATGCGTATAAGATTTTACTGTCGAGACGGGTTGAGGCTCCTATTATTCCGTCAAATAAGAAATCGGGAAGTATAAATCCGTCTATTTCTTCCGTATTTTCTTTTGTAACATTAATAAATTTCATTTTGAAATCTCCTTAAATTGCGGTTGTTTTTTTCCTGCCGAGTCTTTTTTTGGGCTTTGCAGGGGGCGCGTTTTGAGCTGAGACAGTAACAGGCTCGGTATCGTCAAGGCGTTCCTCGTCAAAGACACCTTTAAGCGAGCTTATTTCAGATTTCTCCGCCGAAACGGGACTTCCGTATTTTTCTTTCAGCTTTTCCTCGCTCAGATACGGTATTTTCACAATATTATGCGGTTTCCTGTTATTGACAAACGGTTTCAGGCTAAAGCATTCCCACCACAGCCTGACAGATATTTTAAACGGGTCTTCACCTGTTTTACGAAAAACAAAGGTTCCCTGCGGAAGACTTAAAATTTCGTTTGGAGTAAGTAATTCTCTGCCCATAAGCTGTATGCTCTGAGATTTTGAATTGCTTTTCTTGCCGGTGCTTATGCTGCCGGACTGCGCGGTATATTTTCCGAGCAAATCCGAAAATCCTTTAGCGGTTTTATAGGCGTCGGCTCCGGGAGCCGCAAACGCTATAAGCTGTATATTTTCCTGTATGGTTTCAGCCTCCGACCGCGGATAGTTCTCGTTTATCTGCGAATGAGATTGCAGGGTCAAAAACAAGCGTATATTACGGCTTCTCGCGGCGGTAACTACCTTTGCCAGTCTTTGAACATAAGGACTGTTGCCGAACTCATCCCACCATATTTGTATCTGACGGGGAAGCCTGCACTGAGGGTAGTTATTAGCTTCATTCATAAGGCTGTCTAAAAATTGCCGTATCAGAAGCGAAGAGAAAAAATCAAGATTGTTTTTATAGTCCGGAATTATAATAAAAAAAGCAACCGGCTTTTCTACAAGAAGCTTAGGTTCAAGCCCCTGAGTATGCCGGCATATCATTTGCTCTATTTCCGGATTTACAAATCCTAAAAGCTTAGAAAGCGCAGAAGAAAAAATATTCATTGAGGTTTTGACATCAGCGCTGAATGAGGCTCCGGAATGCATTTTTATCCGCACGGATTCAGGGATTATTTCAAGAAGCTCTTTTAATTTGTTTTTCTGACTTTCGGATTTTTTCGTTCCATCATTCTGAATAAGACCGTTAAGCTCGATTATCAGCATAAAAACAGATATTATATGCCGCTCTTCGGGCGCACCGTGTTCCGACACCAACAAAATAAGTGCTGTTGTAAGTCCTTCGGCTGTGTTTTTGAAGTATTCCGACGCTTCGCTTGTCGATTTAGAGGAAGCGGCAGAGCAGATAGATTTAGATAGCTGCTGCGCACATTCTTCAGCTCGGCTCCTTGCAACAATACGGTCGTATTCGTTTTCCGAATTATTAACGATATCCATAAATCCGTTTATTTCGTTCATTATGTTATATCGGTCGGAAAGCATAGGATTTCTGAAATCTATTACAACCGTTTCGTATCCGCAGGCTTCCAGCTCCGCCGATGTCGTTTCATATTCCTCGCCCTTGACATCCACCAGTATCATACTGGCGCCGTTGCCTCCGGTGTTTTTGTTTACAAGAGCGTTGTAATATATACCCGGTATATTTATTCCTTTGGTTTTCATACTTCCGGGCGGCGCATATATTATTGCGTTTTGGTCTGAGGTATCTACGGTAAAACGGTTTTTATCGCATTTAATCACAAAGCCCGGTGTGTCCGCCGAGGACGGTTTTACGGTTTTAAAAAGCTCGTTAAAGCGTTTTTCGCTAAGCCACCTTGCTGTGCCGAACTGACCGTTTCCGGCAGTTTTCAGCTTTATATCATTTAATCCTTTAGAATTCCAAGAATCGTATATAAGCGAAGAAAATAACACTCCGAGTATAAGCGCCAAAATCCAACGCAGTATTAAAAAATCCCCCGTATATGTAAGACGCCATAAAACCCTGACACCCTGATTTATAATCGTTTGCGTACAAAATAAAAAACTGAGCAAAAGCTCAGTTAAAACAACAGTCAGGAAATATATAATTAAATCTTCCAACCGGAATTTCCGCAATGTTAAGAACCTCCTTTTTAAAATATCATATTTGTCTTTCAGAAAAATCAAAAGTCCGTCATTTCACGGACTTTTTGTATTATTAAGCTTTGGGAGTTTTACTTACAGCATTTTTCCCGATAGCATTTGTAGCACATACTTACATATTTTTCGTTGCCGCCGATGTCAACCTGTTCTCCGTCTGTAATTATCTTTCCCTCTTTATCTATTCGGGCATTTACGGAAGCTTTGTTTCCGCAGCTGCATACAGATTTTATTTCTGAAATACTGTCGGCAAGCTCAAACAGCGCCTTACTTCCTTCGAACAATCTTATTCGGAAATCCGTCCGAAGTCCAAAGCAAAGCACGGATATGTTTTCTTTATCCGCAGCCGTCCGAAGTTGCTCTACCTGCTTTCTTGTTAAAAACTGAGCCTCGTCAATAATTACCGCATTCGGACAGCGAGCAATATCATTGTATCTGATTATATCGAAAAGATTTTCCTCCCGATTAAAAACCAATGCTTCAGAAGAAAGCCCGATTCTTGATTTCACAAGAGCCGCACCGTCTCTTGTATCAACGGCGGGCTTTAAGAGTAAAGCCCTCATACCTTTTTCTTCATAATTAAATTTTGTGATAAGTGCCTGAGCAGTTTTAGAACTGCCCATAGCACCGTATTTAAAATATAATTTAGCCATTTTTAAGCCTCCTTAATTTTCTTTTGAAAGCTCACTGACATTGTGAACCGCACCGCCGAAACCGAAGATTTCGACAGGGCGTTCCTGCCAAAAGAAAATAAATCCTGTTGATACAATGCTTTACACTTTCATCCTTTTATTAATAATAAGCCTTTAACAAATTTCAAGCTCCGGAGCTGCGCCGATAGCCTGAGAAATATCAAGCTGCTCTCCGATTTTTTCCGACAAAAGATTTCCGCAGTTGTCTATCCGAGTCAGAGCCTTTTGCAGCTCGTCGGGGGACAAATTGCTTAAGTAGCCTTTTATATAACCAAAGGAATAATCAGACATATCAAAGCCCGATTGTTTCAGGGCAATATATGCGGTGCTTTCAGCTTCAAACTCAATTTGGTTTTCCGACAGCTCGGTATTTCCGGCGTGGAGCAATGCGTGCGACAGCTCATGAGTTATGACGACGGCTTTATCCGTCAGGGAAATCCGTTCGTTGATAACTATACGCTCCTCGGACGGAATGTAATAGCCCTTAAGCGTGACAGACTTAAGGTTTTCTTCGCTAAAGCCGATACCGTATTCGCCGACAATGTTTTTTAATGCGTCATAGTATTCTTCCGCATTTATTTTACGCGACATTCCCCTCAACAGCTTCGGCAGATCCTCAGACGGGCAATCGGTTTGTGAAATATCAAATACATATCCGTTGACAAAATAGGTTTTGTCTCTGACCTTAAGTGCGCCGTTTTTCACAGCCTCAAGCTGTTTCTCTGTAAGCTCCTTCATTGATTTCCATTCACCGGGGTTTACCTCAGCCATAGCAAGCTTACGAGGAGCCAAAACAAACATTCCGTGTTCACCCTTATTTATTTTGTATCCCAAATCCTTAAAATGTTTAAAGCTTCCCACATATGAGGCATTGGGATTTTGCATATAAATAAGAGCATTATTACGCATACTGTACTTATGAAATTTAGCTCTGAAATCCAATATTTCCTTATATTCCGAAAAGGTAGGTTTCCAAATTCTTGCCTGCTCGGTCATTATAACGAGAAGCTCTCTGCCGTTTTTGGTTGCTTTTGCCTCAGCAATATTCTCCCTTATTTTCTCAAGCTGTGATGTTACACCTTTACCCGAAAACTGAAAGTTACTTTCAGTTTTTTCAAGAACCAAATCAGAAAAATCGCCGCTTAATTCTTTATAAGACTGTTTATGTAAGTCGGAATTATTCATAAGGTATCACCCTTACGGTTCTCAAAGAAATTATCCGAAACAGCTTTTAAATCGGGATTTTCAAGCTTAATCCAGTTCCCGTTATATTCCTCGCCCTCGGGCGTTCCGTCACCTATTCCGGCGACAACAGCATAATTCAGTTCGGAATCGCAGCTCACAAACGCAAATCGTTTAAGCCTCGAATTTGCGGTCGCAATTTTTCTCGCCGTATCCAAAAGCTTTGAAGCATTTATTTTTAACATTGCTTCTTCGCTTTCCGTAAACATACCCGGTACGGCGTCAGCTTCGCTCAATACCGTATCAATAAAAAAATCCTTACCGTCTGTAAAAACGGCGTTACCGTCTATAACGGATACAAAGTATTTGTTCATTGTAAATCTCCTAATATTCAATATTTTCGTCCTGTGTTCTGTTTTCAATTTCGGCGCCGTAATTTGCCTGCCTTTGCTTTTTAAGCCTTCGCTTTTGCGTTCTGTCCTGCCTTTGATTATTTTCAGGCGCTTCCCNNNNCTTCCTGTCTTCTCGGTCTGAACATAAGAAGAGCAGAGGACAGCAGACCCAAAATCTGAGTATTTGCGGTATGAGCCATACGGTAATTCTGTTCGTTTATGTATACAAGCGATTTATAGCCATTGAAAAGCGAATATCCTGCTTGCTCGGGACTCTGTTCTATGTAATCGGATATTTCCCTGTTTTCCGTGAAAGCATTTCGCATTATATTTAGGAAAGCGGTCTTTTTTTCGTCCGGCAAATCCAAATAATCGGTTATATTACATTCATCACAAAACACCCTGAGCTGTGAGGTCATTTCGGTAATATGATTTCTTAAGGGAATATCTTTAATCATAATATCTCTTACACGCTCTCCGGCGGCTATTTCGCAAACAGTATCCCGTATCCGCTTTTGCGCGTATTCGTCCGTATCGGCAATGTAAGCCGCGGAAATACCGTCAACGCTGTTTTTAAGACAGTCAGGCAGCTCAGAATACGGCAAGCCGCATTTAAAGCCCTCCGATTTTGCAATATACGAATATTGCTCTTTGTTGTCCTTTATATCAGAGTATATCTGCGCAATACGGTCATTAAGCTCTCTTTTATAGGCTTCTTCGATTATGGCGCCGAAAATCTTTTCGCTCTGATTTGCCTTAATACTGCCGGAAATTTCCGAGCTTATGTCCGACAACGCCGCGGCAATACGGGCGCACTCGTTTATGCCCTCCTCCGAAAGCCTGTTAAATTCCGGTCTGCGGCAATGCAGGAGCTTTTGAAGCGGAGCCAAATCTAAATCCTTGGTATATTCGCTTACAAGCTGTTCCGCCTTTCGGCTCAGAGCTATATCGGCAAAACGGAGCTTTAATTTGTATAACGCGCCGTAATCCGCAGCTCTTCCGTTTATTATTACCTTTGTATAATAATCAATACTTTCCCTTGTCTCGGCAGAAAGCAGATCCATTTGAGAATATTCGTTTTCATTCCAATTCATCGGCACATCAAGTCTGACCTCTTTAATAAGTCTTTCGGCAAGCTGCGGATCTTCTTTTAAAATACCGTGTATCTTATTACCGGCGTCAAATACCGCCTCAGAGGTAAGCCGATTTATAACTTTATGCCGTACAGAATCGCTGAGACCCTTAAACGCTTTTTGAAAAGCCGGCAAACGCTCATTAGCACCGGCGGAAAGCGAAATTTCTTTAAATATTTGCTTTTTCAGCTCTTTTGAAATTCCGCTCAATATATCATTTGCCGTATTCTGTTCTTTTGCGTTTTTATCCCGGGCGGCAGCTTCCCGTAACACCGCATTATGCAAAACTCGGTACTGGTGGTTGTTTCTGCCCTCGGGATGAAAAAAGTTTTCTTCCCAGTCCTTCATTTCACCCTCAATATCTTCCGGCTCCTTGAAATAATGCTCCACCTGATTCCTTACAGCTTCTTTCAGGCGTTCGTATGCCTCGGATATGCCGGACATAGAACATAGCTTCCGCACAACCTTATCCGTTTCAAGCTTTGCTTTTTTATTAACCCAACCGTATTCCTTTTTGCCCTTTTCGGGCAAAGCTTTAATAACACCGTCAAGCATATCAGAGGGCGCCTGTCTGACAAATTCCTTAACCAAATCCCGTAATTCCTCTTTGCTTTCGGTTTTCTGCGCCTTGTACGGCTCCATATCCTCCTTGAAAACATCATTGGTAAATATACTCCTGCACCTTCTGAAAACCCTTTTAGTATGCTCCTCGTCGCCCGCGACACCCTCTTTCGGGTCTTTGGAATAAAAGTAAATGTGAACATGAGGGTGGTGGTCGCTGCCGTTCTTGTCGATAGGATGAAAGGCGGCGTTCCAAACAAGATTTTGAGGAGATATATTAAACTGCTGCGCAACCCTCGGCATAATACGGCACAGAACCTTTTGCCAGTCCTGCGCCGTATATAAGCCTACCCTGTGCGCGTCCTCTTTAGCAAGAGAAAATACGGTACGCCATTCTATGCTTTCCGAATAGGATTCGAGCCTTGCAATCTCCTCCTCGAGATTTGCTTTTCCGTTCTGATTGAAAAGACCGTCCGGCTCACCCTCATAGTTTTCGGCGCCCTTACGACCGGCTATATAATTTACAAAATCCTGCTCGTTCATATTTTTGTTTTCGGTCGGATATGTTTCAACACCGAGCCTTGTAGCGCCGTATCTCATACCGCCTTTTGAATAGGCTTCTCGGTCTTTAGAGGAAATATACCGCGCGTTAAAAATAACAAGTCCCATAATCAGTTTCCTCCGCCGCTGCCGAACAATTCGGCTTCGTAGCTTAAGGTACCTATCATCAGCTCGTACTTTTGATTTCCTGTTTTTACAAGACAATGCCCTCTGCGGCTCTCGGCTATAACCTCAAGCTCCGGTTCCGAAAGATTAAGAACTCTTTTAACGACGCTTTTTTCGATTTCGCCTAAATTAAAATAGAAGCGGTGAGACGGCAGCGTCAGTAAAGGCTTTGCCAAATGTATTATTTGAGGATTATCATAATCAGCGAGGTCTTGGGTTGCGGTAATCAGCATAGCGTTATATTTTCTTGCTCTTTTCGCAAAATTCCGCAACAGTCCGGCTATCTCGGGAATAAGCGTCAGGTACAGCTCGTCAACGACAAATACAAGCGGCTCTCGCTTTGTAACAACAGTATTCCATATATACGAAACAATGTTCAGCATAGTGGCATTGCGGAGATTAATGTCTCCCTCCATAAGTCCGGCTATCAGGAAATTAATCGCTGTATCGTCCTTTATGTTTGTAGTACCGCAAAAAACCGCTCCTGCCGCTCCGTATACAGCCTCATGGAGATACAGTAATATAGGCTGCAGCTCCTCAGCGTTAAACATAAAATACCGTTTACCGTCGAAATCCCTGTAAACATTTTCGCAAAAGCCGTAAAGGGTATCGAAGGTCGGGTAATCTTCATTTTTTATGCCTTGAGTCTCGATACCGTCATTTATTCCTTGCCGGTTATACATATCCTGAGTAAGTATCATTAAAATATTAAGCTGCTGCTCACTCATATCCGGCCACAGCGTATGGAAAAAGGAGCGCAGCCACGACAAATGCTGTTTAAAAGCGGTGCTTTGTTTAAAGCAATCAGGGTCATCATTTGCAAGGTCGCTGTCGGATATTTGACGGCAGGCTCTTATTTGAAAGGGATTGAGAAACACACCGCCGCCGGAGCAGTCAAGATTTGTACCCTCAAGGTTATTGAATTCGTCGGCATATTCAATTTCACTGTCAAGACAGTAAACGGAAATATTCCTTGCTCTTAATTGCGCGATTATTTTTTTAATCAGATAGGATTTGCCTTGTCCGGAGCCGCCTATTATCGCAAGGTTAGAATTTGTCACCTCACTGTTATGGATAAGAGGATCCAACAGGAACGGAGACCCTGTCCCCGTCTTCCCGAGAAAGAGACCTTTCGGGTCTGCCTTGCGTGAGGCTGTAAGCGGATACAGCGCGGCTATGGTAGCGGTAGGCATATTACGGGAGAGCAACGGAAAACGGTCATAGCCTATCGGGCAAACCGATATAAAAGCATTTTTCTGTTCGTAAATCAAATCGTCGCAGGTTATACCGTATACTCTAAGCTCAGACTTTACACGCTCTGTACGGTTTTTAAGCTCTTCCCTGTCCTTACCGTAGCATTCGATAAATATATTCAGATAATAAAATCTTTCATTATTCTCCCGCATTTTGGTAAAGGCGGCAGACAGAGAATTAACGGCAATTTCCGCCTCAACCGCGTCCGATTTCTTTTTTGCGCTTTTGCTGTCACTGGTTTTCTGATTGAGCTGCTGTGCCATTGCACGGTTACTAACGCTTATGTCTATCGGCGTAAGGGAAAGCTTAACGGTGGTTCCCTCGACCAATGCAAGAGAGCGCAGTACGCAGTCCGTATTAAATTCAGTGGGGTAATTACGGACGGTAATTGTTTGTCTCAGAAAGCCGCTTTGCTCACCGTATCTTGAATTAAACCTGAGCCTTAAGGGTAAAAGCTGCTTCATTGTTTCACGAAGCGCGAATTCGTCACGGTCGGGGATCTTCTTTTTTAAAACTCCCTGCTTTTGCCCTGTTTCCGACTGATATTTAAGCTCAATCTGCTTGTCAAATTCAAGCATATCAAAAAGACCGAATTCTCTCAGCATAAAGTTTCTCATTATCACTATAAGCTCGGCACGCTCAGCCTGCGTCATAGAAATATGGTCTGAGGCAAGCTCGGTAAAGCGGTTAAGCTCACTTTCGTTACGAACCTTTATAATAAAATAAAAAGCCCGTTCAACGGAAATATTACCGTTTTCGGTGCTTTCAAGAATTTTCAGTATTTCCGAATTGATACGGGTATGCGCAGGATATTTTTCGGCAAGCTCTCTGTAACAGTCTATCTGTGCGGTAAGACCCTCCGCTTTATCGAGAATAAAGAGCTGCGGCGCCGTATCCGCGTTATCCAGTATGCGCCGAAACGCAGCTTCAAGACCCAACCGCTCCTCAAGTCCTAAAATAGATGTGTTTCTCGGGTGCAGACGGAAAAAATAATACCGATACTGCTGTCCGTTATACTTAACGGATATACAGTCGTCCATAATTCGGAAATCGAGCCATTTTTGTATTTCTTCCCGATTCATTTTTTCGACTCCTTTCTCATAGGTAAAATAAATTCCTGAGTTTCAACGGAAAATCTCAGGAATTTAAGTATTTTATAAAACGCGTTGTCTTCCCTGCCGTTGCGCCACAGCAATATAACCGAAGCTAC
>DKDS01000084.1:0-12608 GCA_002451855.1 Ruminococcaceae bacterium UBA6842 | reverse complement strand
CATTCGCTTGAAATGTTTTTCCCGATAAGCAATACCGTAACAAAAAATATTACCGCCACGGCAATACATTCCTTCCATTCAAGCCCTCCTATCCTAAAGGTCTGCCGCATATCCGGCGGAATTATATAAACCTGTTTATTCTCCATTTGAACCTCCTTAAGCCAAAAGACGGACGGCGCTCAGAGCAACGCCCGCCGTCTGTGCCAAACGACCGCTGCCGGGCTGACTTGAGTAGCCCCAACGCCTCATAATAGTAGAAACACTGCCGGCAGTCGCAAGAAAGGTAAGCCCGATTACAATGCTTGAGTTATAAAGCCCCTCCGAGCCTGACAATACCAACAGCCCGTCTGAAATATATCTCATTCCGACCTGATATAAAATCATTTGCAGACTGAATGTAACACATCCCGCGGCTATATCTCTTACCCACTCTCCGAGTACGCCGCTGTTGCCCGACGCCAAATCAAAGGAGTAAAAATATCCCGTTACTATTTGAAGCAGTAAAACACCGCAGCGCTTGAACGCCGCCCACACTGTTTTAACGCTTACCACGGTGATTATGATAAGCATAACCGTAAACCAAATAAGACTCCCGGGATCTGCCAGTCCTATTTTATCTCCCTCTCCGGCGTTCCATATACTTCCCAAGGTCACTTGAGTAAGGTCGTTTATAAGCTTTACGGTCATTTGGTTTGCCCACAATACTCCGTATCGGGCGAAAAATACCACGCCCGAGGCTTTCATAAAATCCTTTATCATATCATCAAGAAGCGAAGCCTCGCCGTGACTGCTCCGCTCAAGCCCTGTAACAATTCCCTTTATAAATCCGACCGCAAGTATTATCCACGCAAGGAAATAGAAGAAATCCAAAAATTCGTTTATATACGCCGTATTGAAAAAATCATTTCCGAAGGTGACCGTAATAATATTTATAAAATGCCCCGTCATACTGCACAGCCACCTGCAGAGCGACGCCAACAGCAGCGGTATCCAATTCTCGGGATTAATGAGTATCAGTATTTTTTTCAGCAGACTCGGTTCATCTTCAAGCTCCTCGGCAGGATTGCTTTCCTCCGAGCTTGTCTGAGAGGATTCGACCTCATTCGGAGCGTCGGCGGCAAAAGCGCTTATCTCCAAAGGGCAGATTAAAAAGATAACGGAGATAAGCAGACACAGTATCAGCGTTTTTGCTTTCATACTCTTTACCTCATCAGAACAGCAACGGTCCCCAAGCATACCAAGTGCTGAACAAAATCGTTACGGATATTGCAATAATAAGAAAGGTCGTTTCTTTACTGTAATCCTCTCCGCCCTGCCTTGCGCGAACAAGTGAAAAAATCGCCTTTACAAGACAAAGCACGCATATAACTATAATCACGGGAACCACAACGGTATCCAATACCGTTTTGATTTGCGTAGTCCAAGACTCCTTTGCCGCCTGAAGCCCCGAAATGACATCCAACGCGATAGGTTTTTTAATAAGCTTTAACATATAATTTCCTCCAAAATTAACGGGAACCGATAAGAATACCGGTTCCCAAGATTAATAAATATTTATTTTCTGCCTATATACCAATCATCATAAAGCGAACCCGAGACAGTTACCGTTTGCAGGCAGGAGCTTGTAATCATTCCTGCCGGAGTCCAGTTGTCCGTTACCTCAATTCTAAAGGTATACTCGCCGTCGGGATAATAAAGAGGTATATAATGGTTTACGGGATTACCGTCCGTACCGTAAAAATCAAATACATTCATTACCTCTTTAAAGGTTCTGCATTTGTTTTCACCGAAGCCGTAATTAAATTCAGGGAACAAGGCATATGCATATTGCCTTTCCGTATAGCTTTCGGCGTCCGGCACGGTATAGCCCTCAACACCGAGAGTATAGGCGCCGAACGGACTGCGGAAACCGTATCCCGAACGCAGCGTAAGCTTTCCTCCGCTCATAACGGCAGAGACGCTGTCGGGAGCTGTAAGCGCCGACAAATAAAGCTTTGTGCCTATGCCGTAATTAATCTTCCTGAAAGCGCCGTTTTCATATTTGTATTCCCACCATTTAGCGTTAAGTATTCCCGTATCCGCCGGAGCGTCGGGAACGGAGAAGCCGTCAGGCGCCTTAGCTTCATATTCGGTATCCGGCGTTATATAGAATATATACGGTATTGTGGCATAGCTTTTGCTTACCAAGCCGTAGCTGCCGTCGTTGCCGCTTATTACGGCTTTAACCGTAACATCATTTCCGTTTAAGCCTTCGGGCAGCTTCCACTTGAAATATACAAGGTTCTTATCTCTTGCCGGAACAACAATAGCCTTTGACAGAGTTTTAATAACCGTGCCGGCTTTATTGCAGACCGTAAACACAACCTTTATGTTGTCAGAGGGTATATAATTTTCCGTTGACGCATTTACTATCCAAAAGCTTGTTACTACCTCTGTGTCCTCACGGTAGGGAGCGTTAGGCTCAATGGGGACTATCACAAGCAATATCTTTTTCCATTTGGCGATAAGCTTTACATTTCCGGTCGAACGCTTTTCAAGCTCACTGTAAAGGTCGGCGGAGTTCGCAAAATCCGAACCGCACCCCTTGTTTATTCCGTCTGTGTAAAAGCTGACCTTAATATTGCTGTATTCCGTAGCCATACCGCCCGTACTTCCTGAAATACCCGAATAAAATAACAGCCGTATATCGTGGCTCGAATCGGCATTTGACGGACAAACGGCTGTAAATGAGACATTGTCTCCGAACGAAATATTCTTAAAAAACAGGACGGAGCTGTCGGTAAAATCGTATATGGCGCAGGAAAACGCCGTCTGCGTCCCTTGCACAGCTTTTGCGCTGCCTATTTCAATATCGTAGCTTGTTCCCGGCTCAACATCTTTTATAATGTCCTTAAAGGTATAATTCCAATCCGAATAAGCAAGTACCGTCTTTGAAATATTCTCTTCCCTCGTCCAACCCAAAAACTCGTAGCCTGTTTTGGTCGGACGGCTGAGATTTTTCCCGTACAAAACATTATACGCCGCAGGGTTATCGGGGTTGTTTGTTCCGCCGTCCAAATCATAGGAAATACTGTAATCTATCGGAGAGTAATCATATTCGAAATACATTCCGCCGGCTTTTTGGGTTATTGCGGTACCGAACGGAAAATCGCTCCATACTCCCGTTACGGAATCGGAGCCGAAGTCTTTATCAACATTAAAGCCGTTAGGAACCGTACAGGCGGAGCTTTCGTCAAGAACGAAGCTTTCCCCATACTGTTTCGCATTGGTCGTTTCATCAAGCTTAAAAGCCTGACCGTTTCCGTTGTTTCCGTTTCCGTTAAAGCCCCAAGCCCAATGAGCTATGGTATTTACATAGCTGTTTTTCTCCCATACCGCATATAAATTGACCGTGCCGTAGGTGTTCGGGTCGGGCACCTTTTCATTTATCCAAAAGTCTGCAACCCCACTGTATATTGAATAAGCAACATCAGACGACCATGGAGACTCGCTCCAACCGAGCAGAGTATAGCCCTCCTTGTCCCAACCTCCGAACTGTCCGCTGTTATTCGCCCAACAGGGCGTACCGTCATTATTATATCCGAACCGATTTCCCGAAGCCGCGTAGGTGAAGGTCTGGTCTGCCGTCCAACCGCTTCCGTCATTCATATTGAATACAACATTGACCGATTTCGGATAGTAATAATATTCAATTCCTATTCCGTAGTCGGGCTGAAGAAAATACGAGCCTATATTCTTATTGCTCCATGTGTCGGTTCCCCAAAAGGAGCCTGCAGACCAAGTGCAGTAATAGCCGGAATAATATTGAATAAGGCTGTCGGGTATATATATCCAGTCGTCGCACTTACCCGAAAAGTACGAGGTTCCCATATTCTTAAAGCTGCCGTCGCCGTTGTCGCCGCCGACCCCTACATATTTCCAATGGGTAATCGTATTGGTATGTGTTCTTTTAATCGGGACTACATTTTTTACAGCCAATACAGCGCAGCCGTAGCCGTTCTGTATAATGGTATCGTAGGTATAACGCCCCGAGCTTATAACGGAAAGGGCGGAATATACCGTAATATCGCTGTTGACATACAGCAAATTCGGAAATTCACGGTTAATATAATACTGCAAATTCCATAAGGTTCCCGAGCCTGTATTTGACAGCTTTCCGTTTGCTCCGTTATACCAACCGCCTCCCGAAACCGAGGCGCCGTAAACCGCAAGCTCGGTAGGCGTGGCGGCGGTGATAACACCGGCAAGCTTTACTCTTAAAATAGGCTCTATTAAAACATAATCGTCCATTTCGACATTTGCGAAATTCAATCCGCAGAGTAAATATATTTGTCCTAAATTTCTATAATTAGCTGATATGTCCTGTATCCAACCCCGTATATCGGACGGGTTTTGTCCCGGGACATAATAAAAGCCGGCGTCACCGGCTAAATATTCACAGCCCTGCGGACCGTAAGCGCTTACGACCGAGGTATTATTAGCAAGCTGTTTTTTATTGGCAAAGCCGCCCGAATAGGTAACAAAGCGCTGCGCCGAATAATATGAGTTACTGCCGTTTGTAACCGAGTCAAGATATATATTTGCGACATTAGAGCCGTATTTCAGCTCACCGTAGCCGTTTACAATACTGAACCTATACCCTACATTGTTTCCGTAAACGGGGTCGCTCACAGCAATCTGATAGCCGGAGGTGGTTCCGCTTGCTCCCGTGTTGTTCGAGGTAGATCCTCCGCTGTAATTCAAATCGACAGCGCCGACCGCAAGGGAAGAAGACAAAATAAAAAGCCCTGTAAACAGGGCAAGGGTTTTACGAAGTATTCTTTTCATTGCTTGACATTCCTTTCCGAAAATCAGCCGACCTGAACGGTACACCAACCGTTACAATAACCGCTGTTTTCGTAATCCTCGGGATAACCCGGATTGGCAAGACCGTATTTATTTGGATTCCACAATTTTTTACCGCAGCCCGGACAAAGCTCTCCCGTCTCCCCTGCGGTTGCCGGATCGATACCGTTTTCCTCAAGATATTTTCTAACTCTCTCTTCTCGCTCCGCCACATGCTTTTCATAATCATTAGCATATTCAGGCGCGGAAGACGCCGTTTCTTCTTTCTTCACCTCGGTCTGAGGGTTCTGCGCAGGCTCTTCTTTCTTTGTTTCCGTCTGCGGCTTTTGCGCGGTCTGTTCCTGCTTCGAGGAGACCGGCGCAGTTTCGGACAAAACCTTATCCGCATTGCTTTCATCGGGGGATATATAGTTATCCGTATCGGGCAGGGTCTCGCTGCTTTCGGGTTCGCTTTCGGGAGCTTTAACGCTTATGCTTGCGGTAGGCTCGGAGGAGCTGCTGTTATCCGAGGTATTATCCGGCTCATTTTTACGGCTTACAAGAGTTGTAAGAGTAATTACAGCCGCCGCAATCAGCACCAGTGCCGAGGCAGATATAATGCATACCTTTTTATTATTTTCGAAAAAGCTTTTCATAATATTTTCCTTTCTGTCATTAATATAATACGGAAAACTGAAAGTGACTTTCAGTTTTTTGGGGTTTGACTTGACAATTTTATATTAACAGGATATAATATAAGTACAAAAGGCGCTATCCGATAGACGGTTAGCCCCAAGATAGTTGACTAAGAAATCAGTCGCCTACTTTTAGCGGAGCAGGGCGGCTTATTTCTTTTTTATTGCAATGATTGAATATAAAACTATAATCAAAATTATAATTATGTACTCCATTGGCAACGCCCCCTTTCGAGGGCAAGACTTAACCGCCTACCGTTTAAGGACAACGCCTTAAGGGCGCTTTCGCACCGTTTGTATTTTAGCATATCCTGCGGAATATGTCAAATACGGGAAAAACTGAAAGTGACTTTCAGTTTTTTATTATTCGGCTTGACAATTTCACATTATGAGAATATAATATAAGTGCAAAAGGCGCTATCCGATAGACGGTTAGCCCTCGACTTATAAGTTTAAAGAAATAAACCGCAAAGTTGGTAGCTTGGGCGGTTTATTTCTTTTTTATTGCAATGATTGAATATAAAACTATAATCAAAATTATAATTATGTACTCCATTGGCAACGCCCCCTTTCGAGGGCAAGACTTAACCGCCTACCGTTTAAGGACAACGCCTTAAGGGCGCTTTCACACCGTTTGTATTTTAGCATATCCTCCGAAATATGTCAAATACGGGGAAAACTGAAAGTGGCTTTCAGTTTTAAGAAGCTTACAGCCTGTAACCTCTCTTTCGTATTTATTTTTTTCATTTGTCAGAATTTATTGTTATAAAGCGAATCAACAGTTATCGGAACTGTGATTTCCGTCAGACGGGAACCGAAAAGCCATAAGGGAACGGTAATTTCGTAGCTCGCTCTTAATCTGAGCCGATCGGTCGTAACAAAGTTAAGCTCCGGCTCTGATATATGGTACCTTTCGGCTCCTTCCGCGTCATAGCAATAAAGCAGCTCTCCGTTTTCCTCCAGTCCGCAATATTCGGACAAATTTGTCTTAAAGGCTTCCGAATCCACCGAGTCTATACTGTCAGAGCTGTTTTTCAGCCCGTTAAAGATTTCAACCGAATCAGAGGTCACATAGCTGTCCAATACGGTACGGGCGTCTTTCCTGCTTACAGTCACAATATGCACGGTCGAAAAATAAGTAAGAAAAACAGAAATAAACGAACAAATGAAAATTATCAAAACGCAGGACAGCATATATCCGCTGCCTTTTTTATTTTTCACATTTTCACCTACTTCCAATATTTTTCACTTATACACGACCTTGAGACCGACACGGTAAGGGGGATTTTAAAATCTCCTATGCCTTTAAGATAGCCTTGCTTTGTAACCGTCAGACTCATAAAATCCCCAAGCTGCACACGCTTGTAGGTTTCATTGAAATATCTGTCTGCCTCGACATTCACGGTATAATCAAAATATTTATCCTTGAGCTTATCGTCTTCGTCCCAAAATTCGTCAGTAAAGCCGCCGTTGTAGGACGCCGACTGTACCAGTTCGTCCGCGACTCTGCCCATTTCGATATACAGATTGGCAAAGCTTAAAACATTTATTGCCGTTATAAGCATAGCCGCAAATATGATAATGTGGACGCACAGTTCTATATAAGCCTCACCTTTTTTTGATTTCAAAAGCTTCTTCATACCGCGCCTCCTCAATTAAAGAGAACACCGAGAGATGTTATAACGGAGGCTATTATAACAACAAGGTATATCCCTAAAAAGCACATAAAAAGCACGGCAGACAGACGGTGAACCTTTCCCGGAATTTTCTGCGCCTCAAGCTTCAGCATTTGCTTTTGCGCGTCCGCGAAATTTATTGAAAGAGTTGCCCAATAAACCTCTGTTTCGTCTCCCCTTAATACGCTTATAAGTCCTCTGCATACATCGCTCATCATAGCCGAGCCGACCCGTGCCTCAAGCCTCGTTAAAGCTCTTTCATAGTTTCCGGAGCGCATATCCGCTATTGTTATATTCAGTTCTCGTTTCAACTCGGCTCCCGCGTCCTCCGCATAGCTCTCAAGCATATACAGAATATCGCGGCTGTGTTTCAGATTTTTTTCAATACACGAAACAAGCCGAGGAAGCTCATATTCTATATGCCTGCGTTTTTCTTTGATTTTCCCGTCAAGATTTAAGCTTCTTTTGTAGGTGTATACAGCGGCTATAATAGTAAAAAGACTTAGCCACGGCGACACCGCATATAACGGTATGGAAAATATGCCGATAACAGCGGCTTTTACCAAAGCATTCGCAATGTGCCGCTCCGGTGAAAGCTCTGAATTTGCGGAAAGAAGGTCGCTCTCTATTTTCGCATAATTAAACTCGTTTATTCTTAAATGCTTCGATAACCGTACCGATATGCTTTCAAGTCCGTTTTCCAAAACGGATACAGACCCTTTTTGTTTTCGCAATAGATTTAACGCAGCCTTTGAGGTTTTGCGGCAGGGCAGCTTAAAGCTGTCAAGCAGTATTAAATATACACCTATACCCAAAAGAAAGCCGCATATTAATTTAAGCATATGATTACCTCCTAACGCCTGTATTCTATGGGCTTTGTGAACTTCATCATAAAAAATGCGGTAACAAGCAGTACCGCCGCGCTTATACCGAGAGCGATTTTACCGGCAACAGAATGAAGCAGCAGGTCAAACCATTCTTTATTAAGCACATATAAAAGCGGCACACTGCCTATAACCATTGCCGCCATAGCGTAATATTCGTTCTTTGCCGAAGCAAGCATTGTTTTCAGCTCTGAATTTACTATCCTAACATCCGTCAATTTGCTTACAGTGGGCAAAAGAATATCTTTCAATGTACGGTCTTCCTGACACCTTATAAGCGTGTCGCACCATTCGCGGAAGATTTCATTATCTACCCTGTCACGCAAGCTGTATAATGCGCTCCTGACATCAGGAGTTATACCGGTCAGCTCTCCTACAAAAATCTCAAAGTGCTTTCTTAACGGCGGCTTTATGTATGTAATATTTTCTTTTACCGCCGTAAGAATATCATCGTTTCGCAAATAGGAGTTTGTTATTATAGACAGTGCGGTTTCAAGCTCTTCCTTTGTTTGCATATCGTAGTTTTTAAGCATTTTGGCAGCGCGGAGAAACGGCAGAGCCGCAAGAGCCACCGACAGAGCCGGCATAAGAAAAATATTATCTATAAGAACCGAAAGCATTACACCCACGACGAAGAGAATTGCCGAAGCAAGGCAAATCGCAGCAAACTGTTTTTGTTTTCCGGTCGCCGCAAGAGCATTTTGCATTTTCACTATTGCTCTATACAGCTTATTGCCCTCCTTGCCGTTTATCAATTTTCGGTTTTTCTCTCTGAGAGTGCCTTTCTTTCCGAGCAGCTTAAGAACATCAGCCGCAATAGCTTCAGCATTAAGATTCAGAATAAGCACAATCCCTATAATTGCCGTAATAAAAGCCAAAAGTCTTATAAGCATTAATAATCCGCCCCTTTCTCAAGGAATTTTTGCAATGTATCCATAGGTATACCCGACTGTATTAATTTGTTTTTCAGATTTTCGCTCATAATGTTCGGTTGCTCAAAATCTCCGTATATTATGTACTGTCCGTTTCTGATTTCGTTTTTCTTTATTAAATAGCGGAAAAGCGAACGGTATTCGCATTTCCCCTCTGAGTTAATAATACATTCGGATATATCCATAATCCGTCTTGAATTATCCTCTAATTTCCGCTCGTATATAACAAGCGGAAAAGCCTGACCTGCTTGCATAAGCGAGGCTGAAAAGTCTATCGGGAAACGCTTTTGACAAAGCAACGCCAAACGCAAATGTGCGGAGCTTGCCGCCGTTGCGTGAATAGTCGAAACTACGGTATGCCCCGTAAGAGCTGCTTCAACCGCCGAATATGCCTCAACATCTCTAATCTCTCCCACAGCCACAATATCCGGATTGAAACGCAGAGACATTACAACCAAATCTTCTTGCGTTATGTTGTATTCGCTTTTTTCAGACGGTCTCGAGAGCGTGTGAACCACATTATTTACGGTTTTACCGTTTTCTTTCTTTATCAAAGAAAATTCCCTTGACCCTGATTCCAAAGTGAAAATACGCTTATTGTCAGGTATTGTGGAAAGCAAAGCATTTAAAAGGGTAGTTTTTCCGGAAGAGGTCGCTCCGGCTATCATAAACGAAATTCCGTAGCGTAACGCCGTACTCAGGAAATCAACCATTTTCCTTGTCGCACTTTTTGTTTTTACAATTTGCTCCAGTGTGACATTAGCAGGGTGCAACAAACGAATTGAAGCACTAATACCTATCTCTTTATCAACAATCGGATTCTTTGAAGCGGTAATTCTCGTATTACCCGGCAAATGACCCTGAGCTATCGGCACAGCATTATCAATAACCATTCCCGAATGCTGCAACAGCCGTTTCACAATATCTTCGGCGTGTTGGGGGCTTAAAAGAGTTTCATTTGTCTTTTCGATACTACCGTCGGTATAGGTTATTGCAATATCATCCCAAGAGTTTATATTGATTTCCTCTATATCGTCTCTGCCGAGATATTTTGTAATTACAGAATACTCTGCCATTTCACTGTAAATTCTGTCCCGAAGTTCTTTTTGCGTTAACCCTTCTACCGAATAATTATTGTCTCTTAAAGCTTTTTCAATGTATGAATTTAACTGCCCGAGCTTCGAGGTATCCGTCAAGGCTCCCGCATAGTTGAGAGATATATAATACTGAACCTTATTAAGAATTTCGGTGAAGCTGTACGACAATTAAATCACCCTTCCGATTATTTTTGCAAGCGCCGCCCTGTAACGCTTATCGCTTACCCTTGTCGCAAGCATACCGGTTACGGACTGCCGTTTGATTTCAGAGCTGTAAGGTATAACGGTTTGTATTTCTCCTAAATACCTTGAGACTTCATCTATCGGCAGGTATATGTCATTGCAGATTGTATTGACCGCATTTAAGCTGCGGCTTGCGTCAAGTGCGCCCTTATCGGCAGATACCATATAAGTCACACCCTTTAGGTCACGACTTATTACATTTATAATCAAATCAGCCGTTTTTACAGCATATTCCGAAACAATATCATCCGTATTGCAGGTGCAATCGACTATCACATAATCAGCCAAGTTTTTTAATACTTCAAAAAGAACTAAAACCTTATCCTCCGTAGGAAACGGATATGTATATCGGTTTTCGCCGCATTTAAGACCTAAGTATCCCAAATTGGGTATTTCTTTTGAGGTCACGGTCTGCTTTAAAACATCTTCCTTATAAATGTCAGTCATATTAAATATTTTTCCGACAGAAAACAGATCCTCGGATTTATTCTGCGGAAAAATATAAGAAAGACTCGGAGTATTCCAATCAAAGGATATATAAATAACAACCGAGTTGCTGTATCCCTGCAGCTCCTGCGCAAGCTTTACAGCTACGGTTGTTTTTCCGCTTCCCGGCGAACCGCTCACTGCTATTAATTTACTCATTCTGTAATTCCTCCGAAATATGCGTCTTGTGTATTCAAAAACTGTTCTGCGGTCTCACTGTCCCCGTGATAAACCAAAGCCGCCTGCATTGTGTCAGAGGTTTCATATTTTGCTATAAGCTTTGCCTGTCTTACATTGCATAAAACAGTTACGGTACTCGGCAGCTCAAAGCTACCGTCTTCATTTTTAACCACAGTATCTTTATCAATTCCGCCTGCGGTAGTTGTCGTAATCACTTTCAAATACTTAAGCTCCGGCGGAACGGAAGCTTCGCCGCTTGCTTTATCTATTACAATAATGCTGATTATATCACCGTTATAAAGCTTTCCGGAAAGACCGGCGGCAAAGGTATCAATAGTAAAGCTCACAGCTAATTTATTGCCGTCGAGCGAGGAAAAAACATCATCAGCGGTATTGCCGCTGTCAGAAAGCTTTGCCTTAGTCAGATAATCGCCGGAAAACAAATCCGCCGAGGCATATTTGCCTATTGCTTTTGAAGCTGTATTAATAACCTCTGAGGGAACAGCGCTTTTATTTGTTTTTACAACTTCCGTATTTTCATCAGTTATCTTACTGCCTTTTGTTATATTTTTTGATATTCTTACCACTGAAACAAGCTTGTTGTTTTCAGATATATTGTTTATAATCGGTGAAACAGCAAATGTTAATACAAATGCAAATATTATACATATAATCCCTATTACAGTTCTGTTTTTCATTGTCAGCCTCTCTATTCTAAATAAAATATGCTGTCATAAATCCGACAGCAAGGTATGGTATAAGAGGGAAACCCTTTTCCCCTTGTCTTTTTAACAGGTTTATAATAACGGCTGCGGTCAATCCTATAATAAGCGCAAAAAACGATTGCCAACCCAACATAAAGGCACAGGCAACCGAAAGCTTTATATCCGCACCGCCGATTTTAAAATTTTTAGAAACAAGAAATCCTATATGGAATATTAACCCCATAATCAATGCCGGAATAATCATAAATACAGCTTTGTTAAATTCGCACCCGATAAATGCGGTTATAACAATCATAATGTGCAAATAATTCTCTGCTTCCCGTATTTTAATATCTTCATACGAGGCGTAAAGTAAAATCAGGCAGAAAATTATTCCTTTAAGTGTTTTTTCAAATTCTCCGTAAAAAAAGGCAATCACCAAATACACAACGGCGGTTATAACCGTAAATGCCGTTATTGTTCTTCCGCGATTGCCTTTATAATTTTTCGCCGCCGCATTTCCCAAAAAGGCGGCTGCCGCCACGGAAATAAGGAAACTGAAAAGCTCGGTCATTTTTACTTCACCTTAAATATCCTTACGGCAGAGCAATAATGCCCTGCCGTAAAAAATAAATAAATCAGGTAGCAGAAAACATTTCCGTAATCTTGGTAGCAAGATTAGGCATAATGGTTGTCTTCCAAGCTGTAAGCATAAGTCCCAAAACTATAACGCCTACGGCGAGAACAATTATAATTGCTACACCCTTGTCAATGAAAAATTCACCGTCGTTGTTTTTGACAGCTTCGGCTGTCTCGCATATAGCCTCATTGGTTTTGTTTTTGATTTTCTCTACAAAGCTTTTGATTTTTTTCATTTTAAATTACCT
>DKDS01000061.1:1282-3046 GCA_002451855.1 Ruminococcaceae bacterium UBA6842 | reverse complement strand
CCCGGAGGAAATTGCCTGTCTGAGTTCCTCTTTTCCGAGGTCTCCGTAGGAGCTGTTTACGGCAATGTAAACAAGTCTGTTAAGATTTATGCTGACCTTTTTTCCGCTCATTCTTACGATTTTTCCGTCTGAAATATCGCTGTAATACATATCCGAGGCGCCGATTTCCACATAATGGTTTACCGATTCGCTGTCGGGCGCATTTATAAGGCGGATCTCCTTTATCGAAAAGTTGCCGCTTCCCGAAAATTTAGGATTTACGGTAAGCTTTGTCATTTCATCATCCGAAACATAGCGACCAGCGCCGATAGGCGGCTTTGAAACTCCGTCGTCGTTTTTGCGGTTTTCCGAATCCCTTTTGATAATGGGAAAATCAAGAAGATTTACAAAATACGGGTCCGATTTTGAGAGTCTGAATATAACCTTATTACTGCCCGACGCCGATGCCGAAACAACCTCATAAAGCTTATAGGCATATTCTGTGCTTGAATTTTTAGCGGAATTATAAGAATAAACAACATCATCCGCCGTAAGCCTGCTGCCGTCCGAAAACAGCGTATCTTTAAGCGTAACGGTGCAGGTCGACCCGTCTGTTTCCGCGCTTTGCGCAATACTGTAATGCACATTAAAATCATTGTCAAGCTTTATAAGCGGCTCATACATCAGTCTGCAAAGCTGACGGTTAATATCCGTAGCAGCGGTATACGGGTTAAAGCTGTCCGACGCGGAATAAAGCAGGGTGAGATAATCTCTGCCGCCCGACGACTGTATCGCGGAGCTTGTCTCCGCTTCGGATGAGGAGCCGCCGCCGCTTTTGTTACAGCCCGACAGTATAATAAAACATAAAGCAAGAATAAACGCAGAAAGCTTTTTTAAATATATCAATTAAGATTTCCTTTCGTTACTTAATGCAAACAGGCTCGACAGCCACGGTTTTTCCGGTTTTTAAATCAATATCGAAAATACATCCGCTCAAAAACGATTCTCCGCCGGCAAACTCAAATTTTGACATATCGTTGTTTTTAAGGCGGTTGATTATAATTTCACTTTTAACACCCAAAACCGAGTTTACGGGTCCTGTCATTCCAAGGTCAGTAATATATCCGGTTCCTCCCGGCAGTATCTGAGCGTCGGCGGTCGCAACATGTGTATGCGTTCCGAAAAAAGCGGACACCCTGCCGTCAAGATAAATTCCCAACGCCCGTTTTTCGCTTGTTGCCTCAGCGTGGAAATCAACCGCTATCACCCTTGCACCGTCTTTTTTCGCTCTGTCTATAAGACGGTCGGCGGCGTCAAACGGCGAATCGGAATTAAGCTTTTCAAGGTATATTCTGCCTATTAAATTTATAACCGCAACCGAAGTATACCCCATATCCAAAAGGCAATATCCGCAGCCGTATTCGGTATCGGATAAATTCTGCGGACGGAGTATAAACTTATTTTCGTCAAGGTAATTACAAATTTGTTTTCTTCTTAACGAATGGTTGCCGCCCGTTATAACATCCGCACCGCAGGCAAAGAGCAAATCGGCGCTTTCGGGAAGTATTCCGTTACCGTCAGCGGAGTTTTCACCGTTGACAACGGCAACATCTATTTTCTTTTCCCTTTTAATAACGGGAAGACTCTGCTTTATCCTTTCGCACCCGACAGGACCGCAGACATCTCCCACAGCAAGCAGCCTCATATAATACCTCAATTTTGTTTTCTGTTGGGCTGACGGCAGTTAAATTCATCAGCATAAAGTTATTATACCATAATTGCAAA
>DKDS01000061.1:0-1204 GCA_002451855.1 Ruminococcaceae bacterium UBA6842 | reverse complement strand
AATGTTTTTATACGAAAATCTTCGATTTTCTTAGCGCAGTATGCGCTTTGGCGGCGTACCACCGCCGCCAGTATAAAGTTATTATACCATATAAATAAATTTTTTCAACATCAATATAATTGACAAAAAGCATTTAAAGGGATAAAATACCGTTAAGGAGTTGATTTAAATGGTAAAGCATATTATTTTGTGGAAGCTGAAGGACGGTATTTCCGACGCCGAAAAATCGGAAATCAAGAAAAACGCGAAAAACGCCCTTGAAGGCTTAAACGGAAAAATCGACGGACTTTTAAAAATACAATTAAGGACCGAGTCTCTCTCTTCTTCGAATGCGGATATGATGCTGGTCTCCTGCTTTGACAACGCCGAAAGCCTCGCCGGCTACCAAAAGCACCCGCTTCACCTTGCGGCGGCTGACAATTTTGTCCGCCCCTTTACAGGTCAGCGTTTGTGTCTTGATTTTGAGGAATAATAAAAAACAGCCTTTTCGCAAAGACTGCCGACAGCCAAATGCGGTGCAGATTAAAAATCTGCACCGCATTTATTTTTAAGACTTGAATTTTAATTTCTAAAATAACAGCGTACGGTATCAGGTTGTTTCAGGCACCTCGTAGGCTACATCATATTCGCTCCACTGCACTCTGACAGAGGTGCGCGCCCCGCCTGCCGAAATATACGAATTAACCTCGCATAAGGACCATAGCTTTGTTGTCGGATCCTGTTGACGGATCTTGATGCTGTGTGTTTCCTGAGATTTGCTGTAAACAATATCGTCAAGCACCGTTCGTGCCGAAATTGTTGTACTGTCAAAGGTTTGCGCTTCCGCGGTGCCGTTGTTATAGATGGTTGTTCTGCGAATATCCGCCAAAATCGGGACTGCGGTATCCTTGGGCGCAATGCTTATCCTCAGTGTGGTTGAAGCGGTGGTCTGATAGGTCAGAACCAGATTTCCGACAGTAACCGCGAGCGTGCTGTTTACCGCCGAAATATCGGCGTGGTACTCGCTGTACGGCGCAAAAAGGTTAGGCGTGGTTATATCCTGCTCCGAGGTTTTAAAATTAAGCTTGTAGCTTATCGGCGTGTCCTCAGCAACCGTAATAACGGGACTTTCCCCGTTTTCACCCTTTGGACCCTGAATACCGGGTTCACCTTTTTCGCCCGTGTCGCCCTTTTCACCTTGTATTCCCTGCTCGCCTTTTTCACC
>DKDS01000033.1:4932-8219 GCA_002451855.1 Ruminococcaceae bacterium UBA6842 | reverse complement strand
ACAATCGGGCTTTTCAGGATAAAACATCCCTTGTCGCAACCGTGCAGGGTCAGTTGCAGGATGAGATGAACTTTGAGGGCAGATCCGAGGAAAAGCAAATCCGGTCGTTTCTTGCTACGTTTGGTATTGATTATGACAAGCTCACCAAAGAGCAGCTCGTCTCGCTGATTGAAGTACTCAAGCTGTCCAAATACTTGAAAAGCCCCATCAGCCAGCGTGGGAAAGCAAGACCGCAGTTACCGCACGGAAAAGGAAAAAAGAAACGCAAATAAGAAAAAATCGGCACCTGCTTTTGAGGCAGGTGCCGATTTTGGTTACTATCATGTGCTTGCATTTTTTGCGTAAGTTTGGCGTAAATCCGCTTTTTCGCGCCCAAAAAATCAAGCAATTTCAAGGCTTTGGGCAGTCTCTTAGTACATGCCGCCCATGCCGCCGCCCTGGGCTGCGGCTGCCATCGCGGCGTCAGCCTGAGGATCGGGCTTGTCGGCGACAAGGGATTCGGTCGTCAGCACGCACGAGGCGATGGACGCGGCGTTTTCCAGAGCGGTTCTCGTGACCTTGGTCGGGTCGACGATGCCGGCCGGGATCATGTCGCAGTAGGTCTCGTTGTAGGCGTTGTAGCCATAGCCAAGCTTGCGGCTCGAGCGGATCTTCTCGAAGACGATGGAGCCGTCGACGCCTGCGTTCTCCGCGATCTGGCGGATCGGGGCCTGCAGGGCCTTGGCAATGATCTGTGCGCCGGTCTTCTCATCGCCGGAGAGCTTTGCGACCAGCTTTTCCACAGCCGGGATCGCGTTGACAAAGGCCGTGCCGCCGCCGGCGACGATGCCTTCTTCCACTGCTGCGCGCGTTGCGTTCAGCGCGTCCTCGACGCGAAGCTTCTGCTCTTTCATCGCGACCTCGGTCTGCGCGCCGACCTTGATGACGGCCACGCCGCCGGACAGCTTCGCCAGACGCTCCTGCAGCTTTTCCTTGTCGTAATCGGACGTGGTGACGGCGATCATGTTCTTGATCTCGGCAACACGGGCCTTGATCTCATTGGCATCGCCAGCGCCGTCGACGATGACGGTGTTGTCCTTGGTGACCTTGATCTGACGGGCGCGGCCAAGGTCAGCCAGCTGCACGTCGGGCAGGTTCATGTTCAGCTCGCTCGAGACATACGTGCCGCCGGTGAGAACGGCGATGTCCTTGAGCATTTCCTTGCGGCGATCGCCGAAGCCCGGAGCCTTAACGGCAACGCAGGTGAATGTACCGCGGAGCTTGTTTACGATAAGGGTTGAGAGAGCCTCGCCCTCGATATCCTCGGCAATTATAAGAAGCTTCTTGCCTGCCTGAACTATCTGTTCAAGAAGCGGAAGTATCTCTTGAATGTTGGAAATCTTCTTATCGGTTATAAGGATAAGCGCGTCGTCGATAACAGCCTCCATTTTATCGGAATCGGTTACCATATAGGGGGTGATGTATCCTCTGTCGAACTGCATACCCTCAACTACCTCCGAGTAGGTCTCGGCGGTCTTCGACTCCTCAACGGTGATAACGCCGTCGGCGGTTACCTTGCTCATAGCCTCGGCAATAAGCTTGCCTATAACCTCGTCGCCCGAGGAAACGGTTGCTACACGGGCAATGTCATCGCTTCCGCTTACCTTCTTGGAATTTTTGATAACGGTATCAATAGCGGTATCAACGGCATTTTTAATGCCTTTCTTAACTACCATCGGGTTAGCGCCTGCGGCAACATTCTTCATACCCTCTTTAATAAGAGCCTGCGCAAGAACGGTTGCGGTTGTGGTTCCGTCGCCGGCGGCGTCGTTTGTCTTAACGGAAACTTCCTTTACAAGCTGTGCGCCCATATTCTCAAACGGGTCCTCAAGCTCAATTTCCTTTGCTATTGTAACGCCGTCGTTAGTGATAAGGGGTGAGCCGTATTTCTTATCAAGAACTACATTTCTGCCCTTGGGTCCCAGCGTTACCTTTACAGCGTCGGCAAGCTTATCAACGCCTGCCTGAAGAGATTTTCTGGCGTCTTCGCCGAAAATAATATTTTTAGCCATAATAACTCTACCTCCGATTATTCAACTATTGCGAGAATATCCGACTGATGAAGAATGGTGTATTCCTCTCCGTCAATCTTGATGTCTGTTCCGGAATATTTGGCGGCAACTACACGGTCGCCCTCTTTTACGGACATCTTTACTTCTTTTCCGTCTATAATTCCGCCGGGGCCTACTGCCACTACAACGGCGATCTGCGGTTTTTCTTTTGCGGCGGAAGTTAAAACTATGCCGCTTTTTGTGGTTTCTTCAGCTTCTGTTGCTTTGATAACAACATTATCTGCCAAAGGCTTAAGTTTCATAACAAAATTCCTCCAAACTTGATTTTAAAAAGACATATAAAACACATCTTTTTAATCGGCAATATACATTATAAACGAAAATCAGGGAAAGTCAATAGTGCATTTCAAAAATTAAACTATTGTTAATATTTTGCAAGATTTTTGCTTATTTTTTCAAGTACGCTTTCAAATATAAACAGCTCCTCGGGCGTTAGAGACTGAAGTGCGGCCGAGAAAAACTTTTCCTCCGACATTGCGGCGGACTTTGCCGTTATTCCGCCCCTGCCGGTAAGGAGAATTTCTCCGCCCGAAATTTCGGCAAGCTTATTTTCGGTAAGCTTTGCCGCTACATCCTCGCCGCAGACAGAATTTACCTTATCAAGCTCCGCCTTATGCTCGGGCATTTCAAAAATATATACAAGCGCGCGAACCTCGTCCTTAGTTATTCCCGAACGCCTTGCCGCCGCTTCGGCGCAGCTGTCGCACGCCCCGAAAAAATCCTTTTGGAGCTTTAAAAACCTTGATGCGTTAATACTGTTATTCATAATTATAAAAAGACACCCTCCGTATTTTGTACCTATCTATTCTAATACGGAAGGTGTAATTTGTAAATGCCTTATTTTAATGTATCGGCAATTTTATATATAAGCTTTTCGGATTTTTCCCAACCGAGGCACGGGTCGGTAATTGATTTTCCGTAGATATGCTCGCCGATCTTCTGCGAGCCGTCCTCTATGTAGCTTTCAATCATAAGCCCCTTTACCATTGAGCGGATATCCTTGTTGTGGTTGCAGCTGTAAACAACATCCTTTGCGATTCTTACCTGTTCAAGATACTGCTTGCCCGAATTTGCGTGGTTTGTATCTACTATAACCGCGGGATTGACAAGCTGTGTGGAGGCGTAAAGCTCATAAAGCTTTACAAGGTCCTCATAGTGATAATTTGACACATTTTT
>DKDS01000033.1:0-4891 GCA_002451855.1 Ruminococcaceae bacterium UBA6842 | reverse complement strand
TCTATATAGCCTCTGAGTATTGCGTGTGCATAGGGGTTGCCGTCGCTTACGACCTCCCATCCTCTGTATATGAATGTGTGCTTATGCTGTGCCGCGGTTATCGAGTTCATCATAATGGTGAGGTCGCCGCCTGTCGGATTTTTCATACCCACGGGTATATCAAGTCCGCTTGCGGTAAGCCTGTGCTGTTGGTTTTCAACCGAACGGGCGCCTATTGCGACATAGGAAAGCAAATCGGAAAGGTAACGGTGGTTATCCGGGTAAAGCATTTCGTCCGCGCAGGAAAAGCCGTAATCGTGCAGAGCCGCCATATGCAGTTCCCTTATTGCCACTATGCCTTTGAGCATATCGGGCGTACCGTCGGGATTCGGCTGATGAAGCATACCCTTGTATCCGTCTCCCGTTGTTCTGGGCTTATTTGTGTAAATTCTCGGTACTATCAGTATTTTGTCCTTTACCTCTTCCTGTACCCTTTTAAGCCTTGATATATAATCAAGCACAGGCTCGCGGCTGTCGGCAGAGCAGGGTCCTATTACAAGAATAAATTTATCCGATTCCCCCGAAAAAATCCTTTTAAGCTCCGCATCTCTCTCCGCCTTTATCGCCGCGTCCTTATCGGTTACGGGATAACGGGTCTTTATCTGCTGCGGAATGGGCAGCTTTCTTAAAAATTTCATATTCATAATACTTACCTCTTATAAATGCTTGTTAAAGCGTTTTCTGCGTTCGGTCGAAAGTCTCATCATAGCCCTGATGCCTTCCCTGTCGCCCGACTCGATTTTTTCCATAAGCTCGTCAAATGCGGTTTTAAAGCTTCGCATTTCATTAAGCAGAGCGTCGCGGTTGTCAAGAAAAAGCTCGCTCCACATCTCGTCGTTAATTCTTGCTATCCTCGTAAGGTCGCGGAACGAGTCACCCGTATAGTATTCAAGGTCGGGCGTATTGTTACAGCACATAAGCGTGACCGCAATACAGTGCGTCAGCTGTGACAGGAAGGCTATCATTTCATCGTGCATCCCAACAGAAAGCTCTGCCACCTGATGAAAGCCGAGCTTTTCGCCCAAGTCACGGCAAAGCTCAACCGCTCCCGCAGTATTTTTTTCGGTGGGAACCACTATGTAGTTAGCGCCCTTAAATATTTCCGCACTGCTGTTTTCAACGCCGCATACCTCTCTCCCCGCCATAGGGTGAGCGGCAATAAACTCCACATCGGGTCTTAACATAGCCTGTATCTTATCCACAATACAGCCCTTTACGCCGGTAACATCGGTTATTACAGCGCCGGATTTTAAATACTGTTGGTATTTATCTATCCATTCGGTAAATATGTGCGGATACAGCGCAAATATCACAAGCTCCGCATTGCCGATAAGCTCTTTATCTACCTTTGTCGTACCGTATGCGATTATGCCCTTTTTAAGCGCAAAATCAACCGAGGACTGTTCCTTTGTTATAGCGTTTACCTTAAAGCCCGCCTTTGTGAGCGCTTCGGCGTAGCTTCCGCCCAAAAGTCCGAGGCCCACAATAAGTATGTTCATTTCTTTTGTTAATTTCATTGTTTTTCTACCTTTATGCCGAGTGTTGAAAGCCTTTCAAAAAAATCGGGAAAGCTTTTTGCCACCGCTTCCGCCCCGTACATGCTTCCGCCCGTAATACTGCAAAGAAGCGAGAGCGCCATTACTATTCTGTGGTCGTTGTGACCGTCAAGCGGTATTTCGGGTCTGTTAAGCGTACACGGATGAACGGTAATCTCGTTTTCCGCAAGCTCTGTGTAACACCCGAATTTTTTAAGCTCCGCCGCCATTGCGGCTCCCCTGTCGCTTTCCTTTATTTTAAGCCTGTGCGTGCCCGTAAGCTTAACGCCGTTGTTCGCCGCGGCCGCCGCCATAAGAACGGGGGCTAAATCGGGGCAGTCCGAAACATCTATTTCCGCAAACCCTCTTACCAGCTTGCCGAAAAGCTTTTTGTAAACCGAATCGCCCTGACAGGTATCCTTATTAAGTCCCGTAACCGCAACATTTCCGCCCATTGAGTTAAGCGCCTCGAAAAAAGCGGCGTTTGAGCAATCGCCCTCAACGCTCAGCTCTCTTGATTTATACACTTGATTTCCTTTAACAAAAAATGTATGCTCGTCCGTTCGGCTTATACGGACGCCGAAGTCCGCAAGCGCCTTTACGGTCATATTTAAGTATGAGCCGCTTTCAAGCGTACCGATTATATCAATCGTACTGTCGCCCTTTAAAAGCGGGAGCGCAAACATAAGTCCCGAAATAAACTGGCTTGAAATATCCCCTCTTACGGAATATTTACCGGGTGACAGCCTGCCGCACACGGTAACGCTGTCCTCACTCTGACTGAATTTTATTCCCTGTGACTCGCAAAGCTCCTTATAGACCGCAAGCGAGCGGCTCAGAAGCCTTTTGGTTCCGTAAAGCGTTATTTCCCTGCCGAACAGCAGACAAATCGGTATCATAAACCTTAAGGTACTGCCCGATTCGTTGCAGAAAAGCCTGTTGCTTTTAATGCCGCCGTCCGGTGACATTCCGCCTATCTTAACGCTGTCTCCGCAAATTTCCGTTGCAGCCCCGAGATTTTCAAGACAGCCGAGAGTTGCCTTTATATCCTCCGAAAAGGCAATGTTGTTTATAACGCTTTGCCCCGACAGAGCGCCACACAAAAGATACCTGTGCGAAACGCTTTTTGAGGGCGGCGCGGCAACCCTGCCGAACGCCTTACCCTTTTCTATTGTTACCGTCATTATTTCTCTCCGTATTCCTTTGCCAAAAAGTCCATTGCCTCGGTATATCCCGCTATACCGTGACCGCATATCGTTTTAACGCAGGCGCTTCTGATATAGCTTATCTGCCTGAAATTCTCACGCCGCGACACATCGGAAATATGTACTTCAACCGTCGGTATAGACACCGCCTTTACCGCATCTAACAAAGCTATGCTTGTGTGGGTATACGCTCCCGGATTTATTACTATACCGTCAAAATTTCCGTAAGCCGCCTGAATTTCATCTACAAGGTCGCCCTCGTGGTTGGACTGAAACAGCTTGACCGTATGTCCGTTTTCGGCGGCGTGCCGCTCTACCGTATCGCACAAGGTCTTAAAGCTTTCTTTTCCGTAAATTCCGGGCTCTCTTATCCCGAGCATATTGATATTAGGTCCGTTAATTACAAGTAATTTCATTCAAAAAAACCTCTTTGATTGCTTTTACATTAAGCTCTAATTCATCTACCGCATTTATCTTTTTGTCCGCCGAGGAGCAATACAAGCCGTATCTCTCATCATATCTTTTCTTTAACATTTCACGGTCGGAGGAAAGCGGTCTGTCAGACGAGGTTACAAGCCTTTCTATCGGTCTGTCGATAAAAACGACAGTTCCGTTTTCCTTTAAAAGACGGATATTTTCACGGTTCAAAACCGCGCCGCCGCCCGTTGCCGTAACAGCGGACTGCTCCGCCGATATTCGCTTTATAATCTCCGATTCAAGCCGTCTGAAGCTTTCTTCGCCGAATCTCGCAAAATAATCGGATATGGGCATATTTATTTCCTTTATTATCTCACTGTCGGTATCAATGAATTTTTTGCCGAGCTCCGCCGCCAACCTCTTGCCTATTGTTGTTTTGCCGCAGCCCGGCATACCTATAAGCACGATATTCTTTTTTTGACTTAAAATACTGCGGTAAATTTCCTCCGTCTTCTCTTCGGAAACGGAAATATCTATAAATTTTTCCGCCGCAAACGCCGCCTGTGCCACAAGCATATAAAGACCGCCGACAGCATTTATTCCCTTTTCACGGGCGCTTACAACAAGTGCGCTTGAAAGCGGATTGTACACGGCATCCGTAACGCTTGAAAGGTCAGGAAAACGCTCGGTATCCACTGCCGCCGCACCGATTGAAGGGTACATTCCGCAGGGCGTGGTGTTAATGATTGCCTGTGCGTCCGAGTGTTTATCGTAAGCCTCACCATATGTAACCGCACCGTCTTTGCCGCTTCGGGAGACCCTGTAAACCTCGGCGGCTCCCAAATTTTCCGCAACGGCATACGCCGTTTTCGATGTGCCGCCCGAGCCTAATATAAGCACCTTTTTCCCCTTTAACGAAACGCCCTGACGGAGTATCAGCGCGCGCATACCCGAAAAATCCGTATTATAGCCGTAAAGTCTGCCGTTTTTATTTACAACGGTATTGACAGCGCCTATCCTTTTCGCCGTATCGCTTATGCTGTAAAGAAACGGAATTACCGCCTGCTTGTACGGAATGGTAACATTGATTGCCTTAAAATCCGCCCTTGTCATAAAATCCGCAAGCCCGTCTTCGGGTATTTCGCAAAGCTCGTATTCATAGTCCGCCAGCTTATTATGTATTATTTTAGAAAAGCTGTGAGTAAGCTTTTTACCTATACAACCGTATTCCATTATTCACCCAACCAATCGGTTCCGAAGCGGCCGCAAAGCATATCGCAAAGCGCTATTGCCGTAATGCTGTCTATTACGACCCTTGCCCTGTGCACAATGCAGGGGTCGTGCCTGCCGCCTGCCGTAAGCGTTACATTTTCATTCTTTATAAAATCCACCGTCTTCTGCGGCTTGTGGATAGTTGGTGTGGGCTTGACGGCACAGCGGAAGATTACGGGCATACCGTTTGTAATACCGCCGTTTATTCCGCCGTTGTTGTTTGTCAGGGTAGCCGTAACGCCGTTTTCGGTGTAAAACGGGTCGTTAGCCTCGCTCCCTGTCATATCCGAAAGCGCAAAACCGCCGCCGAATTCCACGCCCTTTACCGCAGGAACCGCAAATAAAGCACGGGAAAGTATGTTTTCCGCACCGTCAAACCACGGTTCACCTACACCTGACGGAAGCCCCGTAACCGCCGTTTCC
>DKDS01000070.1 GCA_002451855.1 Ruminococcaceae bacterium UBA6842 | reverse complement strand
CACATCGGGTCCCGATACTACCTCACGGGTAACGCCGTCTATTGAAACAGCGATTATAATTATACCGTCGTCCGCAAGGTGCTTACGGTCACGCAGGACAATACTGCCCACATCTCCGACGCCCAGTCCGTCAACAAGGACCCTGCCTGCCTGTACCGTTTCCGTGGTTTTAAGCGAGTTTTTGGTAAGCTCGATAACATTGCCGTTATCCGCTATTAAAATATTTTCCTCGGGTATTCCCATCTGACGGGCAAGCATTGCGTGCTTCATCAAATGCTTCTGCTCACCGTGAAGCGGAATAAAATATTTCGGCTTTACAATGCTCATCATAAGCTTCAGCTCTTCCTGACAGGCGTGACCCGAAACATGAACATCGTACATTCTTTCATATACAACATTGGCTCCGCGCTTCATAAGCTCGTTTACAACCTTGCTTACAAGCTTTTCGTTGCCGGGTATCGGCGTTGCCGAAATAATAATCATATCGCCCGGTATAATTTCAACCTGCCTGTGGTCGGAAAAAGCGATACGGTGAAGCGCCGAGAGAGGCTCGCCCTGACTGCCTGTTGTTACTATAACAAGCTCGCCCGGCTGATAGTTTTTTATCATTTCAATGTCGATAAGAACATCTTTAGGAACATTCAGGTAGCCGAGTTCTGCCGCAACCGTCACAACATTTATCATACTTCTGCCCGAAACCGCAACCTTACGGCCGCAGCGGTACGCTTCATCGATTATCTGCTGTATACGGTGAATATTGGAAGAGAATGTAGCAACGATTATCCTGTGGTCCTCCGCTTTTTTAAAAAGGTTTGAGAATGAATCGCCGACAATTCTTTCGCTCGGCGTAAAGCCGGGTCTCTCGGCGTTTGTCGAGTCCGACATAAGCGCCAGAACGCCCTTTTTGCCAAGCTCTGCAAATCTGCCTATGTCAATTACATAATCGTCGATAGGAGTAGTGTCGATTTTAAAGTCTCCCGTCTGAATTACCGTTCCCGCGGGGCAGGTTATCGCAAAACCGACAGCGTCGGGTATAGAATGGTTTACATGAATAAACTCAATTTTAAACTTACCGAGCGTTACCACATCTCCCGGGTTTGTAACATTAAGCTTTGCCTCATTAAGCAGCTTATGCTCACGCAGCTTGCCTTCAATAAGACCTATTGTAAGTCTTGTGGCGTAAATCGGTAAATTAAAGTTCCTGAGCAGATACGGAATTGCTCCGATATGGTCCTCGTGACCGTGGGTTACTACAAGTCCCTTAATTTTATCCTTGTTTTCAAGCACATAGGTAAAGTCCGGTATAACAATATCGATACCGGGCATTTCTTCATCAGGAAACGACATTCCGCAGTCCGAAAGGAACATATCGCCGTCATATTCGTAAAGCGTTATGTTTTTTCCTATTTCACCCAGTCCTCCGAGCGGTATGATTTTAAGCGGCTTTGCGCTCTGTCTGTTGCCGTAGCGGCGTGTACCCTGTCTGTTATGCGGCGCAGTCTGCGTTTTAGTGCCGCCGCTTCTGCCATTTGCGGCATTTTTAACGGCAGAGGTGTTTTTCATAGCCTTGCCCCCGTCTGCCGTACCCTTTTTGTTATAGGTTCTCCTTGTCTTGTTTTGGGCAGACTTATTTACGGTCTTTTCGCCGTCCCTTTTTTCTTTTTTTTCATTCATTAAATAGTTATCCTCCGATTTTTTTAAATTTATGTATCATTTTATACCGTTCCGACACGACAGAACGGCACTATAGCCCCATATTAAAACATATATTACATATTGTACAATCCGTATGCTGTAATTGTCAAGTTTTTTATCCGATAATTTATTGTTGGCAAAAGTTTAAAAGCATATTCAGATAAATTTTTGCTCCGACGGCTTATTGACCCCTAAAATACCGCCTATAACGGAAGCCAAAACGATAATTACAAGGTGGAACAATGTATTGCTTGTCATTGCTCCGCGGTTTACGGCAAGTGAAATTACAGTTATTATAAGAAAAGCGCAAATTCCGGTAATAAGACCCGTAAGCCAGCCCCTGCTGCCTGACTTGCCTGCTAAAAAAAACGAGGCGGCAAAACCGCCGAATGCTGCGGAAAGCGTTGCAAAAAGCGCCGCATATTTAAATCCCGCCGCAAAAAAGTACATAACCGCCGCAAAAACGGCAATAAACACCGCAGTAACCGCAATGCCTATTAAAAAAGCCCCTATAATGCTTTTATATTTTGTGCTTATATCCTTTTTTAAAATTTCATTATTCACAAAAAATCCCTCCCGTACATTACTATTCGGGAGGGACAAAACTTATTCTATTTACTTAGAAGCCGTATCGTCGTGAACGGTAAGATTTGTCTGTAAAGCCCATCTTGCAACCGTAAGCTTTGAATGGTCGCTTGCGGACTCAATAACCAAAGTGTCTTCCTTAAGCGAAATTACCCTTCCGTAAATACCGCCGATAGTAACTATTTCATCGCCGACCTGAAGATTGTCGCGCATCTTCTTTTCTTCTTTTTGCTTTTTGCGCTGGGGACGGATAAGCAGGAAATACATTGCTCCGAATATAACCGCAAGGTAAAGAACCATTACCAATATGCTTTGCGCTCCGCCCTGTTTTGCCGCTGTTTCGGCGGCAAGCGTATAAATCTTGAAATTCATTGATTTTTGCCCTCCAAATAACTGTTAAAAGTATTATATCCTATATTTACCTTTATTGCAAGAATTATTTTAAATTCTTTGCGAGAGTATTATTTCCTTTTCACGCTTAAACTCAGCAAAGCTGCCGTTATCAAGCGCGCTTCTTATATCCTCCATAAGATGATTGTAAAACCACAGATTGTGCATAACGGTAAGACGCTGGGAAAGCATTTCCTGGCTTTTAAGCAAATGTCTGATATAAGCCCTGCTGTAATTTCGGCATACGGGGCAGCCGCAGTTTTCATCAATCGGCGACATATCGTGTTCGTACTTTTTGTTATTAAGATTGATAATTCCCTTAGATGTAAACAGATGACCGTGCCTTGCGTTACGGCTCGGCATTACGCAGTCAAACAGGTCTACTCCCCGTTCTACGGCATTAAGTATATTTGCGGGAGTTCCGACGCCCATAAGATACCTGATTTTATTCTCGGGCATATGAGGCGTTACGCACTCAATAATATCGTACATAACTTCGGTCGGCTCCCCGACCGCCAAGCCGCCTATTGCGTAACCGTCAAGGTCAAGCTCGGCAATGCGCTTCATATGCTCAATTCTTAGATCCCTGTATGTACAGCCCTGATTTATACCGAACAAAAGCTGTTCCCTATTGATTGTATCGGGTCTTGAATTAAGCTCTGCCATTTTAGCCTTACAGCGTACAAGCCAACGGGTCGTGCGCTCGCAGGACGCCTTTGAATATGAGTATTCGGCAGGATTTTCAACACATTCGTCAAAAGCCATCGCTATGGTAGAGCCGAGGTTTGACTGAATTGTCATACTCTCCTCGGGTCCCATAAAAATACGCCTGCCGTCTACATGAGAAGCGAATGTAACGCCCTCCTCCGTAATATGGCGGAGCGACGCCAGCGAAAACACCTGAAATCCGCCCGAATCCGTAAGTATGGGTCCGTTCCAGGTTGTGAATTTATGCAGTCCGCCGCAGTCACGGATTACCTCGTCACCCGGTCTTACATGCAGATGATAAGTATTGGAGAGCATTATCTGACAGCCGAGATTTTCAAGATCCCGTGCGGAAACAGCACCCTTAATTGCCGCCGCGGTGGCTACATTCATAAATGCGGGCGTCTGTACCGTTCCCCTGTTTGTGACGAACTCGCCCCGTCTTGCGCGGCCTTCTTCCTTTAAAAGCTTATACATTCAATCGTTCCTTTATATAATCAGCATAGCGTCGCCGAAGCTGAAAAATCTGTATTTTTCCTTTACGGCGGTATTATAGGCGTTCATAACATTATCGTATCCGGCAAAGGCGGAAACAAGCATTATAAGCGTGCTTTCGGGCAGGTGGAAATTGGTAACAAGCCCGTCCATACACTTAAACTCGAAGCCGGGGTAAATGAAAATATCGGTGTCACCCGAACAGGAGCGTATCTCGCCATACCTTGCGGCACAGCTTTCCACTGTTCTGCAGGAGGTTGTTCCCACACAGATGACCCTGCCGCCGTTTTTCTTGGTTTCATTAATAATATCCGCCGCTTCCTCGGGAATATAAAAATGCTCGGTGTGCATTTTGTGCTTGGTAACATCCTCAACCTTAACGGGGCGGAATGTTCCTAGCCCTACATGAAGCGTAACATACGCAATGTTCACGCCGCTTTTTTTAATGCTTTCAAGCATTTCCTTTGTAAAATGCAGTCCTGCCGTCGGAGCGGCGGCTGAGCCTGCCTCTTTGGAATAAACCGTCTGATAGCGTTCCTTGTCCTTAAGCTTTTCCTTTATATAAGGCGGAAGCGGCATCTGACCTACCTCGTCAAGCACCGTAAAGAAATCGCCGTCGCACCTGAATTCTATCATTCGGTTGCCGTCGGGCATAACCTCTGTTACGGCAGCGCTAAGCTTATCGGAAAATTTGAATTTATACCCTTCCTTAGCCTTTTTACCGGGTCCCGCAAGGCACTCCCACAGCATATTGCCGTGCTGACGGAGCAATACAAATTCAACGACCGCGCCTGTGTCTTCCCTGACGCCGTACATTCTCGCGGGCAGAACCCTTGTATCGTTAAGCACAAGGCAGTCGCCCGGTCTTAAAAATTCCGGCAAATCATAAAAGTGCCTATGCTCAACCGCACCGCTGTCACGGGATAAGACCATAAGCCGTGATGAATTTCTCGGTTCCACAGGTGTCTGCGCTATAAGCTCCTCTGGCAGATTATAAAAAAAATCGCTTGTTTTCATCATTTAAAATTAAACTTCTCTCTGTTTTCAGCATAAAATAAATTGACAAATAATATTTACAAGGTATAATTATATTGCATAACACAATATATATCAAGTGCAAATTTACGAAACCCCCGAAAGGAATGTTTTAAAATGAAAAAATACAGCGTAGGAATAATAGGGGCCACCGGAATGGTAGGTCAGCGTTTTTCCCTGCTTCTCCATAATCACCCGTGGTTCAATGTCACTGCCCTTGCCGCAAGCGCAAATTCGGCAGGCAAAACATATGAGGAGGCAATCGGCAGCCGCTGGGCAATGAAAGAGCCTATCCCTGAAAATTTAAAGAATATGCCTGTTTTGGACGCCGAAAAGGATATTGATAAAATAACAGGTCTTGTCGACTTTGTTTTCTGCGCCGTTAATATGAAAAAGGACGAAATAAAGGCGCTTGAGGAAAAGTACGCAAAGCACGAGTGCCCCGTTGTATCAAACAACAGCGCTCACCGCTTTACGTCCGATGTTCCGATGGTTATTCCCGAAATCAATTCCGACCATTTAAGCGTAATACCCTCTCAAAGAAAGCGTCTCGGCACCAAGAGAGGATTTATTGCCGTTAAATCCAACTGCTCGCTTCAAAGCTATGTTCCCGCACTTTATCCGCTTGACGAAAAGTTCGGAGTAGACAAGGTGCTTGTATCTACCTATCAGGCAATTTCGGGAGCAGGAAAAACCTTTGAGCGCTGGCCCGAAATGATTGATAATGTAATTCCCTATATCGGCGGCGAGGAAGAAAAAAGCGAAAAGGAACCGCTTAAGATTTGGGGTAAAATAAAGGACGGCGAGATAGTTCCCGCCGACGAGCCTAAATTCACGGCGCAGTGCATAAGAGTTCCCGTATCGGACGGACATTTGGCGTCTGTTTTTGTTGATTTTAAGAAGAAGCCCACAAAGGAAGAAATACTTAAAATCTGGGACAGCTATTCGGGCGAGCCGCAAAAGCTCGGACTTCCCCACGCACCCAAAAAATTCCTCCACTATTATACCGAGGATGATATGCCGCAGACGAAGCTCTGCCGTGACCTTGAGGGCGGTATGGCAATTTCCGTCGGCAGACTTCGCGAGGATACGCAGTATGATTACAAGTTTGTTTGCGTTTCCCATAATACCTTAAGAGGAGCCGCAGGCGGCGCTGTTCTGCTTGCCGAGCTGCTCTGCGCAAAGGGTTATATGGATTAACATATTTTAAGGAGTGGTCTTTTATGAAAAAGAGAATTTTTACCGGCGCAGCCACGGCACTCATCACACCTATGAACAATGACGGAAGCGTAAACTTTGAACGCCTTTCCTCCCTTGTTGACGAACAGATAGCAGGCGGTATAGACGCCCTTGTAATCTGCGGCACAACGGGTGAAAAATCCACGCTCAACTACGAGGAGCATGTAAAGGTTATAGAAACCGCCGCAAAGGCAAATGCCGGCCGTGTACCGCTTATAGCAGGGACCGGCAGTAACGACACCGTGTACTCCGTAGGTCTTTGCAAGGACGCCGAGGATGCCGGAGCGGACGCTTTTTTAATGGTTACTCCCTATTATAACAAAACCTCACAGCACGGTCTTGTAGCGCACTACAATTATATTGCCGACCGTGTTGATAAGCCGATAATACTTTATAATGTTCCGTCAAGAACCGGCGTTGCGATAAAGCCGGAAACCTATAAGGAAATATCGAAGCACCCGAACATCGTTGCGGTGAAGGAAGCCAACGGCGATTTATCCTCCGTAGCACAGACAAAATATCTTTGCGGCGACGAGCTTGATATATATTCGGGCAACGACGACCAGACCGTTCCGATAATGTCGCTCGGCGGTATCGGCGTAATTTCGGTGCTTTCAAACATATTACCCGGCGTTATGCATAAAATGTGCGCCGAATACCTTTCGGGCAATACAAAGGAAGCTGCCGAATTGCAGATTAAGTATACAGGACTTATGAATGCGCTGTTCAGCGATGTAAACCCCATTCCCGTAAAGGAAGCTATGAATATTTTAGGAATGAACGCGGGTCCGTGCAGACTTCCCCTTTATCCGATGGCGGAAAGCGCGGTAGCAAAGCTTAAGGAAAAGCTTAAGGAATGCGGATGTCTTTAAACTCATAAAACGGAAGTGAAAATATGATAAATGCAATTCTTTGCGGAGCGTCCGGCAAAATGGGCGGCTTTGTAGCTGATGCCGCCAAGGAGGACGGTAGC
Source organism: Ruminococcaceae bacterium UBA6842 (assembly GCA_002451855.1). Lineage (GTDB taxonomy): Bacteria > Bacillota > Clostridia > Oscillospirales > Acutalibacteraceae > UBA737. Next base: position 12,328 of record DKDS01000070.1, on the reverse strand, counting down.
ATTAAAATAGTCGCGGGCGTTGACAAAATTAACAACGGCGAGGATTTTCCTGTCTTCTCCGCATTTTCGGACATTAATACAAAAGCCGACATCATTATTGATTTTTCCCATACATCAATGCTTGACGGTCTTCTCGATTACGCCGTAAAAAATAAAATTCCGGCAGTAATCGCAACCACAGGCTATGACGACGGGCAGATTGAAAAAATCAAACAGGCTTCGCAAAAAATACCCGTATTTTTTACATTCAATATGTCTATCGGCGTAAATCTTGTTGCTAGCCTTGCGAAAAAAGCCGCCGCCGTATTGGGCGACAGCTTTGATATTGAAATTGTTGAAATGCATCACAATCAAAAAATAGACGCGCCGTCGGGCACCGCAATAATGCTTGCAAACGCCGTGAACTCCGTTTTCGGCGACACGCTCAATTACGAATACGACCGCCATTCCGTCCGCAGAAAACGCCCGAAGAACGAAATCGGCATACATTCTGTAAGGGGCGGCACTATTGTCGGCGAGCACGAGGTCATTTTTGCGGGACACGATGAGGTTATAAAAATTTCACACTCGGCACAATCCCGTGAGGTTTTTGCCGTCGGCGCTGTAAGAGCCGCAAAATTCCTTTGCGGAAAAGCTCCGGGGCTTTACGATATGAACAGTATAATGAGTTTCTGAATAATAAAAAAAGGTCTCTTTCGGGAGACCTTTTTTATTTTGCCAGCGGATGGTATTTTGCGTACGCCATCGTATATTTATTCTTCATAAACTGCGCATAGACCTGTGTGGACGATATATCGGAATGACCGAGCATTTCCTTAATATCCTTAAGCTGTGCGCCGTTTTCAAGCAAATGCGCGGCAAAGGAATGACGGAGAGTGTGCGGCGTAATATCCTTTTTAATGCCCGCCTTTTCCGAGTAATGCTTTATTATCTTCCAAAAGCCCTGTCTTGACATTGGCTGTCCGCTCATATTTGTAAACAGCCTGTCCTCTGCCTTATCCGTAACTATCGCGGGTCTTACATTTACAAGGTACGCCGCCACGGTCTTAACCGCCGCAGGATACATAGGAACAATTCTTTCCTTTTTTCCGTTATGTAGGTGAAGAATACCGATTTGAAGATTAATATCGCTCACGGTAAGCTCAATAAGCTCGGAAACCTTTATTCCCGTTGCGTATAAAAGCTCAAGCATAGCTTTGTCTCTAACGCTTTTATAGTCGCTCCCGTCAGGCTGGGACAAAAGCAGAACAATCTCGTTTGAATCGAGTATTCCCGGCAGCTTCTTTTCCCCGTGCTGAAGCTTTATACCCTCGACCGGATCGGCGTCGGAAATTCCGTTTTGCGTAAGGTATTTATAATAGCATCTGAGCGAAGCGAGTATACGGGTCTTTGTCGCTTCGGACTTACCCGTAGCGGTAAGATAGTCAAGATAACCGCGCAAAAATGCATTATCGGCAGAGTTGATACTCTTACCCGAGGCAGAGCAATAAGCGGAATACTGGTTCACATCGCGAAGATAAGACTCAACCGTATTTGCGGACGATTTTTTTACCTTTAACAAATATTCTTTGAATTTATCAGTGTCCGACATTATTGCACCTCCTTAAAAATTTTTTACAGCTTTAAGCCGCTCATAAACGAGCAGGAAAGCACTGCGTCTGTCAAAGCGGACGCAAGCACAAGCAAAGTAATAAATAAATATCTTCCGCAGTAGCTCTTAAAATCAACCGAAAGGTTGAACGGTGAAGAACCGGGAAGCGACATTTTTGCAATGATAAGCGAAAATCTGACCGATTCACGGGACGCCAAAAGCAACGCCGAAATAAGAAGTATTGCGGGCGGCAGTACCAGCACCGCATTAAAGGCAATTCCCTTTACCGAATAATCCGAATAAAGCAAGGCTGTAACGCTGCCGTAAAGCACGCCTCTTGCGAAAAGAGCAAACGGAGCCAAAATAACCCCCATCATCGAAGTACCGAATGTAAAAAGAATAAGCAGCATAAGCATTGATTCCATAAAGGAATTGAGTACGACAGAAAAAAAAGAAGACTCAAATCTTTGCGAAATAAATCTTTCTATATATGTATTCGAATACTCGGCAAGAATATTTACCTTATGATATGAAAATGTACCTACTGCAATTCCCGCGATGAATAAGGCAACCAAAATAACAAGAACATTATTCTTTGCGATAAAATTGCCTATCTTCAAACCTTTGATACTTAAAACAGTACCCTTTCGCATATAATCACTCCCGTTTCTAAATAATACTATGCGAAAACGGGACAAGATATGCCGAAAGTCCTTTAACTATATTTAGTTTAAATACATATCGCAGTATACAAAATGTTGTTAAATGCGGTTGTTATGTAAACTTAATAACAAATTCCGAAAAACAACACCGGGTTTAAATCACTCAGTTTATTGCGATAACAAGATTATGATACTACATTTTCCCTATTATGTCAACTGCAAATTTCGGCATTTATAAATGTTATGTAAACTATTTATGTAAACCACACAATATGTGCCGATACTCTTATTATGTAAACCCAAACTGTTGTAATTTGTTCTTTATTTTTTTTGAAAATTATGGTATACTTATTTCTGTTAAGACAGATTATGAAATGAGGAGAACATATGGCAAAGACGGTAATAGTCACCGGCTCGTCAAAGGGTATCGGTGCGGCAACGGCAATTATGTTTGCGGGTAAGGGATATAATGTTGTAATCAATTATAACGAGTCCTATGAATCGGCAAGTCTGCTCTGCCGTTCGCTTGTAAGCAACGGTTATTCAGTTATGACCCAAAAGGCGAATGTGGCAAATAAAATGGAAGTAGACCTTATGGTAAAGGAGACTCTTTACAAATTCGGCAGCATCGATGTACTTGTAAACAATGCGGGCGTTGCTTATCAGGGGCTTATAACCGATACGGACGAAATCGATTTTGACCGCATTATAGACATTGACTTAAAAGGAGTTTTTAACTGCTGCAAATCGGTCACACCCGTAATGGTAAATCAAAAGTCGGGTACCATAATAAATATCTCATCAATGTGGGGTCAGGTCGGCGCCTCGTGCGAGGTTGCCTATTCCGCCGCCAAGGCAGGCGTTATAGGACTTACAAAGGCGCTCGCAAAGGAGCTTGCTCCAAGCGGAATTACCGTAAACTGTATTGCTCCGGGTCTTATTGAAACTGCAATGAATTCAAACCTTTCGGTTGAAGACCTTAACGCTTTTGTTGAGGAAATACCCCTCGGCAGAATCGGCAATGCGGACGAAATCGCCTCTGCCGCTTTGTTCCTCTCCTCCCCTGCCGCCGAATACATAACAGGTCAGGTTTTGGGAATTAACGGCGGTTATATAATTTAAGATATAAAAAATGCCATAGAGTTTTAGGCTCTATGGCATTTCGTTTAAAAATCTTTTAAGCTTTGCTACCGGAAGACCGACCACATTGAAATAATCGCCGTCAATCCGTTTTACAAACAAACCGCCCTTACCCTGAATACCGTAAGCTCCGGCTTTGTCAAACGGCTCGCTTGTAAGTAAATAATCATTTATCTCTTTTTCGGTAAGCGGATAAAACTCGACCGCCGTCTTCTCCGAAAAGGACAGACATATTCCGTTTTTAACAACGGCACAGCCTGTTATAACCTTATGAGTTTTCCCCGAGAGACTGCCGAGCATTTCTCGGGCGTTTTGTTCATCTGTGGGCTTGCCCAAAATTTTACCGCCCGAAAACACGCCCGTATCGGCGCCTATCACCGTACCGTGCGGAAATTTACGCGAAACCGCAATAGCCTTTTCCCTTGCTATGTATTCGGGAAATTCGGTTATCGACAAACCGTCGGGCAGGCTCTCGTCGCAATCGGACGGAAAAACCTCAAATTCCTCGGTGATAAGCCGCAGCAGCTCTTTCCGTCTCGGTGAAGCGGATGCTAAAATTATCATGACTATATACCTGCCACAAAGGTCGGGAATGTGTCGGAATTTTGCTTATCAACCCTTTTGTTATACTCCGCAACCGCAAATCGTGTATGAACACTTACGGAAGTAATAATATAAGGAAGCGTAAACATAATCGGAATTATAAGAACGGAAAGTATCATCCATCCGAGGAGGCTGAAAAACAAATATATAAAATCAAGCATTGTTGATTTCGATATTACATCGGACATATGAATAGCCTCGGCGGCGTCCATATCCTCGTCCGCTATCAAAAGAAACGGAGCCATATAATACCTTGCCATAACAAAGGCAAGTATAACGGAAGCGACCGATTTAAGAAAAAGCGAAAGATAATAGAGATTAGAGGTCCAAAGCGGAATCGGAATTTTAAGGGCGTCGTACAAAAAAGAGCCTGAGAACAGATCCACAATCATTGCCGGTATAAAAAGTATCACGCCGAAAAACAGCGCGCGAACCGTAAGCAAAAGCTCCAGCTTAACGGCACGCAAATAATTGCTTTTACCCGAAAACCAGTAAAAAACCGAAACGGGCGAATCGTCCGCGCCGAAAATCATTCGCCAAAAAAACCTTATTACTCCCAAAAAAAGCGGCAATAAAAGGAAAAACGACAAAACGGCAAACAAAACCGTACCGACGGTCTCGTTTGCAACAAAGGCTGCCAATGAAGCCGCCAAACCGACAATAAGCCATGCGCAAACCGGTATAACGCACACCGCCGCCGCTTTCGGCCAATTATTTTTAAGCGCGGTTTTTGCCGTGTGCTTAACCGCAGAGCTTGTGGCTGTCATAAAAATCACCATTACCTTCCGAAACACAAAATTCGCTTATTTTATCGTTATTTCATATTTTACCATTAAAATTTGAAAATAAGATACCTAAATTATTAAATAATCGTTAATTTAGCGTAGTTGGACATAAGCTTTTTAGTACCCACACTGTCAAACGCAATTTCAAGGAGATTATCCGCACCCATGGGAGTAACGGAAATAACCATACCCTCCCCGAAGGTTGAGTGCTTAACCCGCTGACCGACGCTGTAATTCGCGGTCGGTTTTTTAATACTGTGCAGTGATTTTCCAAAAGAAATATCCCGCTTTTCGGCAGTCTTATTGCCATAATCGGTGTTGCCGTAATAGGAAAATCTCATTCCCGAGGTACTGCAAAGCTGTTCGGGAATTTCCTTTAAAAATCTTGAGGGCATATTTCTTCCCGTACAGCCGAATAACATTCTTGTATATGCGTTTGTGACAGTCAGATGCTTTTTCGCTCTTGTGATTGCGACATAAGCGAGCCGTCGTTCTTCCTCTATTTCCTCGGGACCCGAATATATTGACTGATTTCCCGGGAAAATTCCTTCCTCCATACCTATAAGATATACATTGTTGAATTCAAGTCCCTTTGCCGAATGTACCGTCATCAGCACAACCTTATCGTCGTCGCTGTCAAGCGAATCAATATCGCTTACAAGCGCCAACTGTTCAAGAAATTCGGATAAAGTCGGCTCTTCGGTATCCTCTTCATACTGCGCGATAGTTGTGGCGAACTCGTCAAGGTATTCAAGTCTTTCGCTGTCCTCTTCATTAACTGTAAGACTTGCTCTGTAACCCGTTTGCTCAAGAATTTCCGTATAAAGGTCGGAAATAGAGTTTTCCTCGGAAAATTCGGTAAGCGTATCTATAAGCTCGCAAAAGCTTTTTAGCTTCCCTGCGGCACGGTTTATGCCGTCAAATTCATCCGCGCGCCTTAAAACCTCAATAATGGGAACACAAAGCTCCAATGCGATAGCGGCGGCATTGTTTACGGTAGTGGCACCTATTCCCCGTTTCGGCTCGTTAATTATACGGCGCAGCCGCAGATCGTCGCTGTTATTGTTTATAAGCTGCATATAAGCTATAACATCCTTGATTTCCTTGCGGTCAAAGAATTTCATTCCGCCGATTACACGGTAGGATATTCCGCTCCTCAAAAATACATTTTCAAGCGAGCCTGACTGGGCGTTCATTCGGTAAAGCACCGCACTATCGGAAAAGCTTGCGCCCTCCCTTACGCTTTCAAGAATTTTTTGCGCTACAAAGCGTGCCTCGCCCCGTTCATCCTCGGCGGTATAGACCTCGATTTTGTCGCCCACACCGTTGTCGGTCCACAACTCCTTGCCCTTGCGCCCGACATTATTGCTTATAACGGCATTGGCGGCGTCCAGTATATTGGAGGTGGAACGGTAATTCTGTTCAAGCCTTATTACCTTAGCACCCCTGTACTCATCCTCAAAATTGAGTATATTTTCAACTGTGGCGCCCCTGAAGCGGTAAATGCTTTGGTCATCGTCACCCACAACGCACAGATTGTTAAAGCCCGAGGCAAGAAGGCTTACCAAAACATACTGGGCGTGGTTGGTATCCTGATATTCGTCCACCATAACATACTTGAATTTGTTGGTATAGTATGCCAAAACCTCGCTGTCCGACTTCAAAAGCCTTACCGTGTTCACTATCATATCATCAAAATCCATAGCGTCGGCGCTTTTAAGCCTGTTTTGATATATTTCATAAAGCTGCGCTATGGTTTTCTGCCTTGTATCGTTTCCGGCAGTCTCCTTATACTCTTTCGGAGTTATAAGCGAGTCCTTTGCACTCGATATTGCCGAAAGTATGCTTTTTACGGGATAAATCTTTTCATCAATTTCATTATTCCGCAGTATATCCTTCATAAGACGGCGCTGGTCGTCCGTATCGTAAATAGTAAAGTGCGAGGTGTAACCCAGCCTGTCGCCGTAGCGGCGCAGTATTTTTCCGCAGACCGAGTGAAAAGTACCTGCCCATATATCCTCGCCGCCATCGGTAAGCTTTAAGGAAATGCGTTCCTTAAGCTCGTTTGCCGCCTTATTTGTAAAGGTAATGGCAAGAATATTCCAAGGGTTTACGGGGTAAACGCTGAATACGCCGTTCGGGACAAAATCCGTCACGCCGTTTATGTAGTCCTCCCCTGTTTTAATAAGGTCGTCAGGGAGGTTCGGGCAATAATCGCTGTTGTACGCATTGCCGAATTTAACAAGATTTGCAATTCTATTTACAAGCACCGTTGTTTTTCCGCTTCCGGCACCGGCAAGCACAAGCACGGGGCCCTCAACCGTTGTTACCGCCTCAAACTGGCGGTCGTTCATATTTGAAAAATACTTTTTTATTACTTTTCGTCTTAATTCTTTAAATTCCATAATTCACCCTCGGTATTATAATACTATCAAAAATAAAAAAAGTCAACGGTTATAAAAACCTTGTAAAACGGTGAAAAAACTGTTATAATGTAGTCAAATGCATTGAGGGGACGAAAAAAATGTCGGTCGGTTTCAGAAAAAGTCTGCTTGGTTTTAATTGCAGCGATGTTATGGAATACATAGAAAAATCACAGAACAGGTTTTCAAAAAGAGAAAAAGAGCTTACGGAGAAAACAGACTCTCTTGCGGCGGAGCTTAAGCTGAACGAGGAAAGCCTTAATAAGCTTAATGCCGAAAAGGAGCAGATTTCCAAAAAGCTTGCCGAATATAACGAAAAATACGAGGAAATTGAGCGCTTGTCCGAAAATATAGGTAAGCTCTACCTTGTCGCACAGGCAAACGCGCAGGCAATAACCGCAAACTCCCGTAAGAACGCCGAGCTTGCGGAGAGCGAAACGGCGAAAAATCTTTCCGCTATCGATACGGCTCATAATTCCCTTGAGGAGCTTAAAAAACAAATCAAAACCACCTCCGAGGACTTTTTGTCCGAGCTTGATACGCTTATTTCGTCTCTTAACGAAACCCGTGTTACGGTCGCTTCAAATACTAAGGCTTCCGAAGCCGCCAAAAAGCAGTTTGACGAAATTTACACCTCAATGATTAACTCTTCAAAATAAATTAAATGCAGTTCTTACGGACTGCATTTTTTACTATGATTAAAAGGTGAATACTTTGCAAAAGATTAATTTCCAACTTGAAACCGACCGTGTTATCGGCGAGCTGTGTGCGGACGGCAACCGTCCTGCCCTGCTTTTGCACGCCTGTTGTGCGCCCTGCGCGTCCTATGTGCTTGAATATTTGTCACAGTATTTTGATATTACGGTTTTTTTCTGTAACCCGAACATTACGGACAGTAACGAATACGCAAAAAGGCTTGACGCTCTTTACAAGCTTGTAGGCACGGCGCCGTTTTGTAAAAATGTAAAAATAGTTGAAGACGATATAAGTGCGGATATGTATTTTAATGCGGTAAAAGGACTTGAAAAGGAGCCTGAGGGCGGCAAAAGATGCGATGTCTGCTTTAAGCTCCGTATGGAGCGCACTGCCGAATACGCTTTAAAAAACGGTTATTCCCTATTTGCGACCACGCTTACGGTAAGTCCGCATAAAAACCCCGTGCTTATAAACGCAATCGGCGAGAAGCTGTCGGACAGCTTGGGCGTCAGGTATCTGCCGTCCGACTTTAAAAAGAGGGGCGGTTATCAGCGTTCGATAGTGCTGTCAAGAGAGTACGGAATTTACCGTCAAAACTATTGCGGCTGTGTATTTTCAGATTATAACGGAGGTAGCTATGAACCCGACAGCGAGAATTAAAACCGAATTAAAGAAAAATGAGGCACTGCTTATTTTAAGCGAGCCGAACAGATTTTATTTAACGAAATTTTCAAGCAGTGCCGGCTGTGTGCTTGTCACCGCCGAGCAATCATATTTTTTAATTGATTTCAGATATTACGAAAAGGCAAAGCAGACTGTAACCGACTGCGTGGTTATGCTCTCCTCCTCTCCATATTCCGAAATAAAGGAAATATGCGAAAAAAGCGGCGTTACGGCGCTTTATATCGAGTGCGACAGCGTTACGCTCGGTAAATACAATACGCTGTCACGGGAGCTTGAACCGATTGCGGTATCGAATGACGGTAAATTTGACCGCCTATTAAGAGAAATGCGGAGCGTGAAGACGGAAGCCGAGCTTGCGCTTATAAAAAAGGCGCAGGAGCTTACCGACAAAACCTTTGACTATATAACCGAGCGGATAACGATAGGCAGAACCGAACGGGAAATAATGCTTGATATGGAGTTTTTTATGCGCCGTTTAGGTTCCGAGGGCGTGTCCTTTGATTTTATAGTGGTATCGGGCAAAAATTCATCACTTCCGCACGGCATTCCGACCGATAAAAAAATCGAATACGGTGATTTTATAACAATGGACTTCGGTGCTGTTGTGGGCGGTTACCGCTCGGATATGACAAGAACCGTAGCGTTAGGCGGTGTAAGCGAGGAGCAAAGGCTTGTATATAATACCGTTTTGACCGCACAGCTTGCCGCAATTAAAAAGATAAGGAGCGGCGCCGTATGCAGTGAAATTGACAAGACCGCGCGTGATATTATAGACGGCGCGGGCTACAAAAACTGTTTCGGCCATGCGCTCGGTCACAGCGTGGGAATAGAGATACACGAAAATCCCAATTTCAGCCCTCGCTGCGGCACGGTTTTAAAAAGCGGAACCGTTATGACGGTTGAGCCGGGAATTTACATTGAAAATAAATTCGGCGTCAGAATCGAGGATATGGTCTTTGTAACCGACGGCGGCTGTGTAGACATTACCGAAAGCCCGAAAGAACTTATAATACTGTAATATTTTAAAACCGCAGTTCAAAAGTTTTTGAACTGCGGTTTTAAGTTTGTCGGAAATAAAATATAAGTTTTATCAAGCAGAAAAATCAAAGCCTGCGGTAAGTACATTCACGGTTTCCGAATACTTCTTCATATTCGTATTTATCGTCTGTTAAAACCTTTCGTAAAAGCTTGCCGACATCCTGAGCCGCCTTTTCGGCGGCTTTTTTATGCGGCAATTTTTTTGCGTAAAATTCGTAAATTTCCTGAATCGAAGTTTTATACCAGTCTCTGTTTTCATAACCAAATAAATCTCTTACCTTAAAGCTTTTGCTTCCTGCAGCAGCCGTAAACCCATGAACCGCACCGAGAATATAAATTTCCATAAGCTCCAAATCGTTTTTGCTTACCTTAGCTGAAATTTTTACTATTCTTTTTTTGATGTTTATGATCATTTTATCTTCCTTAATTTTAAATACAATTATAGAGTTTAAATTAATATTTTCAGCCGAAATACTAATTATCTTTTTTTTCAAAAGTATAATAGTTATCTGAACCATATGTTTGTTTTAAAAGTTCAGCTGCCTGAGTTGAATCTTCCAATACGGATGAATCAATCGGTTCATATGTGCTTGTAGTTGAGATATATTTATACCAATTCTCTGTATTTTCAAAATGTATTTTTTCAACACCGGATTTTTCTAACCATCCAACAGATCCACCTTTTATTTTTTTTACATTAGCCGGAATAGTTATTTCCTTTAAATTTGTACATTCATAAAAACAAGCGTCATTTATAATTTCCAAATTGGATGGTAATGTGATTTTTTCAAGTTTGGAACAACCACTAAAAGCGTACCTTTCTATTGCATTTATCGAAGATGGAATATTTATGGTTTTTAAAAATTTACAACCTGAAAATCCGGATGAAGCGATTGTGGTAACTTTCATTCCGTAATAATTTGACGGAATTGTTATTTCTTCTAAAATTGATTTATAGTCGGCATTAATTCTAACAGATAATGTTCCATCATCAAGCCTATTGAATGTTAAGCAATCTGTATAATCATCTTCTTTTACCTTACCTGCATTTTGAGTTGTTCCATCAGTATAAGTAATAATAAGTTCACCGTTAACAATTTCGGCTTTCTCAATCCCCCTGCCGGTAGCGCCTGTGTCGCCCTTTTCGCCTTTAAGCGCGGCAAGCCATTCTTCCTGCGTGCCGGTATATTCGGGGTGAGCGGCAATATACAGCTCGTAAGCAGATTTTCCGTTTACGCCGTTTGAGCCGTTCGCACCGTTGTCTCCTTTATCTCCCTTATCGCCTTTATCACCCTTAATGTTGCCCAGCAGTGTTACTGCGCCGCTTTCTCCGTATTTAACCGAAAGATTTCCGCTTTCGTCAAGGGTTAATATCGGAGTTAATCCGTCAGTACCGTTTGTACCGTCCTGACCCTTTTCTCCTTTTATCGGACCTATTCTGTCGGAGCTTGTTCCGTCGGTATAATTAAAGACAAGGTAAAAATCCGCAGTCAGTGTGACCGAGGCAATTCCGTTTCCGACCTTACCGTCCGAACCCACTACCGATTTATCAATTATTATCGGGTCTCCCTCTGACAAAGTGATAACAAGCTTGTTATCATCATTTATGCTAACGCCGGTAACGCTTACGCCTTGGTCACCTTTATCACCTTTATCACCTTTTTCGCCCTTCTCACCTTGAAGACCTTGTTCTCCTTGGTCTCCCTTGTCACCTTTTTCTCCTGCGTCGCCCTTGACGCCTTGAATACCTTGAATTCCCTGTTCACCCTGAGCGCCGGTATCACCTTTTTCACCTTTTTCTCCTTGAACACCTTGTATTCCTTGCTGACCTTGTTCGCCTTTATCGCCCTTTTCGCCTTGAAGCCCCTGCTCGCCTTGGTCTCCTTTGTCGCCTTTTTCTCCCTGTATTCCTTGAATACCCTGCGGTCCTTGTTTACCGATAGCCGATACCGCTGTGGAGACCCAAGTGTTTCCGTCATCCTCTGAAATTTCCCAAAGTCCGCTTTCAGCGTTAATTCGCACTTTGGGTGAAATACCGTCATTACCGTCCGCACCCTTTATGTTCTCAAATGTGAAAGTACGGCCTGTGCTTAATGTCACGGTCATTGTACCGCCTGTAATGGAAATATCGGTTATGCTGTCACCCTTATCTCCTTTATCTCCTTTATCTCCTTTATCTCCTTTATCGCCCTTAGCGCCTGCGGCTCCCGTGGCACCGGTATCACCTTTTTCGCCTTTTTCACCTTGAATGCCTTGAATTCCCTGTTCACCTTGAGCGCCTGTTGCTCCTGTATCACCTTTATCACCTTTGGCGCCGGTATCTCCCTTTTCTCCTTGAACGCCTTGTATTCCTTGCTGACCTTGTTCGCCTCGGTCGCCTTTATCGCCCTTTTCGCCTTGGATACCTTGCTCACCTTGGTCTCCCTTGTCGCCTTTTTCTCCTTTATCTCCTTTTTCACCCTGAGCGCCGGTATCTCCTTTGTCGCCTTTAAGACCTGTCGCGCCTACTATTCTTCCGACATTTACGGTTCTGTTGTCGGAAAAAGAGATAATAAGCTCGCCGGAGCTATTAACGGAAGTACCGTTAATGCTTATGCCGTCTTTACCGTCAGCACCGTCTTTACCGTTAACGCCGTCCTTACCGTTAACGCCGTCCTTACCGTCAACGCCGTCTTTACCGTTAGTGCCGTCTTTACCGTCAACGCC
>DKDS01000095.1:2141-3158 GCA_002451855.1 Ruminococcaceae bacterium UBA6842 | reverse complement strand
AGCCTCGCGGGCAACACCGGCGCCACCATGTTCAAACAGGATGTGACCAATGTCGGCGAGATTAAGCACGGCGTCTTTTTCGGCACGGTGACGCTTGGCAACTCTACTTTCAGCGGCACAATCAGCGGCGGCGTGTTCAATGGGCCGGTGAATATGACAACAGGATACGGTGAAATAAAGGGCGGCGAATTTAATGAAATAGTGACCGTCATCGCGGGAAGCATCATAGACGGCACATTCAACAAGGATGTAGTGGTCGGTTATGATCCGATTGCAAATGTTGCACTCGCAGGAGGCACATACAACGGATTGATAAAAAATAACAACCCGAGTTCACAACACTCAAGCTTCAATGTCACACGCTGCCCGCTGGGCATTGTTGGGGAAGAACCTTGTGGCAGTGACTACCACAAGGTCACCTTTGCATTGAATGGCGGCGAGATGGAATACCCGGTGCGGTATTTCCGCGAGGACGGGAAAATTTCCAATCAGATTAAGCCCGACGAACGGACCGGCTACTTCTTCGCCGGCTGGTACAAGGCTGACGGCACGGTGTGGGATTACAACGACACCGTGGGCGAAGACGACCTGACCCTCACCGCTCACTGGACGGCCTGTGACCACAGCGGTCACACCGGAGCGCAACCCACCTGCACAACTTCTGTCATTTGCACCGAGTGCGGCGGCACGATAGCGGCTCTCGGCCACAATTTTTCCATGCAGCATAATAATGACGAACACTGGAATAAATGCTCCCGATGCGACGCAATAGACGGCAAAGAGCCTCATGATTGGGACAATGGAAAAGTAACTGTACCGGCTTCCTGCACAACATCGGGTGAAAAGAAATATACCTGTGACGAATGCGGCTTTGAAAAAACCGAGACAATCCAGGCAAGCGGTCATAGCTGGGGGCAGGAGTGGCAGCACGATAAGACTCATCACTGGCATAAATGCCACAACTGCGATGTGAAGCTTGATTATAATAAGCATACCGGCGGTACGGCTACCTGCACC
>DKDS01000095.1:0-2090 GCA_002451855.1 Ruminococcaceae bacterium UBA6842 | reverse complement strand
CTACGGCGAAAAGAACCCTGCCAACCACAATGGCGGCAAGCAGGAGTGGACAACAAAGAATGCCACGAACCATGAGAAAAAATGGAGCTGCTGCGGCGCTGTGACAGTGGCGAGTGAGCCCCATGAGTGGGCAGACGGCGTTTGCCGAGAGTGCGGATATGTGTGCTCGCATTACGATAATGACAAAAATCACATCTGCGATATTTGCGGAAAGATTTATTCCAACCACAGGGATACAGACAAAAACCACATCTGTGATTACTGCGGTAAGACTATTTCTAATCACAAGGATACGGATAGAAATCATATATGTGATTTCTGTGACAAAATAATTTCAAATCACAAGGATACGGATAAAAACCATATTTGTGATTTCTGCGATAAAATAATTTCAAACCACGAAGACAAAGATAAAAATCACATCTGTGATTACTGCGGTAAAACTATTTCCAACCACGAAGACACAGACAAGAACCATATCTGTGATTTTTGCGGTAAGGTAATTACCAACCACACAGGCGGCAAAGCCACCTGCAAGGATAAGGCGATATGCGATTATTGCGGCAAAGCTTACGGCGAGCTTGACGCAAGCAATCACGCCAATTTAAAGCACGTCCCCGCAAAGGCGGCGACAAAGGAAGCCGAGGGCAATATCGAATACTGGTATTGTGAGGGCTGTGATAAGTATTACAGCGACGCCGAAGCGACCAAGGGCATTGTCAAGGGAAGCATATTAATTATGAAGCTATCGGATGAACCGAAGTCGCCTAAGACCGGCGATAGTAGCAGCCATATACCTTGGGCAGCGCTGTTATTTATCGGCGGCGGCGTTTGCGCGGCGCTTACCGTAAAAAAGAAAAAGCAAAGTAGGTAATAAGAGCCGATACTTCTTAAGAATTGCTTTATGTATAATAATACCCCCGCACTTATGTGCGGGGGTATTATTATACAGACTGAACCGATTACCTCGGTATTATCACAGCTTTTTATTTACGATTCGGTTTTTACTATAAACGAAAAATCTATATATCCGTTTCCGAGCGTTGTGAATACATCATTTAAGGCAGGGGAATACGCAATGGTTGTGTTTTGATATAAAAGCGGAACGATATTATTGCTTTTAAGCAGAGCGGCCTGAATTTCGGAAGCCGTTTTGCCCGAAACTGTCGGGAAGCTTTTTAGATATTCGTTTATATCGTTGCTTTCCGCACGGACGGGAAATATCGCCATAGAAAGGGTGGGATTTTTAAGCTCCGGTATCAATTTATCAGCGCTGTCTACCGCCTCAATATTAATAAACGCGCCGAGATTATTCTGCCAGTGCCCCACAATGTCGGTTATAATGGGCTTAATTGCACCGTTATCATAATAATAAAGCTTTATGTCGGACGGGAACTTTTTTTCGTCAAGAATGTTTGTTTCCTTTGAAAAAAGCTCCTTTGCGGCGTTTAAATCGTACCCTGATACACCTGACGAGTCGGCATTTTTAAGCACTGCCGGCGGAAAAATCGAGCCCGAATAGCTGTAACCCGGCATTAAATCATTTTGGAAAACATTTTCGCCTATAAGCATTGCAAACGATTTTCTGAAGTTAGGCTTAATGTCCGAATTCATTGTAAGGAACCAGCATATATTACTGTATTCGGAGGTTTTAAGACCGCTTTCCTTTGCTGAAACGGAAAGTGAAGAATCAATAAACGCAATATCTACATTGTTGTCCTTAAGGCGCTGAATTGCGGTTTCTTCTTCTGATTTGGTTATATGCACAGCGGAATTTTTTGCGGCGAAGGGTCCGTTATAAAGCGGATTTCTTTTAAGCTTAAAGGAAAACGGCTCCTTTTTCCATTTAGAGAGGGTATAGCTACCGCAGGAAATTACCGTTTCCTCGGTAAGCCCGTATTTTCCGGCGGAGGCGTTAAAGAATTCCTCGTTACAGGGCATAGCGACAGAGGTGGTAAGCGCGGATTCAAAATTTTCATCGTCGCGGCAAAGCTTTATAATAAGCGTTTTATCGTCGGGAGCGGATACGCCCAAGCTGTCGGCAGAGAGCTTTCCCGAATTAATCTGCTCCGCGTTTTCAATACAAAAAA
>DKDS01000048.1:67234-68167 GCA_002451855.1 Ruminococcaceae bacterium UBA6842 | reverse complement strand
AGTCCCCTGCCGAGACCGCTTTTCTTTGCCGCCATATCACTTTCTCCTGTTCTTCTTTATAAATTCCTTCGCGAGCGCATTGTAAGCGTCGGTTCCCTTTGACCGTTTATCGTAATACTGAATAGGCATTCCGTAGCTCGGAGCCTCGGAAAGTCTTACCGTGCGCGGTATTGTGGTTTTATACAGCTTGTCCGCAAAATACTTTTTGATTTCGGTTATAACCTGCACGGTCAGATTAAGTCTTCCGTCAAACATTGTTAGAACAATACCCTCAATCTCGATAGTAGGGTTATAAAGCCGCTTTACCTGACGAACCGTATTCATAAGCTGTGAAAGCCCCTCAAGCGCAAAGTATTCGCACTGTATCGGGACAAGCACGGTGTCTGCCGCATTAAGGGCGTTTATTGTTATAAGCCCCAGCGACGGCGGACAGTCTATAAATATGTAGTCGTATTTATCCCTTGCCGCCGCAAGCGCCATTTTAAGCTGAGCCTCACGGTGTTCCATTTCAATTAGATCCACTTCCGCCGCCGCAAGGTTCATTGACGACGGAATGATGTCTACCTTTTGGAAATCGGTTTTTATTATTGCGTTTTCAAGCTTGCCTGTTCCGACCAGAAGCTCGTATGAAGTAACCTTTGCTTCTTTTTTGCTTATTCCGTAGCCGCTTGTTGAGTTTCCCTGCGGGTCAGCGTCCACAAGCAGAACTGTTTTGCCAGCCAGACCCACGCCTGCGGCTAAATTTACGGCGGTTGTGGTCTTTCCCACTCCGCCCTTTTGATTAACTATGGCAACTATTTTGCCCATTCGGAAACCCCCAGTATAATGTTTCACATGAAACATATAAATCACGGAGTATATTATAGCATTTTACGGGACAAAAGTAAACAGAAAAAAATTCCGTAGCTACTACGGAATTTTTTTAATGCGGAA
>DKDS01000048.1:18534-67226 GCA_002451855.1 Ruminococcaceae bacterium UBA6842 | reverse complement strand
CGGAATTCGGAATGCGTAATGCGGAATTGTTTTAAGGTGTAGGGTCGTCTTTTCTGCCTAATAAATAATCGGTGGAAGTATTATAGTAATCGGCAATTCTTGCAAGTATATCCGCACGGGGAAGTCTCGTCATATTTTCATAGTTTTGGTATGTGCCCTCTGTAATATCACACCCGACTGCCACTTCCCATTGCGTAACGCCCTTACGCCTGCGACACTCTCTTAATCTTGCCGCCAAAATTTCACGCATATACTTTCACCTACATTTGTTATTGACAGTAAAAGTATAACGAATTATAATATTCAATATACCAACAATTGTTGGTGTGCGCGATATTTTTTTGGAGATGATAGTATGGAAATTTACAAAGAAATTTTATTACGCTATTTAGTGGAAAGCGACGGCTCGCCGCAATCCGAAACTATTACTGTTTCCGCTAAAGAAATAGTTGAGGGTAAATGCTATGAGCTTGTTTCAAAAATTAAAGATACATTGGAAAACCCTTTTATATCTAAGTGTGAACAGCTTTTCGTGATAGAAAAAATAATAATGGAATTTGAAAAGACAGGAATAACGGTAAAACATACCCCGGATTATTGATTTTAAGCGAAAATAATTCCGAATTCCGCATTCCGCATTCCGCATTAAGTCTTGTCTCCCGGTTTAAACAGGCTTGCCATAAGCAGTCCCGAAACAACGGACACGGCAATTCCTGCCGAGGTTGCGGTAAGTCCGCCTGCAAATATTCCCATAAAGCCGTATTTGCCGACCGCCTCTTTAACGCCCATTGCAAGGCTGTAACCAAAGCCCGTGAGCGGAACGGTGGCGCCCGCGCCCGCAAAATCGACGATCGGTTTATAAACGCCTATCGCCGTAAGCACTACGCCTGCCACAACATACGAAACCAATATTCTTGCCGGCGTAAGCTTTGTATAGTCAATCAGTATTTGCCCTATAAGGCAGATTGTTCCGCCGACCAAAAAAGCATAAAGACAATTCAAAAAACATTGCATACAAAAACGCTCCTTAAATGTTTCACATGAAACATTGTTTTTATATATTGTTTTCCGAATTGTCTTTTTTATACCTCAATACCGTAGCTTTCCGCTATATAAGTCCTGACCGTTTTATAGTTTAAGTGTCTTACCGTCACACTGTCGGCACTTTCCGACCTTATCGCAACGGAAACATTGCAGGTTCCGTGCTTTCTGTCGGGCATGGTGCGTATCACCTTGATTTCTCCCACATTCTCGAACGGACAGTAAAACTCATAGGTTTTAAACCGCTTTATCCCCTGCGCGTAGATATTCTTGCCGAGCCGCAGCTTACCGAAGCGGTAATCGAAAATACAAAGATAAGCGTAATATGCGATTACAGCCGCCAGCACCAAATACAAAAACAGTATCAGTCTTGTAAAATCGGCAAAAATCACCGCCGGCACAGCCGCCGCGGCGGTAGCGCAAATAATATAAATCATCGGGAAAAACAGAAACCTGTTCCTTGTGCGCCTTGTACGATCGGCGTGAAGCAGCTTACCGTCCGACATTAAAAACGGGAAATACGCCTGAAACTGCCGTTTTATAATTCCCCTGCGCTCGGACGGAACCAAAACCGCCGTTTCGCTTTTCGAATTGCCGTAGCCGCCGACGCTTACTTTCATAGCATAGCGCCTGAATATCCGCATAAGCGGCGTCTGGTCAATCGTCACATCATTGACCGACTCCTTTTTAAAGGAAGTCCTGTTCCGAATAAAAAATCCCGAACGCACCTCGATTTTATCCTTTTCAAGAAAAAGCTTGAAATTGATATACTTTAAAAAGGAATAAATAAAGCTGAAGGTATAGCTTAACAGAAAAATAAGCGTTATCGCGTTTACGATAGGCGGAAAAGGCGATTTTACCTGACCCGAAACCGTGTTTATCTCGTCAAACAGGATATTGTTAAGCGCTATTCCGAGCAGTTTGCCTGCCTTATTTATAATAGGTACTCCGATTATAAGACCCGTAACCGCCGAGGAAGAGGTCGCCGCCATAACCGCAACCTTGAGCGCCGAAAACCTTACGGCGGTGTAATTGCTCTTGCCGTACAGCAGCTCGGAAGCCTTTTTACTGTCCTTAACGCTTAGCTTGAATTTAAAATCGGTCTCGCCCTTTTTGCCTGCCTCGGTATTTACACAATAGGTAACGGCGCCCAAAACCGCATCAAGCGGATTTTGCACCGTTTGTACCGAAGAAAGCCGCGCCGCCGAAATATAAGAGGTCTGCTTTATAAATATGCCGCTTGTGATTTTAACGCCGCCTTTGCCGCAGACAATGGAAAAGGAACGGCATTTTAAAAAGCCGATAAGCAAGATGCCCGCAAGCGCCGCCGCCTCGGTCGCCAAAATACCCGTCGCCCTCTTATAGAGTATATACTGAACGATACCCTTTAAAAGCGGAATTACAAGCACAAACAAAAACGGCTTCATATAATTTAAAATCATAAGCGGATGCGCTTTAAACTCTCTTTTCATCGCCGTTCATCTCCTGTTACGGCGTTTATAAAGCGCTCGGCGTCCGTCACGGACAGTTCTGGAATTATAACGCTGCTCCGTGCCGCCTTAAGGCTTAAAGCGGAAAGACCCATTGCCTTTGCAAGCGGCGTTGAAATGCTCTGCACATAGACAAGCCGTGAAAAGGGCATTATGTGGCAGGTCTTTATAATTACACCGCGGTTAATTATTATGGCGCCGTTAGGGAACGAGACAGAGTAGCTGTCAAAATAGGCAGGGACATACCAAAACACCGCCGCAATTAAAAGGAGCAGTAAAAAACCGCCCGCGGCTGTAAACCACAGGGAAACAGAAGAAAGGGCGAGCAGAACAGCCGACGGTATAAGACCGACAAGAGCTATCCGTATCTGCCACAAAAGCTTTGTTTTTTTCGGAAGCACGCTTTCTTTCATCCTTTCCCCTCCTTTTTGGTTTACATAATATTATTTTTCCGATTTTATCAAATCCCAATACGCCTTGTATTTTTGCTCGGTTTTATTGTCTCCGTACTCATAATAGCGCCTGTTTTTGAGTGCGCTCGGCAAATACTGTTGGTTTACATAATGATTTGGATAATCGTGCGGATACTTATAGTTCTGACCCTTTACCTCGGCGTCCTCGCCGTCGTAATGCTTGTTTTGGAGCTGACGGGGAATACTTCCGCCTATACCTCTTTCTATATCGCTCATAGCGGCGTTGATTGCGTTGTGCGCCGAGTTTGATTTAGGACTTGTAGCAACCAAAATAACCGCGTCCGCAAGCGGTAAACGGGCTTCGGGCAGTCCCACAGCCTCGGCAATATCAACGGCGGCTTTAACTATCGGGATAATCTGCGGATAGGCAAGCCCCACATCCTCGCAGGCGCAGACCATAAGCCGTCTGCAAGCGCTCGGCAGGTCGCCCGCGGCAAGAAGCCTGCCCAAATAATAAACGGCGGCGTCGGGGTCGGAGCCTCGCATAGACTTTTGGTACGCCGAAATAATATCGTAATGCTCGTCTCCCTCACGGTCGTATCTTACGGAGCCTGACGCCAAAATTTCCTCAACCGTTTCGTCGGATATTTCGATTTTTTCCGCCGTCTCGCTTGTCAGCACGCAAAGCTCAAGCATATTAAGCGCCCGTCTTACATCGCCCGACGCCGCAAGGCAGAGCTTTTTTAAGGACATATCGCTTATATAAAGCTCCTTTCCCTTTTCGTCCTTAATTACGCCCACGGCGCGTGTTACCGCCGTCCTTACATCCTCGGGCGAGAGCTGTTTGAACTCAAAAACGGTGGAACGGCTTAAAATGGCGTTGTATACATAAAAATACGGGTTTTCGGTAGTGGCGGCTATAAGTGTAATATCCCCGTTTTCTATGTAAGAAAGCAATATTTGCTGTTGTTTTTTATTAAAATACTGTATCTCATCAAGGTAAAGGAGTATTCCGCCCTGCGCCTCTATCGTGCCGATGGTATTTATTATTTCCTTAATATCGGCGGTGGAGGCGGTTGTGGCGTTAAGATAATGCAGTTTTTTTCCGCAGGTTGCGGCAATTATATTGGCAACCGTGGTTTTCCCCACTCCCGACGGGCCGTAAAATATAAGGTTGGGCACATTTCCCGAATCGATTATTCGGCGAAGTACCTTACCCTCTGCCAAAAGGTGCTTCTGTCCTGCCACCTCTTCGATTTTTCGGGGTCTTAATCTGTCAGCCAACGGAGAATTCATACCGCACCTCCTTAATTTCATTCGATTACATTATACTATGCTTTTGCGATTTTTTCAACTCATTAAAATGCTCCCGTTATCATAAGCTTTAATTAAGGGAGTGGAAGTTAATTGAAGAAAACATTATTTATCAAAAACGCCCTGATACTGACCGTTTCTTCCCTTATTCTGCGTTTCGTGGGAATAATATTCAAGGTATGGCTTGCAAAGCTTATCGGTTCCGAGGGTATAGGACTTTATCAGCTCGTTTTCAGCGTATATATGCTTGCGTCCACCTTTGCGGCAAGCGGAATCTGCACGGCGGTAACACGGCTCATTGCCGAGGAGCTTGCGGTGGGCACCAAAAAGGGCGCCGCCAAAATTATGCGGCGTTCGGTGGAGCTTACCCTTATAATTGCTTTAGCTACGGTAATTACGGTATTTTTCGGGGCGGAATTTATAGCGTCTCGGTTTTTAGGCGATATCCGTGCCGTTCCGGCGCTTAAAATTCTGCCGCTGTCGCTCCCGTTTATGGGAATAACCTCCTGTTTAAGGGGATATTTTATAGCAAGGCGCAAAATAACCCCCAACGCCGTTTCACAGCTTTTCGAACAGGCGGTAAGAATAATTCTTGTGGTTATTTTGGTAAAAAGCTTTTACAAAAAGGGACTGGCGGCGTGCTGCGGCGCCGTGCTTTTTGCCGACTGCGCGGCGGAGATATGCTCTTTCCTGCTTTTATGGGTAATATGGCTGTTCGATACTAAAAAGCTTAAAATAACAGCCGCAAATTCAAGACCCCCGCAGCCCGTGGTTAAAAGAATTTTCCATATCGCTCTGCCCATTACCTCTGGCAGATACCTTAACACGGCGCTTCGAACCGCCGAAAATATACTTGTACCCAAAAATCTCGCAAAATACCCGTTCGGCGGCAGTAACGCCCTTTCGCAGTTCGGTATGATAAAGGGTATGGCTCTGCCGATACTGTTTTTCCCGTCCACCCTTTTAAACTCGGTCTCTACCCTGCTTATACCCGAAATTTCCGAAGCGAGCGCAAAAAATCAAAAGGGACTTGTAAGGAGCGCCACCCAAAATGTTTTAAAGCTTACCGCTCTTGTTTCCTTTATCTTCGCCGCCGTTTTTTTCTGCGCCGGCAGGGAAATAGGAATGCTGCTTTATAAGGACCCTGCCGTGGGCGAGCTTTTAAGGGCGCTTTCACCCATAGTGCCGCTTATGTATCTCGACAGCATTTCGGACGGAATTTTAAAGGGACTTGATCAACAGGCATTTTCGTTCCGCACCGCAATTTCCGATTCCGTAATCAGAATATTTTTAATTTTGATATTACTGCCGATATTCGGTCTCAGGGGATTTATATGGATAATGTATTTTTCAAATGCGCTTACCTGCGGCTTGAATGTAGGCAGGCTTTTAAAGGTAAGCCGTGCAAGGCTTTATTTTGTCAAAGAAGTTTTCTTGCCGCTTGGCTGTGCCTTTATTATCGTCCTTACTGCGGAAACTCTGCTTAAAAAAATCGTAACGGGCAATTTGGTTTACATAATACTTATATGCGTGATTTCACTGCCCGTATACCTTGTTTTTCTTATGCTTTTCGGGGTTTTAAGTCCCGACGATATACGGAATTTCACAAAAAAACACTGAAAAATGCTCTCAGCCGTTCAAAAATACCCTCTGCGTACAGGTGTACACGGAGGGTATTTTCCATCGTCTTAAAAAGAAAGGTTTTTGTCTCTTATTTTTTTAAAAAAATCCTGCATTACGGCGGTACATTCGTCTTCCATTATGCCCCCGTAAATTTCAGGCTTGTGGTTATAGGGATAATCGCAAAGCCTTACCACGCTGTCGATACTTCCCGCCTTGCCGTCGTACGCTCCGAAAACAAGAGTTTTAATTCTCGCGTTGATTATTGCACCGGCGCACATCGGACACGGCTCAAGCGTAACATAAAGCTCGCACCCGTCAAGCCGCCATGAATTTAATTTTTCGCAGGCGGTGTTAATAGCTTCGATTTCAGCGTGAGAAAGAGCGTTTTGCTTTTCCTCTCTCATATTTCGTGAGGAGGCTATGATTTCGCCGTCCTTAACTATAACCGCGCCGACAGGAACCTCGCCCTCTGCCGCCGCCTCTTTCGCAAGCTCTATCGCCGCCGACATAAATTTACTGTTCATAAGGGTTATATACCGGCTGTTTATTTCTTAAAACAAAAATAAATACAGGCTCAAGGAAACCGAAAAGCACCGACAAAACTGTATAAAGAACCGCATTTCTTCCGTCAAACAGCGAATAAACACGCCATAAGGCTATGTACTTTATAACCGCAAAGGCAAGCTCCGTAAAAATCACGGCAATCGACAGCACAAAAAACGGAATAAGCGCAAGCGCCATATTAGGGTCAATCTCGCCGTCATACATCGCAACGCTTATCACGGTGCGTACCGTTTCGACCGATATAAAACAGAACAAAACAAAAAATACTACCGCAACAATTTTTTCTATTATATGCATAACAAGCAGTAAAATACTGTATTTAAAGGGCTTTTCCGTAGGGCTTTTGCGGTATTTTTCCGCAAGTCTGCCAAGCGTGTAGGAGCTTGCGACAGGGATAAAGCTAAGCCACGGGTATTCAAGCCCCGCGGTTTTTGACATTTTGTAAATGCCTACCGCGCGCAGAATATAAAGTACTATGCCTATCGCCGCCGCGACAGCCGAAAAAATGACAAAAGCAGTCATTACAGCCAAAAGGGCGCTGCGGTCAAATCCCGAAAAATCCTGTTTGAAATAGAAATTAAACATATTTTAACCACCTAAATAAAAAACTGTAAAGATTCCAAAAGGCAGAAAACAGTGAAAATTATAATACAGGGCGAAGTGAAAAACCACTTCATTTTCTTTGAAAGGCGGCTTTCGGTGTCGGACGGTCTTAGAGTGAAAAGCTCATTTTGGTTTTCAAGGAACAGGATTGATACTATGCCGGCAAGCATAAGCGCCATTAAAACCAGCGTATAGATAACATTTTGCGCCGACTGTGAAACCGAACCCAGAAAATAGCTGAACGCGACCGAAATAAAATTATTAAAGCCGTGAATGGCCATTGAAACCAAGAGCGAGCCTGTTTTTACCGTTACAAATCCCAAAATTATGCCGATTATAAAAGCAAAGGGCATTTGCTCGAAATTTCCGTGCATAAGTCCGAAAAGTATCGCCGAGGCAAGTATCGCAAAGCCGTCCCCGAATTTTCTGAGCGAGCCTAAAACTATCCCTCTGAGGGCGAACTCCTCAACCATTGCGGGAACTATCACGGTCGATATAAAAGCAAGGCAAAACCCGAAAAAGCCCTTCGGGTCCTCGCCGAAATCGACATTATAGTCTATACCGAAGCTTTCAAAAATTCGGCTTGCCTGCGAGGTTGCGACATTCGCAAAGGCGCAGAACGCCGTTCCCAAAAAGAAAAGCGGCAAAGCGGTTTTTCTTTCCGGCTTTTTAAAGGACATCAATTCCCCTATTCTAACGCCGAACGATTTAAAAATAACAATATACGGCAGTGTGAAAAGCAAGATTGACAAAACTATCTGCGCCACCTGAAGCGCCGCAGGCTCCGTTATTATTTGCTGTGCCTTCAAGGTTGTAAAGCCGAGCCTTTTCATAACAAAATAGTACCCGACCGCCCAAAAGGTTGATATAAAAAGCTGAATGATAAAGGAAAGGCCTATCATCAGTCCCTTTTTTCTGATACCCTTTTTTTCTTCGTAGGTTTTAGGGGTAAAGCCGTAGGGTACAAAGGTAACATAGCCGGAGGGCGGAGCATATGAAACTCCCGGTGCTTCATACTGCGGAGTCTGATTTTCGGTTTCATTGCCGTTTAAATTTTCATTTTCCATTTTTTACACCTCGCTCAAATTATCCTCTGTACCCTTAAATATTTATTCTTCTTCCCCGTTTTCCTCTGCCACACCCGCGTCCGCGTCGGGTGTTTCGGGTAAAACGGTGGGTTCCTCGTCGCTGTGCTCTGTAACGGCGACGGAAAGTATCTTTTCACCGTCTCCCACCTTCATCACGCGAACGCCTTTGGCAGGACGGGCAAAGGTGGAAATATCGCCCGAGAATATCCTTATTATTATGCCGTTTGAGGCTATCATTATAATATCCTCTTCACCCGTAACGGCAAGTGATGCCGCAACATCGCCGTATTTTTCAACACGATAGTTTGTAAGACCCTTACCGCCGCGGGATTGCAGACGGTAATCGCTTATCGGACTTATTCTGCCGTAGCCTGTCTCGGTAATGGTTAAAAGCTTGGTGTCGTCACCGGTTATTTCCATTGAAACCACATAGTCGTCGGGCTTCATTGTAATAGCCTTAACGCCTCTGGCACCTCTGCCCATAGCTCTTACCTGATTTTCATTAAACTGAATAGCCATACCCTTTTTAGTGGCGATAAACAGGTTATTATCCCCGTTTGTCATCTTAACAAAGGTAAGCTCGTCGTCATCGTCTATGGATATTGCGATAATACCGCTCTTTCTTGTGTTTCTGAACTCGGAAAGCTTGGTGCGCTTGATAATACCCTTCTTTGTAACCATTGTAATATAGCGCTCCTCGTCAAGCTCGGAGGCAGGCAAAATAATGGTTATCTTTTCTTCGGGCATAAGGGGCAGAATATTTATAATATTCATTCCCTTTGAGGTACGGCTGCCCTCGGGTATTTCATACGCCTTGATACGGTACATTCTGCCGAGGTTTGAGAACAGCATAATGTAATCGTGCGAGGAGCAGACAAACATATTTTCAACCGTGTCGTCTTCTCTTGTGGTCATACCCGTGATTCCTCTGCCGCCGCGGTGCTGAACATTATAGGTATCAGCAGGAAGTCGCTTAATAAAGCCGTTCTGCGTTTTTGTAAGCACGCACTGCTCCTCGGGGATAAGATCCTCAATATCAACATCGCCCACAACATCGGTAATTTCGGTGCGGCGGTCGTCTGAGAATTTATCACGGAGATTTAAAGCCTCGGTCTTTACTATATCAAGTATACGCTCATGGCTTGCTAAAATTGCTTCACACTCTTTTATAAAGTCCAGCTTTTCCTGCAATTCGTCAAGAATTTTTTGTTTTTCAAGACCCGACAGCTTACCTAACTGCATCTGTACGATTGCGGTGGTCTGAATATCGTCAAGCCCGAAGCGGTCGGACAGCGCCTGCTTGCTTTCGGGTATAGTCTTGCTTGAACGGATTATTTTAATAACCTCGTCGATAAAGTCAAGCGCTATTTTAAGACCCTCTAATATGTGGGCGCGCTCCTCTGCCTTGCGCTTATCGTAAGCGGTACGGCGGCGGATAATATCGCACTGGAAGTCTATGCAGTTTTGGAGCATATCCTTAAGCGTTAATATCTGCGGCTTGCCGTTTACAATAGCAAGCAGAATTGCGCCTATTGTGGTCTGCAAAGCGGTGTTTTTGTAAAGCTTGTTAAGCACTACCTGAGGGTTGGCATCCTTCTTTAAATCAACGATAATTCTGATACCGCCGTCACGCTTTGAGGAGTAGTCCACAACATCCTCTATACCCTCGATTTTCTTGTCCGCCGCCTGATCGTAAATTGCCTTAACAAGGTCCTTTTTGCGTACCTTGTAGGGAATTTCGGTTATAACTATGCGGTATTTGCCGTTTTTGGTTTCCTCTATTTCGGCTTTGCCTCTGAGGGTTATTTTACCCCTGCCCGTAGCGTAAGCCGCGCGGATACCGCTTCTGCCCATTATAATGCCGCCCGTCGGGAAATCGGGTCCCTTTATATACTGGCAAATTTCCTGCAAATCAGCCTCGGGGTTATCGATAAGGACGCACATACCGTCGATTACTTCGCCTAAGTTATGCGGCGGAATTTCGGTAGCCATACCTACGGCTATACCCGAAGAGCCGTTAACTAAGAGCTGCGGAAATCTGACAGGCAGAACCTCAGGCTCGTTTAAGCGGTTATCGTAGTTCGGCTGAAAATCAACCGTTTCCTTGTTTATATCGTCGAGCATATGAAGAGATAACCTGTTCATTCTCGACTCGGTATAACGGTAGGCGGCCGCGGGGTAACCGTCTATGTTACCGAAGTTTCCGTGACCGTCAATTAAAGGATAACGGAGAGAGAAGTCCTGTGCCATACGCACCATTGCGTCGTAAACGCTGGCGTCGCCGTGCGGATGGTAACGGCCGAGTACCGAACCTACGGTATCGGCGCATTTACGGTACGCCTTGTCGGGCGTCAGTCCGTTTTCAAACATTGTGTAAAGTATTCTTCTGTGAACGGGCTTTAAACCGTCGCGCACATCGGGTATGGCACGACCTACAAGCACCGACATTGAATACTGGAGCATACTGCCCCTTATTTCGTCTACTATTTCAACCGGAACGATTTTGGTTTCTTCATCGCTCGGCCAATACACATTTTCTTGCTTTGCCATTTCTTCTCACCCCTTTATATATCCAAATCTGTCGCGAATACCGCGTTTTCTTCAATGAATTTTCTTCTCGGCTCTACCTCTTCGCCCATAAGCATTGTAAAGGTTTGATCGGCGATTTCGGCGTCCTCCATAGTAACCCGTAGCATTGTTCTGTGCTCGGGGTCAAGTGTCGTCTCCCACAGCTGTTCGGGGTTCATTTCACCAAGACCCTTATACCGCTGAACATCGGGGTCTCCGCCGAGTTCCGCTACATATCTGTCCTTTTCCTCATCGGTAAAGGCGTCAAAATATCTCTTCCCCTTTGCAACCCTGTAAAGCGGAGGCTGAGCTAAGTATATATGCCCTGTTTCAATAAGCTGCGGCATATAGCGGAAGAAGAATGTAAGCAAAAGCGTTCTGATGTGCGAGCCGTCGACATCGGCATCCGCCATAATAACGATTTTATCGTAACGAAGCTTTGTTATATCGAAGTTTTCGGCAATTCCCGTGCCGAGAGCCACTATAACGGGGGTTAGCTTATCGTTGCCGTATACCTTGTCCACCCTTGCCTTTTCAACATTAAGCATTTTACCCCAAAGAGGGAGTATAGCCTGATAGGTGCTGTTTCTGCCCTCTACTGCCGAGCCGCCCGCACTGTCTCCCTCGACTATAAATATTTCTGTCTTTGTCGGGTCGCTCGAAATACAGTCTGTAAGCTTTTCGGGCATTCTGGTTTTGCCGCCTATGCCCGATTTATTTCTTTGCAGCTCTCTTGCTTTCTGTGCCGCCTCACGGGCGTTTGAGGAAGCAATCGACTTATCAAGAATAATTTTTGCCTCTGCCGGATGATCCTCAAGATAGTTCATCATCTTTTCGGCAACTATATTGTTTACAAGCGTGCCTATCGCGGTATTTCCGAGCTTTGCCTTGGTCTGCGATTCAAACTGCGCATCCGTAAGCTTAACGCTTACAACCGCCACAAGACCCTCGTTTATATCCTCGCTCTTTAAATTGGCGTCGTTATCCTTTAAAAACTTAAAGGTTCTCGCATATTTGTTTATAACTCTGGCAAGACTTGTCTTGAAAGCGCTTTCGTGCGTACCGCCGTCCACCGTGTGAATGGTGTTTGCAAAGGACATAATTTTGGTATCGTACCCCGTACTCCAAAGAAGCGCTATTTCCGCCATAGAGTCGCCCGAGGAACCGCTTAAATATATAACATCCTGATTTAATCTGTCCTTTTTGCTCTTTTCAAGCAAAAATTCAACATATGACTTTATACCGCCCTCAAAATGCAGGTCTTCCTCTCTGCCGGGAATATCCGCGTCGGTGCGTTCGTCCTTTAAAACAACCCTTATGCCGGCATTCAAAAACGCCTGCTCGCGAAGTCTTAATAAAAGGGTATCAAAATCATAGCGTGTAGTATCTGTAAATATTGTAGGATCCGGCTTAAAGGTAACCTTCGTACCTGTTTTTTCGGTATCTCCTATTACCTTTAAATCGGTTTTTATGTTTCCGCACTCATATCTCTGCAAATAGATATGCTTACCGTCGGCTATTTCTACTTCAAGCCAGCTTGACAGTGCGTTAACAACCGACGCGCCAACGCCGTGAAGACCGCCCGAAACCTTATATCCGCTGCCGCCGAATTTACCGCCCGCGTGCAGAATTGTAAATACAACGCTTACTGTGGGTATTCCCTTTTGAGGATGAATACCTACGGGTATACCTCTTCCGTTATCGGTAACTCTTATCACGCCGTCGTCAAGCAATTCAACAAGTATTTTATCGCAATAGCCTGCAAGAGCCTCGTCTATCGAGTTGTCCACTATTTCGTAAACCAGATGGTGAAGACCTCTCTCGCCCGTAGAGCCGATATACATACCGGGGCGCTTTCGCACCGCCTCGAGTCCCTCCAATACCTGTATGGAATTTTCATCATAATTTTCCGTAACAGGCGCCGTAATGTCATTACTCATTTAAAAAAACATTCCTTTCATAATATGAGAAGTTCATCTTAGGCAAGTGAGAATAATCCGAACCCGCCCAAAACGGCGGATTTTCGGCGTATTTTCACTTGCCTAGTGTGACAGGACTCGAACCTGTCACACTATAAAGAATCTATAAACCCCGATCTTTTAAGCAGGGTAGAAGTTGAGAGCTGAGAAATATATACCCTGCTTTTTTTGTTTTCCTCGCTTACAACGGCAAACGATTTCGGCAATTCGTACGATACCGTTATTACATCGCCGTTTTTTTCCGCGGTATTCAAAAATTTTCTTGAGTGTTTCGACACGGTAGTGCTTTCAAGGTCAAATATTCCGATAACATCCCTTGAACGGACAACCGTTCCCTGACCCAAATGTATATACATTAAATAATCCTACCGTTTCTTATATTTATGATTTTACCTTTTTTAAGGTTTTTAACATTTGACGGGTCACAGCAGGTAATAAAGGACTGTATCCCCTTAATGCGGTTTAAAACAAAATTCTGTCTTTCGGGGTCAAGCTCGCTCATAACATCGTCAAGCAAAAATACGGGATATTCGCCCGATATTTTGTTTATTACCTCCGCCTCGGCAAGCTTTAAGGAAAGCGCAACACTGCGCTTTTGACCCTGCGAGGCAAAGTCCCTTGCATTAATGCCGTTTATTTTAAACTCAATATCGTCCCTGTGGGGACCGACAGCCGTAACGCCCGAAAACATATCCTCTTTTCTTGAATTTAAAAGGTCTTCCTTTAAATTTTCACAGCTTTTAAGATATTCGGTTGAAAGGACTTCCTTTTCACACGAAATACCGCCGTATACACTCGGTAAAAATTCATTTAAAGCGGTTAAATATCTTTTTCTGAAAGCCACTATTTTCTCACCGTTTGCGGCTATTTCATCCTCAAAAACATCAAGCATAACCGAAAGCGAGCCGTCATATCTGTAATCCTTTATGATTTTGTTTCTCTGCGTAACGGCGCGCATATAGTTTCTTAAAATTCCTATATATGCCGGATAAAGCTGACCGATAGCCGTGTCCGCAAATTTTCTTCTTTTTGACGGTCCGCCGCTTACAATACTTAAATCATCGGGTGAAAAAACGATAGCCTTAAATTTTCCCGCAAGCTCAGATACGGATTTAAGCTTTTTTCCGTTTAAAAAAGCCGTTCTGTGCTCCTTTATTTCAAGCCTTGCTTCTTCGTTTATGCCCTGCGCCTCAAAATTAAGTTTTAAGACCGCGGCATTTTCTCCGAAACGGATAAAATCACAGTCCTTTGAGCCTCTGAAGCTTTTCATTCCCGTAAAAAGCCATATCGCCTCAAGCAAATTTGTTTTGCCCTGAGCGTTTTCTCCGCATATGACATTCATTTCGTCAAAGCTTCCGGAGCTTAAAAACTCAATGTTTCTGAAATTCTTACATTCAGCGTCAAGAACCCTCATTCTATTACAAAACCGTTTCCGTTATAATAAAAGGTATCGCCAGAACGCAGCTTTTTGCCCCTCATAGTGCAAACCTCGCCGTTTACCTTAACCTCGCCGTTTTGTATAACAAGCTTTGCGTGCCCCCCTGTTGAAACAACGCTCGCAAGTTTCATTGCGCTGTCAAGCCTTATAAAATCCTCTTTAACGGAAAGCTTTTTATAATCCATTATCTCAACCTCATCGGCATTATCATATAGGTAAAGCTGTTGCCCTCTAACGGCAGAATAAGCACTCCCGCGTTAGCGCCGTTAAACAGAATCTGAACCTTTTCGTCTCCTACCGCCTTAAGCGCATCCAAAAGGTATCTGCTGTTAAGACCTATTTCAAAGCTGTCGCCCTCAAGCTGGGTATTAAAGGTTTCCGCCGCTCTTCCCATAGAGGTAGCGCAGGTAAATACCACATTAAGCTCGTTAAAATAGCAGCGTACCGGCGTTGAAAACGATTCGCTTATAAGAAGTGAGACACGCTCAATGGTATCAATAAGCTCACGGGTATTTACAACCACTCTTTGAGTATGAGCGGACGGAATGGTCTTCTGATAGTTTACAAACTCTCCCTCTAAAAGTCTTGAAATGAAATCGTATCCGTTTATATTAAAGGAGATAAGATTTTCCCCTACCTTCATTTCAACCTCTTCGGTGTTTTCATCTATAAGCTTTACAGCCTCGCTTACCGCTTTACCCGATAATATAAATGAAAAATCGTCCGAAATGTCAACATTCTCTCTTTTAATTGCCAATCTGTATCCGTCAATGGCTACAAATTGCATAACCGAATTATTAACGGTAACATTTATTCCCGTAAGTATCGGCTTTGCGCCCTCGTTCTGCGCGGTGGCGAAAAATGTGCCCTTAACCATTTCGGATAAAAGAGAACCGTCTATTTTAAGAGTTCTGTCCGAGCCTACCGTCGGCATTTCGGGAAAATCCTCAGCCGCCATTCCCATTATGTCAAATGTGGCTTCGCCGCACTTTATATTGCACGCTAATTTTTCATTGGAGGAAATAACGACCTGCGGAGCATTCATACGCCTTAAAATATCGCCTAAAAGCCTTGCGTTTATAACAATATCGCCGGCTTCGTCGCATTTGGCGTATATCTCCTTTCTCATTCCCATTTCAAGGTTGTAGGCAATAAGTGTAACCTTTCCCTGTTCGGCCGAAAGAAGTATTCCCTCAAGCACGGGCATTGAGGTTTTAGAGCTTACAACTCTCTGTAAGCGTGTTACTGCGTCAAGCAAAGAAGAACGCTCAACGGAAATTATCATATTTTTTCCTCCTAAAAGAAAATTATAAAATAACAGTAATAATAAGGGGTGTTAAAACGGTTAATAAGGTCTGAAAACGGCTTTGTAAGGACAAGTTTCGTTGTTAAATCACAATTGGATAAAAGTTTAGTAATTTAAGCCTTAAAGGATTTTCAACACCCGATTTAATAACTTCGCTGTTAATTAAGTTTAAAACGGTTGATAACTCAGAAGGAATAGGATTCGCTTGTGAGGTTTTTTATAATATCGTCCACAAGCTCCTTTTCGTAGGGCTTGTCCTTTAGAAATTCCTCTATCCTGTTTACATTGTAAAGAACGGTGGTATGGTCTTTACCGAAGCTTTCGCCTATCGCCTTATATGAAAGGTCGGTAGTTTCCCTTGCTATGTACATAGCTACCTGACGGGCAAGAGCCAGCGCCTGCGTTCTTCTGTTTGAAAGAATATCGCTTTCCGATACATTGTAGGTTTTCGCAACCTCGGAAATAATCTTTTCAATCTTTATGGGTTCGGGCTGTGTATCGTTTATAATATCTCTTATAAATCCGCCCACCACCGCGGTTGTTGGGGGTCTGCCCTGAATTGATACATATGCTTTAAGTTTCTTTACCACGCCCTCAAGCTGACGGGTGTTTACCTTGATATGCTCGGCAATGTAAAACACAATAGGCTCGTCCAGCTTCATATCAAGCTGAAGCGCCTTTTTCTTTACAATTCCCACACGGGTCTCAAAATCGGGCGGAGTAATATCCGCAAAAAGTCCGCTTTCAAAACGGGAGCGAATTCTGTTATCAAGGGTTTTTATTTCTTTCGGCGGACGGTCGAGCGTTACCACTATCTGCTTATTGTTCTGAAGCAGGGTGTTGAAGGTATTGAAGAATTCCTCCTGGGTTTGTTCCTTGCCCGCGATAAAATGAATATCGTCTATCAAAAGAACATCTACGCCCCTGTACTTGTTGCGGAAATCGTCTATTGTGCCGAGTCCCAGCTTACCGTCCTGCAATGCCTTTATAAGCTGATTTGTAAAATCCTCGCCCCGTGTATATTCAATCTTTCTGTAAGGAAAGTTCTTCTTTATCTGATTTTTAATGGCGAGCATAAGGTGGGTCTTACCAACGCCCGACGGACCGTATATAACAAGCGGATTGTAGGTTATATTAGGATTGTTTGACACCGCAAGCGCGGCGGCGTGGGCAAACCTGTTT
This sequence comes from Ruminococcaceae bacterium UBA6842, assembly GCA_002451855.1. Taxonomy (GTDB): domain Bacteria; phylum Bacillota; class Clostridia; order Oscillospirales; family Acutalibacteraceae; genus UBA737. The sequence goes on along the minus strand of DKDS01000048.1, from coordinate 50,617 downwards.
GTAGAGCCTACAACGAAATTTGAAAAGGTAAAGAAATCCTCAAAGGTAAGCCCGTCGCTGAACTGCTCGGCCTTTATGATTTTTTCCTCGTCGTCCTCGTAAATTATCTTAACGCGCATATCTATTCCCATTACGGCTTTAAGCGCTTTTTGCAGAACCTCGGTATAGTTCTGCTCAACAACTCCTCGCATATATTCGTTGTTGATAGAGACAACAAATTCGCCGCCGTTAAGAGAAACCGGAACAAGATCCTTTAAAAAGCAGTTAAAAGCAACTTCCGAAATGGTTTTTTTACATTCCTCACAAACGGCGGACCATATGTCGTTAATAGAGCTTATCGGCATTATGTAAACCACCCTTATATATAGTATAATATATATATTAATAATCTTATACAGTATAACACATCTAAAGGAAATTTTCAACTTTTTCATAAGAATAAAGTTGATAGAAAAAGGAAAAAATTATAGTAATAAAGACAAAGGAGGGCGTCGGTACGGTACGGACAGACCTTGCGGTTGAAATAAAGACCGACATTTCGGATAAGGACAGCGGAATTGAAAAGGAAGAAGCCGTAAACGGCGATGTTAAAACCACGGTTATAAGAATCACCTCAAAAAAGGGCGAGGAGATCCTCGGCAGACCCTGCGGAACATACATCACCGCGGAATTTCCCGATATAAATAAAATCGCCGATTTCGGCGGAATTAAGGAAGAAATTATTAAGGCGCTTTCAGGCTTACTTAACGGTATAAACGGAACGGTGCTTGTCGCGGGGCTCGGAAACACGGAAATAACGCCCGATTCGGTGGGACCCTTTACGGCTAAAAAAATACTCGCGACACGGCATATTTCGGGTCGACTTGCGAAAAGCATAGGTCTTTCCGGTCTTAAAAGCGTGGCGGTAATAACGCCGGATGTGCTCGGTAAAACGGGAATTGAGGCGGCGGAGCTTATAAAATGTGCCGCGGACACGGTAAAGCCCGCGGCGGTAATAGTAATCGATGCCCTTGCGGCAAAGGAACCGGACCGTCTTTTTAAAACGGTTCAGCTGTGCGATACGGGGATCCGCCCCGGCTCGGGGGTCAAAAATTCACGCAGCGAAATAAGCGAAAAAACGATAGGCGTGCCGGTTGCGGCGGTAGGAGTTCCCACCGTTACGGATGCAGACTCGCTGGCATACAGTCTTACGGGAAAAATGCCCGAAACCGAGAGCGGAATGTTCGTTACACCGAAGGATGTAGATTTGCTGTGCGACAGGATAAGCGAAATACTTTCGCTTTCCTTAAACGAATTTTTACAGCCCGAAATAGAGCCCGATATAATAGCAGGACTGGTCTAAAAAGCTTTCCCCCGTCATAAACTCGTATAGGGGGCGAAAATATGCGAAACAAATTGGGCATAGCAAGGCTTGCCGGCGTTTTTTTGATAAGCACGGTGCTTTTGGGATATAATATTTACGGTATGTTTTTAAACAATTCGGCAGGCAGCATTGCGGCGGCGCTTCCGCAAGATACGCAGGAAAGCACGGTATCGGAAACCGAATCGTTAAAGCCCGAGGAAGCCCGTGAGACCGAACAAGCCTCCGCCCCCGTTTCGTCCGAACAGAAAACAAGCGAGGCGGTAGAGGCGTCTGCCTCCGGAAATGTCAAGGGAAAAATCATAAGCAATTATATTTCGCCCTATAAAGCGGCGCTTTCTTATGACAATATTTATGTAAAAAATATGTCGGGGCTTGAAATCAATATAAAATCGTTTCTTGAGGCTCCGCTTTCCTTTAAAATAGCAAAAACGGACGCTCCCGAGGTTCTTATAATGCACACGCATACAACCGAAACCTATATGACCGAGGATGCCGATTGCTATACCGACGCCTTTTCCCCGAGAACAAGAGACACCGAAAAAAATATGGTAAGCGTCGGAAATATAGTGGCTGACAAGCTTAACGCCGCAGGCATAAAAACTTTGCACGATACGACCGAGCACGATTACCCGAAATATACGGGCAGCTATACAAGGGCGGCAAAAACAATAAACGGATACTTAAAAAAGTATCCGAGCATAAAAATAGTTCTCGATTTGCACCGCGACGCCGTGGCGTCGGGTGAGAGCGACAAGGTAAAGCTTGTAACCGAAATAGGCGGAAAAAAGGCGGCGCAGGTTATGCTTGTAATGGGCTCGCAAAGCGGAAGCGTTACAAATTTCCCAAATTGGCAGGAAAATTTCAAGCTGGCGGTACGCCTGCAAAGGGTTTTGGAAACAAAATACCCCACCCTTGCGAGACCGATAAATCTTACCTCAAACAACTATAACGAAAGTCTTACAAAAGGTTCGCTGCTTATAGAATTCGGAACCGACGCAAACACCGTGGAGGAGGCGCATTATTCGGCTCAGATGGTAGGCGACGCATTGGCGGAGCTTATGAACTCGCTTACATAAAACAAAAAAGGAATGATTAAAATTAAAAGAGTGTTTATACGGTCGTTTTCAATTTCCTTTGTCGTTGCGGTTTGCTTTTTTTCGGGACTTTTCGGAATAGCAAAGGCTTACGAAAATACACGCAGAATAGGCTTCGGCGAGTACAAAAAGGCCGTCGCCATAGAGGAGGACGGACTGAGGATACTTGATTTTACGGTAAAAATTTAAAAGCAGACGGGGAAACCGTCTGCTTTTTATTTGTTTAATTCCGGATTGTCGGTTCGGTTTAAGAGATAATCCACAGACACGCCGTGAAAATCCGCAATTTTAATAAGGGTCTCGGTCGGAATGTCAAGGTCTCCCCGTTCATAGTTGCTGTAAACACGCTGACTGCAGGACAGAACCGTTCCCATCTTATCTTGGCTTATATCTTTGTCTTCTCTTAAGTCCCGCATTCTTCTGTATACCGTCATCACTCAAGAATATAGATTTCCACATTGCGCACGCCGAAGCTTACGCAGGCGGCTTTGCTTGACATAAACAGGTCAACGCCCGTCGGGTGGTTTTTAATAAATCCGCCGGTATCAGCCGCAACCGCATAGCCGTATATAACACTGCCGTCGGCGGTTTTTATATACATTTTGGTTCCGTAGGGTATAACCTTGGGATTGACCGCAATGTAACCCGGCTGGGGGGCTACGCCCGTGGCGCAGTTATGACCTGTGTAGGTATATGCCGTCGCCCGTGAGGTGATTTTTGATTTGTAATGAAGCGGAACGCCGTTTTCGTCAAGCTCTATCGGTGAAGAGGGTGTGAGTGTGGAAACCGATTTAACGGTTGCGCTGGTTTTAGCCGCTGTTTTTACCGCGGCGGTCTTTTTTGTTCCTACTAATGTTTTGGTGTTGACAGCAGTCTTTAAAACCTCTTCGCCCGTGACTGTTTTTTCCGAGGAAACGCCGTTTACAAGCTTTTCGGTATAAGCTACCTGCTTTAAGCCGTCCTCGCCGTCCTCGGTTTTTGTAACGCCTGCCGCATGAGCGGAGGAATACACCGTCTCTTCACCGTGGGGAATAACCTCGGTATAGGTTCCGTTTACATATTCTATATCGGTGTAGTCGATATAAGCGGTTTCGGTTATTTCGGTATCAAGCGAGGGCTGTACCATATCAAATTCATCCGCGGTATAGCCGGCCAAAGCGAGTGCGTCGGCAACCGTTCCGCCCGAAAACTCAACCTCAATTACATTTTCGCCGCTTGTTATAAAAACAGGAAATGTATAGGCTATCTTAACAGAGGTAATACGACCCTCGGAGGCGGTCTGTAATATCTTATACCTGTCCGACTTAAGGTTAAGTCCCGAAAGCACGCCCGAAACATTAAGATTAAGCGAGCGGACAACATAATTCTTTTCACCGTCAAATACATTTACGGTGTTTATCGAAAGTCCGAGCAGGGAAACCACCGCAACAGTTACGGCGGTAAGCACTGCGATACACTTTACACGGGTTTGTTTTGAAAATAAAATTTCGGACAATCGAATTTTTATTTTTTCTAACATCAAATGTCTCCTTTGAAACTGATTTCTCAATTCGTTTGCTATTATATACAAAAAACCACACTATGTCAAAGCGGTTGAAAACACAGTTTTTGTGCAATGCGCACAAATTACAAGGCGGTTACAAAAAGGTTACAAGCGTGTAACCTTTTAAAGCCCGAAAAAATTGACAATTTTTAACATTTAGCTTGTGCAATCCTACAAAATGACGCAAAGTGGCGTGGGATACAGCTTGTACAATACTATTTTATACCAAAAGTGGGGGATTTATTCAAAAACTTCCAAAATAAACACAATATAGCGTGTATTAAGAAAATATTAATATTTGTGAAATTGGGGCTTTACAAACGCCGTAAAGTGTGATATAGTAGTTCGAAGAAACCTTTAAGACGGTACGGGATGCCGGCAAGGACAGTGAAACACAGTATATATATGTATACCATTATGTCCTGCCGTGTGCAGGCTTTTTTTATGCCTTAGGAGGAGCGTTATGGAAAAGTTCAAGGCAACCCTTATGGACGAAACGGCGGTCACCCGCGCGCTCAAAAGAATTTCGCACGAAATTCTTGAAAAGAACAACGGAACCGAAAATCTTTGCATAATAGGCATAAAGCGCAGAGGGGTATCCCTTGCGAAAATCATTGCGGACAACATATATAATATAGAGGGCGTAAAAGTCCCGTGCGGAGAGATTGACATTACATATTACAGGGACGACCTGTCGGTAATATCGGACGATCCGGTAATTCACGGAGCGGAGCTTCCCTTTTCCGTAACCGACCGCCGTGTGGTTTTGGTGGACGATGTGCTGTATACCGGCAGAACGGTGCGCGCGGCGCTTGACGCTCTTATGGAGTGCGGCAGGGCGGCATCGGTACAGCTTGCGGTGCTTATAGACAGAGGACACAGGGAACTGCCTATCAGGGGCGATTATGTAGGAAAGAATATCCCGACCTCAAAATCTGAGGTAATAGCGGTTAAAATACCGCCGTATGACGAAATAACGGCGGCGGAGCTTTATGAGGTATAAACGGCTTTACGGCCTTTATATAAAATAAAAGCACCGAAAGAGGAGAGACTCATGGTGCTAAAACGGAGGAAGTAAAAATGAAACTAATCTACGGTGTTAAAGACAAACCGAGTTTTGGCAAGGTAATAGTTTTTGCTTTGCAGCAGCTTCTCGCGATTCTTGCGGCAACGATAGCTGTTCCTACTATTGTGCAAAACGGAATGTCACAGTCCGCGGCGCTTTTCGGCGCAGGCGTGGGAACAATAGTTTATCTGCTTTTCACTAAATTTAAAAGCCCTGTATTCTTAGGCTCGTCGTTTGCGTTTATCGGCTCAATGCTCGCCGCCTTTGCGGGTGCCGCGTCCACTCAGGCAGGATATGTAGGCTTGATACTCGGCGCCGCCTTTGCGGGTCTTGTATATGTTATTATCGCAATAGCGGTAAAATTCGTCGGAGTAGGCTGGGTTAATAAGCTCATGCCGGCAGTGGTTATCGGACCGACAGTTTCAATCATCGGTTTGTCCCTTGCCGCAAACGCCGTAAGCGATATAACAAAGGGTAAGGTGCTTGACGCAAAGGGTAATTCGGTTGCAAATCCGCTTGTGTGCCTTGTGTGCGGACTTATAACCCTTTTGGTAGTAACCATCTGCTCGGTATACGGCAAAAAAATGGTTAAGCTTATTCCCTTTATTATCGGAATTCTCGCGGGATATGCCGCAGCGGCGATATTCACCGTTATAGGAATTGCTACCGACAATCAGGCGCTTCAGATAATAAACTTTGAGGTTTTCAAGAATATGAGCATAGTAGCGGTACCCGACTTTACATTCTTCGAGGCCGCAAAGGGACTCAGCAAAATCAACGGTCAGTACATAGCTACGGTTGCGGTAGCTTACATTCCGGTTGCGTTCGTTGTATTCGCGGAGCATATCGCCGACCATAAAAACCTCTCCTCGGTAATCGAACAGGATCTTCTTGAGGAACCGGGACTTCACAGAACCCTCCTCGGAGACGGCGTAGGCTCTATTGTAGGCGCTGTATTCGGCGGCTGCCCGAACACAACCTACGGCGAATCGGTCGGCTGTGTTGCGATAACCGGCAACGCTTCCGTTGTAACAATACTTGCTACTGCCATATTGTCAATAGTAATTTCCTTCTTCGGTCCGTTCGTAACATTCCTTTCAACAATACCGAACTGCGTAATGGGCGGCGTTTGCGTAACGCTTTACGGCTTTATCGCGGTTTCCGGTCTTAAGATGATACAGGAGGTTGACCTTAACGATAACATAAACCTCTTTGTGGTAGCCGTAATTCTTATCTGCGGTATAGGCGGTCTTACCGTATCGTTCGGAAAGGTTACAATAACCTCGATAGCCTGTGCGCTTATTCTCGGAATAATCACCAATGTGGTTTTATCCGGCAAAAAAGAGGAAAAGAACGCGTAAGTTTTTAAAACTGATTTTAAAGCACCGTCACGGGGTACTCCGCGGCGGTGCTTTTTGTTTGGTAAATAGTTTAAATTCAGACATAACAGATTTTACGACTGCGAATTTGCTTATAACAAGCTTTTGCTCTGCTAACGCAGGGTACTTTTCTAAGCCTTAGCTCGGCTAACGCCGGTTTATAGCTTTTTGCTTTGCTTTAATCTGTTGCACTCATGCCGTGCGGGCACATCCTTTCTTTATTGAAAGAAAGGATGCAAAGAACATTAGGGGACCCGTGGGTGGGGTCCCCTAAGACCCCCCTGCGGCAAGCAGGAAATTGCACAGCCATAAGTTACAGTCTCTATTTACTGCTTGCCCAATGGCAAAGGGGTAAAACCCCTTTTGAAACCCCTTGTACAAAACTTTAGTCGGGGACACACAAATGATGTTCCCTACCTAAACCTTTTAAATACAATCAACGGTTTGCAATATACACAGTAACCTTTTTATTCTGTTTCTTACAATTATCTATCACATATTTTGTTCCGTGCGAGGAGCCGTCCCAAAAAGCCAAAACCTCGTCCGCATACCCGATTATCTGAAGATTACGCCTGAGCGGCGCGCCCCGTCCGTATTTTTCGTATTCGGGCAAAAATTCCGTAAGCTTTATATTATGCCTTTCGGCGTATTCCTTAGCGCTTGTATCCACACCTTTAGCGCCGCCCGATACTATTTCCGTTGTATTTTTCGGCAGGTACTTTCCCAAATCATCTACCTTAAGTCCCCTTGAACCGATTACCGCAATTTTCATATACTCCTCCTATATTATCGCATTGAGCTTGGTATACTAATTATAACCAATTTTCTACAATTACGCAAGTGCGTATACGCCCATGCGGAATATTTTGTAGTATTTGTATGGGTGAAAAAAATGCAAATAAAAGACGCGATAGTAAAACGGTTCGAAAATTTGTGCAGGGAGCGCAAAATCAAACCCAACGAGCTTGCCACGCTTTCGGGTGTTACGCCGTCAACGGTTTACAGTATGCTTGACGGCAGAAGAAGAGATATATCCGTAATAACGGTCAAAAAGCTCTGCGACGGATTGGATATTCCCGTATCGGAGTTTTTCAACGATACAATATTTGAAAGCTTGGAGCAGGAAATCAAATAAACTATTTTTAACATCTTTTGTTCGTCATAATGACGCCATTATACCACCATTTTCGCACGAAAGCAATATTTATTTTATAATTAAAACAGCACATACTGAAAAAGGTGAGTATTTTGGAAGATAAATTATTGCGGTATACACTCAGGGTGGACAGAATTTTATTTAAGAAATTCCGATATATTGCGGAGTCGGAGGGCAGGAGCGCAAATAAGGAAATCGAACAGTACCTTAAAAAGCGTGTAAAGGAATTTGAGGAAGAACACGGGAAGATAGATTTAGGGTGAGGTGTTTTTGTGGCTATCAAGAGCCTATCAATCAGAATTGACGAAAATATGCTTAATAAGCTCCATATTGTTGCGGATTATGAGGGTCGCAGTGCAAACAGCGAAATTTTAATTCTGATACGGGACGCAATAGAAAAATATGAAGAAAAGCACGGGAAGATAGAAATATAATTTCTTGTAACAATTAGTATACTTGGTTTAAGTATACTACTCGCATTATAACACAATAATATCTTAAAATCAACTTATATTAAGATTTGGGTGATAATGTGAGAAACAAAAACAATAAGCATTTAGGCTTGGAAATAGATCCGGATATACATTACAAGCTTCACTATATCTCAAAATACGAGGGGCGTTCCGCCAACGGTCAGGTCAATTATCTGATAAGAAAATGTATAAGGGATTTTGAAAAAATCAACGGTGAAATAGCTGTTCCCGACGAAACGGAGAAAAAATAAACGGTATGCTGTAAGGCATACCGTTTATTTTATATCATTAATATCATACGGCGTGGTCTGGTACACGAAATAGTTAAGCCAGTTCGAAAACAGCAGATTTGCGTGCGCGCGCCACGAAACAACAGGTGGCTTTGTCGGGTCGTTTCCCGGGAAATAGTTTTCGGGGATTTTGATAGGCTCGCCTGCCCTTAAATCACGGAAATATTCGTCCGCCAGCGTGTTTGCGTCATACTCCGAATGTCCCGTAATAAAAATCTGCCTGCCGCCGTCCGTGGAAACGGCGTATACTCCGGCTTCCTTTGAGGAAGCGAGTATTTTAAGCCTGCCGTCAGCCCTTATATCCTCCGCCTTAAAATATGTGTGGCGTGAGTGCGGCGCCATAAATACATCGTCAAACCCACGGAAAAGTATTGAATTCTTATAGTCCGCCCTATGCTCGAACACACCGAACAGCTTTTGGCTTAAGGGATATTTTTTTATGCCGAAATGGTAATAAAGCGCCGCCTGCGCGCCCCAACAGATATGCAGGGTGCTGTGAACATGGGTTTTGCTCCATTCCATAATCTCGCACAGCTCGTCCCAATACTCAACCTCCTCGAACGGCAGCTTCTCAACCGGCGCACCGGTGATTATCATACCGTCAAAGGTGCGGTGCTTTATATCCTCAAAGGTGTTGTAAAAGGTAAAAAGATGCTCGGCGGGCGTGTTTTTTGAAATATGGCTTTTTGTATGCAAAAATTCAAGGTCCACCTGAAGCGGAGAGTTGCCCAAAAGCCTTGATATTTGGGTCTCGGTCTCAATCTTCTTAGGCATTAAATTAAGCAAAAGAATTTTAAGCGGCCGTATATCCTGCGTTATGGCTCTGGTCTCGGTCATAACGAATATGTTTTCGTTATTAAGCGTTTTTACCGCAGGCAGATCGTTAGGTATTTTTATCGGCATCTTTTACTCTGCTTCCGTACAGTCAAGCGCCTGCTTTATGTCCGCAATCAGGTCGTCGGCGCTTTCAAGTCCGCAGGAAAATCTTACAAGGTCTCCGGGAACTCCGGCGGCGGTAAGCTCTTCCTCGGTCATCTGCCTGTGGGTACTGCTCGCGGGGTGCAGACAGCAGGTTCTCGCGTCCGCAACATGGGTCTCAATAGCGGCAAGCTTTAAATTTTTCATAAATGTTTCCGCCGCTTTTCTGCCGCCCTTTAAGCAAAAGCTTACAACGCCGGTAGTGCCGTTCGGCATATATTTTTGGGCGGCGGCGTAATACTTATCGCCCTCAAGTCCCGGATATATCACCCTTGCTATCCTGCTGTCGTTTTCAAGCGCCTTTGCAACCTTAAGGGCGTTTTCGCAGTGCCTTGCCATTCTTATATGCAGGCTTTCAAGACCCAAATTGAGTATAAAAGCGCTTTGCGGCGACTGAACCGAGCCGAAATCACGCATAAGCTGTACGGTGGCCTTTGTTATGTACGCGCCGGCAATACCGAAGCGCTCGGTGTAGGTTATGCCGTGGTAGCTTTCGTCGGGCGTGCAGAGTCCCGGGAATTTGTCGGGATAACGCGTCCAGTCGAATTTTCCCGAATCAACTATACAGCCGCCTACCGCGGCGCCGTGACCGTCCATATATTTTGTGGTGGAGTGGGTGACAATATCGGCGCCCCATTCAAACGGGCGGCAGTTTACGGGCGTTGCAAAGGTATTGTCAACTATAAGCGGAACGCCGTGACGGTGCGCCGCCGAAGAAAATTTTTCAAAGTCAAGCACGGTAAGCGCGGGATTGGCTATTGTCTCGCCGAAAACCGCCTTTGTGTTCGGGCGGAAAGCGGCGTCAAGCTCTTCCTTTGTGCAGTCGGGCGAAACAAAGGTGAAATCTATACCCATTCTCTTCATAGTTACGGCAAAGAGATTATATGTACCGCCGTAAATTGTGGAGGAAGAAACAATATGGTCGCCGCAGGAGGCTATGTTAAAAATTGCGTAAAAGGAAGCCGCCTGACCCGAGGAGGTAAGCATAGCCGCCGTGCCGCCCTCAAGCTGACAGATCTTAGCCGCCACGCTGTCGCAGGTCGGGTTTTGCAGGCGCGAGTAAAAATAACCGCTCGCCTCCAAATCAAATAGCTTGCCCATATCCTCGCTTGTGGCGTATTTAAAGGTTGTGCTTTGAATTATCGGTATCTGTCTCGGTTCGCCGTTTTCGGGGGTGTAGCCGCCCTGTACGCAAATGGTATCCTTGTTCATTAAAAGTCACTCCAAATTAAAAATTTTACAGGCGTTTTTGTTAAGTATCATTTCATTTTCATCGTCCGTAAGACCGAGAGATAAAAATGCGTCAAGCTCGCTTTCGGGCGGCCGCATCGGGTAGTCGCTTCCGAAAAGCACACGCTCCGCACCGTAACGCCTTATTATTTCTTTTGCCGTTTCCCGTTTAAGATAAGGAAGCGAGGAAGAACAGTCCACATAAAGATTGGGCGTGCCGCACAGCTTGCGGCTTGCCTCCTCCCAGATAGACCAACCGCCGAAATGTGCGCCTATCACGGTAAGTTCCGTGTAAATTTTAAGCACGGGCAAAAGACGGTTCGGGTTTGAAAAATCATAACGGCTGTCGCCCGTGTGCATAAGTATCGGCAGGCGGTTTTCCTCGCAAAGCTCGTATATTTTAAGACAGCGGTAATCATCTATCTTAAACCCCTGAATATCGGGGTGCAGCTTTACGCCCTTAAGACCGAGAGCGAGCAAATGCTCGGTATCGCCCTTTATATCCGCGCTGTCGGGATGCAGAGTGCCGAGCCCCACAAATTTATCGGGGTGTTTTTTAACCTCACCCGCGATAAATTCGTTAATGCTTTTTACCTGATGCGGCGTGGTAGCCACGGATTGCACTATAAAACGGTCTACCCTGCCCGAGCTTTCCGCCTTTAAAAGTGCGTCCGCAGTGCCTTTTCCGACAGAATGCTCGTGATAAAACCCGTCCGTACCCGCAATCGCCCGCGCGGCGATTTTTTCGGGGTATATATGACAGTGCGCGTCGGTAACAAAAAATTTATCCGTCATTAAAAGCGTATCACCTTACTTTTTAACTGCCTTATTATATTATACCTGTTTTTCCGTTTATTTCAAGGACTAAAATATGAGCTTAGAGAGCAGATTTACAGCAATACAGAGCGCCGCTCCGCACACCGTTGGGATAATTACCGAAAGGAGCGTCCATTTTATACTGCCCGTTTCCTTTTTTATTGTAATAAGCGTCGTGGAGCAGGGCCAGTGCATAAGCGAAAAGAGTATTACATTTACAGCCGTAACGGGCGTCCAGCCGTTAGCCGCAAATAAGCTGAATGTTTCCGCAAGACCCGTTTGGTCGGTAAGCGTGCCGGACGCCGCATACGCCATTATCATAAGCGGAATTACCGTTTCGTTGGCGGGAAAGCCTAAAATAAACGCAACCAGTATAACTCCGTCAAGTCCCATAAATCTGCCTATCGGGTCAAGCGCCGACGACATTAGGGAAAGTATGCTCTGACCGTTTATAAACACATTCGCCGTAATCCAGATTATAAGCCCCGCGGGAGCGGCAACGGCGGCGGCACGCCCCAAAACGAACAGCGTGCGGTCGAAAACCGAACGGACTATGACCTTTCCTATCTGAGGCTTGCGGTACGGCGGCAGCTCCAGTGTGTAGGAGGACGGAACGCCCTTTAAAACAGTAAGTGACAAAAGCTTGGTCACAAGCATTGAAACGGCAAGGCTTAAAACTATGGCGCCTGTTAAAAGCGCGGCGGCAAGCAGGGACGGAACAACGCCCGACGAGGTGCCGATAAAAAACATAGTTATAACCGAAATAAGAAGCGGAAACCTGCCGTTGCAGGGAACAAAATTGTTTGTAAGTATCGCAAGCAGGCGCTCCCTTTTCGAGTCTATTATTCGGCAGCCCACTATCCCCGCGGCGTTACAGCCAAATCCCATACAAACCGTGAGCGCCTGTTTTCCGCAGGCATTGCATTTTTTAAAGGGGCGGTCAAGGTTATAGGCAATTCTCGGCAGATACCCCGAATCCTCAAGCAGGGTGAAAAGCGGAAAAAATATCGCCATCGGCGGCAGCATTACCGAAACCACCCATGAAAGCACACGCCATACGCCCGATACCAATGCACCCCTTAACCAATCCGGCGAGTTAAGGCGGATAAACAGCTCGTCAAGGCGTATCTCGATTTTTCCGAAAAACGAGGACAAAATTTCAGACGGATAATTAGCCCCCGTAACCGTCAGCCAAAAGACAAACGCCAAAAGCACCACCATAACGGCGTAGCCTGTAAGCTTGCCTGTAAGAAAACGGTCAAGTTTTCTGTCAAAGGCGGCATATTTCGGGTTTTTAAAGGTTACCGTTTCATCCGCAATCCTTTCGGCGTATTCCACGGCTGAGGAGACAATTATGTCCTTAAGCTTATCGGTTGTTATACCGTTTTCAGAAAGCAGCTCCTCCGCCCGCGAACGGGCGGAAAAAAGCGCGGGACTGTTTAAAAATTCATCGCCTGCAAGGGCGGTAAGCTCCTTTGTAAGCGAGGGGTCATTTTCAAGAAGCTTTAAAGCCAGCCATTTTGCCCTTCGAGGGTCTTTTACGGCAAGGCGTGTTTCCTTTTCAACGATATTTACGGCCTTTTCCACCGCGTCGGGGTAATCTATCTTAAAGTCAAGTTTGCTTTCTTTTTCCAATGCGCAGTCTACGGCGTCGAGCAGTGCGCCGAGGGTCTTCTTTTTGCGTGCCGATGTCCCGACTACGGGAACGCCGAGTATCCGTGAAAGCTTTTTTAAATCTATGCTTATGCCCTTGCGTGCGGCTTCGTCCATCAGATTTACGCACACCACTACCCTGTCGGAGACCTCCATTGTCTGCAAAACAAGGTTGAGGTTTCTTTCAAGCGCGGTTGCGTCGCATACCACAACTACCGCGTCGGGCTTGCCGAAACAGATAAAGTTTCTCGCAACCTCTTCCTCCGCCGAATGTGCCATTAAAGAATATGTTCCGGGTATATCCACAAAAACACAGCCGTGCTTTGCGGTCGCACAGTACCCTTGGGCGTTCGCCACGGTCTTTCCGGGCCAGTTTCCCGTATGCTGATTAAGCCCCGTAAGGGCGTTGAAAACCGTACTTTTACCCACATTCGGGTTGCCTGCAAGGGCTATTACCTTATCGTTTTCGGAACGCTTTTTTATAACAAGCCCCGAATCAACCGCGCTGTATCCTACCGAGCTTTTTGTAAGACCCATTTGCTTTTCCCCCCAAGACAGACTTCTGTTACTATCTTATTCCGAGGGAGCCTAAATGTTAAAACGCGGACCGCAAAAAAGCAGTCCGCGTTTGATAAACTGTCATACTGTATTTTTTTAATCGCTTACAGCTCCGCCGTTTGCGATATAGCTTTCCATTTTCTCCGAAAGACGGGTCACGGGCTGGCTTGCAATTTTAAGTCCGAGCGGGCTTTGCCTGTCCTTTATATTATGAACCTCGTCGGCTACCCTTTTAAGCTCGTTAAAGCATATTTTTGCGCTTTCCGCGTCTCCTGCCTTTTTGTAAAGCGTAACGCCCGTAACAAGCATATTGCAGTATTCCCTGTACTCCGAATAGGAAAACGGCGCTACCAAAAGCACTGCGTTTTTATATTCCATAACCTTTTTAAAGTCACCCTTTGCAAAGGCGTTTCGTGCCTTTACCGTATACGCAAGGGCGGCGTATTTATTACGGCTTAAAATATCGTCTGCCATATTCTCGGCTGCGGTTTTGTTTTTCTCCTCCGTAAGAAGCTGAAGCTCGCTTTGCGTATTAAAGGGATACATTGAAAGCGCCGCTTTATGGAGGTTAAAGTGAGAAAGCGCAAGCGCAATACCGAAATAAATACACGCGGCAGAGGTTAAAAAGCAAACTCCCGATATAATATCTGTTTTTTTAAGGGTTATTTCCTTACCGCCTCGGAAGTCGGTAAACAGCAGCATTATCATAAATACCGAAATGTACTGCAAATCAAAATCGAAACAGCAGTGCATAGCTATCGAACACAGAATTACCCGATTGCAAAAGGGCTTTTTGCCGAAGAAAATCGCTTTAAACACCGCCGCAATAAACAGAAGTCCCGGAACCCAGCCTATATCAAGCAAAATCTGCAAAAAATCGTTATGTACATACATAACCGAGTACACGCCGGTCTGAACCGAACGCTGGACATAATAGTAGCCCATATAGCCAAGCCCGAACGGGTGCTTTAAAATAAGCGGCAAAGCGTCTCTGAAATATAAAAGTCTGCCCGAAAATGTGCTTGAACCAAGCGATATGCCCGCAAATCTTCCCAAAATTGCGGAATTGCCCGAAACCGTGATATAAAGCGTTAATGAGAGGGCTATGGCTCCCGCCGCCGAAACGGTGATGATTTTGATTTTTTTGCTTTTTGTGACGAGTATCAATACCAAATTGGAAATTACAAAAATCACAAAAACCGTTCTGCTTTGCGAAAGCAAAATCCCAAGAACCGTTACGGCAAGCATTACGATATCCCATATTCGGTATTTTTCCCTTGAAATTACAATAAGCTCGCAGGCAAGCGCGAAAACCGCGTATGTATTCGGGTATTCAAAAAAACCGCAGAGCCGCCCCGAAACCGAAAAATAATCCTTAAGAACAGGAATATACATACAAATTGCGGAAATCACGGTAGTTACCGCAGCCAAAACAGGCAGAGCGGATATTATACTGTCCGAGCTTTCCGTCTGCATCAATATCAAAAGATAAAGCAATACCGGCAGATATTTAAACACGCCTATTGCCGCCATACCGCCATCTATCGCCCAAAATATGCTGAGGGCATAAAAAAGCGGGATGCAAAATACGGAAACGGATGTAATATTGATAAATAACCGCATACTTTTCTTTGTCGCAGCCCTTACAATTATATATATAAGCATAGCCACGCTCAAAAAACAGGAGATATATTCGTGAAAGGTTCCCACGCAAAGCAGAGAAACAGCCGTAATAATTTCGGCAAATCCGAGTTTTTTGATTTTTTCGTTCGTACCGCTCACCTCAAACCGATATAATTTTTGTCTAACGGGGAATAATTATTTTCTGTCCCGCGGGAATTTTAATAATATCCTTTTTGTCTCTCTCGACCCACACATCGGTGGCGGTGGGGTTATAAAAGACCTTTTCGTCGGCGGATATTTTAAGCATCCTTTGCGCGGAAATATAATTGTAAATATCAATATTGGTCGCATACCAGATTTTATCGTTTTCGGATAAAAGCGCAAGCAGCTTTTCCGTTTGCTCCCATTCTTCCTCGGAGCGTATTTCGTGGCTGTGACCCCAAATATAGAAAAGAGGATTTGTCCACTGAGTATCAATATCCCTCAAAAATCTTTCCGCAAGGGGCATAGCGTTTTTAAAATGGCAGGACGGATGCCATTCAAGGAAATTGTCGGGGAGGCAAAAATCGTTTGTTGATTTTACAGTCCGCGAGTATTCAATTCCGCAAGCGCGCATAACCGAAATCACTTCGCCGTTGTAAGAGCCGCTCGGATAAGACATACCGGTTACGGGGTATCCCGCAATTTCTTCAAGAATTTCTCTGTCCCTCATCGTTTCGGTTACAAGC
Source organism: Ruminococcaceae bacterium UBA6842 (assembly GCA_002451855.1). Lineage (GTDB taxonomy): Bacteria > Bacillota > Clostridia > Oscillospirales > Acutalibacteraceae > UBA737. The sequence continues at coordinate 34,667 of DKDS01000048.1, read as the reverse complement.
GACGCGGCGGGCATCCTCGACGGCCAGCCGTGTGAAAGCGTATGACAGGCGATTTCGTGGCTGCGGTATACATTCTTTACTTTTTCCTTCTCGGCGGCGTTTTTTCCGAGATAACTGATGCCGTTAAGATGGAATGTGGCTTTGAGATTATATTTGTCGAAAAGCGATATAAGACGGGCGTCATTTTCAGCACCGTCGTCAAAGCTGAAGGTGAGTATCCGTTTTAAACCGCCGGGATAAATGTGATATTGAAGCATAATTATTACCTGCTTTCTTAAAAACGCGGCGTCTGCGGCATATAAGGCGCAAAAGCCTGCTACGCTTGATTGTAGCACAGGGATTTTCTTTTGTCAACCAAACCGAAAAATATCTCCGAAAGTGACTGTGTGGGTTTACAACAGATGTTTTATAAAGGATAGAAAAAAGTGACGAATGGAGTTTCCTGTTATGTGAAAGCGCAATATGAACGCCTGGTAAAGAAGCTCTCATTTAAGATACAATGTGTTCAAATCGATAACGATGCGGAATTTACCGAAGGCTTAGGAATACCGAAAAGCTGACGACCATTCCGTTTGAGGTTCGCCTCAAACAGTGTGCAACAAAACACAAAGTACAATAATCCCCCTATGCGCCCTCTTGATTGAAAATCTCCTGCCGTTTATTTTTATCCTTAGGCGAGGTTTTCTGATTCTTGCAACACATCATTGAAAAAAGCGCAAATTTTGTGAGTGAAATAATTTTTGGCTATTGACTTTTCATAACCGTATGCTATAATAAACTCGGAGATTAGAGATGTAAAGTACCTTGTTGCTTTGCGTCTTTTTTGTTTTTTCGGGGTAAATTTAGTGAGCGGACAAATCTGTTATGATGCATTTCGGAAGACAGCTGTTATTGCGCTGATCGGCTGTTGCCGAAGAAACGCCTTTTTAATCAGGTCGAACTTGGTTTGCTGTAATTGTTAAGGAGGATCAAGGGTATGAAAAATAAATTTGAAATTTCAAACTGCCCGTGCGGTAAAAAGCACATAGCGGACATTGACGATATAATAGTCGAAAACGGGGCAATAAAGCGACTGCCTGAGATCATAAAGGACTACGGCGCGAAAAGGACATTTGTTTTGGCAGATGTAAATACATATAAAGCGGCAGGTGAAAAGGTCGTTTCAATCCTCCGTGAAAATTCTGTTTCTTTTTCTTCGTATATTTTTCAAAATACCGCGCTTGAACCTGATGAGTTTGCGGTAGGCTCTGCTGTTATGCACTTTGACAATTCCTGTGATATTCTGATAGGAGCCGGCTCCGGTGTTATTAACGATATATGCAAAATATTAAGCTTTCGCAGTAAAATACCGTATATCATAGTGGCAACCGCACCGTCAATGGACGGTTACGCCTCCGCCACCTCGTCTATGTCGATGGACGGCTTAAAGGTTTCTTTGCCTGATAAATGCGCGGACACTATAATAGGTGATATAGATATACTTAAAAATTCCCCTGAAAAGGCGCTTATATCAGGACTTGGAGATATGCTTGCAAAGTATATCTCGATTGCCGAATGGCGTATAAGCAATATTATTACCGGAGAGTATTACTGTGAGAAAATTGCTCAGATGATACGCGGCGCCGTTAAAAAATGTGTCCAGAATGCGGATGGGCTTTTAAAGCGTGATGACGCTGCCGTTAAAGCCGTTTTTGAGGGACTTGTTATCGGCGGCGTTGCAATGACCTATGCGGGTTTGTCCCGCCCCGCGTCCGGAGTTGAGCATTATTTCTCTCATATTTGGGATATGCGCGGATTGGAGTTTGGCACACCCGTTTCAACCCACGGTATTCAGTGCGCCGTAGGCACGCTTTGCGCGGCAAGGCTGTATAACAGGATAAAGACCGTTAAACCCGATAGAGAAAAGGCATTACGGTATGTATCCGATTTCGATTATGAAACCTACAAAGAAAAATTAAGGGCGTTTTTGGGAAAGGGCGCAGACACTATGATTGCTCTTGAAAAGAAAGAAAAGAAATATGATGCAAGGGCTCATTTAAAAAGGCTCGGAATTATAATTGACAACTGGGAAAAAATAGTTGCCGTTATAAATGAGGAAATACCCGAACCGCAGCTTATAGAAAGCATACTTGATAAAATTCACTGCCCCAAGACAGCAGAGGAAATCGGAATTGACCCTGAAATTCTTCCTATGACATTTGCGGCTACTAAGGATATCAGGGATAAATATGTTTTGTCACGGCTTTGCTGGGATCTCGGAATATCGGAATTTTTTGAGGAAATCGCCGAATGTTAGATAAGCGTTTTGAAAATATAAGACTTTTTCTTTTTGATATGGACGGCACACTGTATATAGGTGATAAGCTTTTCGATTTTACCGGGGAGCTGCTTTCTTCAATAAGAAAGGCAGGGAAGAAGTACCTTTTTATAACCAATAATTCATCAAAAAGTGTTAATGCTTATGTTGAAAAGCTTTATCGGCTCGGCGTTAAGGTAACGGCTGAGGACTTTCTCACATCGTCGCAGGCAACCGCTTGGTATCTTAAAAAGAATTATTACGGTAAAAGGCTTTATGTCTGCGGAACGGAGTCATTAAAAGCGGAGCTTAGAGAAAATGACTTTGAAATAACCGAGGATACCGAAAAAACCGAATGTATAGTTATGGGGTTTGATACCGAGCTTACCTTTAAAAAGCTTGACGATATATCTAAAATGCTTTGCACCAAGGATTTGCCGTATATTGCTACCAATCCCGATTATGTGTGCCCTACCGAATACGGAAGTGTTCCGGATTGCGGCAGTATGTGCGATATGATCTATAACGCTACGGGGAAAAGACCGTTTGTTATCGGTAAGCCTTCACCGCTTATGATACGGCTTGCTATGGAGAAGGAAGGCTGTTTACCTAACGAAACTGCGGTTATAGGCGACAGAATTTATACCGATATTAAAAGCGGACTGAACGCAGGTGTGTTGTCGGTGCTTGTTATGAGCGGTGAAACAACGCCTGAAATTCTTAAATATTCAAAGGATAAGCCTGATGCGGTGCTTGAAAACGCTGGCGAAATGACATATTATATATGACAGATAATTTTAAACTTTATTATAACCGATCTCTTGATACTTTTTAAATTTGTGATATAATATCTGTCGGAGATCAGAGATGTAAAGTACCTTATTGCTTTGCGTCTTTTTTGTTCTTTAAAGGAGGTTGAGGAATTGAATAAGTCGGTTACAGACGCGCTTGAAAGAACACCTATTATAGCGGCAACCGACCGTCACGGGTGGAAAAATGCGGTTTTATCCGATACGGAGGTTCTGTTTCATCTCGGGGCGGACATTATGACTGTTGCCGATGATATAGCCGAGGCAAAAAGAAACGAAAAATTTGTTTTTATACATATCGATTTGGCTGACGGAATAGGAAAAGACAAATCCGGAATAAATTGGCTTAAGAAATTAGGCGCGGACGGTATTATTTCTACCCGTACACAGCTTATAAGAGCGGCGCACGACAGCGGACTGCTTGCGGTTCAACGCTTTTTCATTCTCGATTCAAAGGGTATGCATTCAATTTCCGAGACGATTGAAACCGCAGATCCCGATTTGATTGAAATAATGCCCGGGGTAATACCGAAAGCGTTAAAATTTTTTTCCGGACAGGAAATACCCGTTATAGCCGGCGGACTTGTTGAAACAAAGCAGGAAGTAACGAAAGCATTGTCAAGCGGAGCCGTTGCGGTCTCAACGGGCAAAAGAGAATTGTGGAATGAAATTTAGAATATAATATATCTGCGGAGTCAAAGAGAGCGGAAAACAAAGGGTTGCAAAAAAACAACCGTTTGTTTCCCGCTTTTATTTTTTGGAGGGATTTTATGCAACAAATGATTTTGAGCACGGTTTTAAGGTCGCTTGCCGCTGTTATAATCGGCGGAATTATCGGGAGCGAACGGGCAAGACACGGCAGGAATGAGAACTCATATTCTTGTTTGTCTCGGTTCTTGTATGACAAGTATGACAAGTATGTTCGTAGCCGATATGATAGGCAACAGCGGAGATGTGTTCAGGATACCTGCTCAGGTGATATCCGGCATAGGCTTTTTGGGCGCAGGTATGATAATACTTAAAAACAACAATATGATAACCGGTCTTACAACCGCCGCCGGAGTTTGGACAACCGCCACAATAGGCGTGGCGCTCGGTTACGGCTATTATGTGGGAGCGGTAGCGGTTACGGCACTGTTTTTATCCACAATAGTTTTGTTTGCAAGATTTGAGCGCAAGCGTAAATCGGCTGAGGTCATTTACATTGAAATAGATAACGCATATAAGGTGAACGAGGTCTTAAAAGAACTTGAAAAAACGATTCCTGAGAGTTTTACATACCAGATTTTCGCACCGAAAAGCGGAAATCAGGGCAACGTGGGGCTTAATGTTGTAATAGATAAACGAATAGATATGGATGTATCGGGGCTTTCGGAGATTGAAAATATAGTTTTTGCTGTGGAGGAGTAAAAAATGTTTGATGTAGTAATTATAGGAGCAGGTGTTGTGGGCGCATTAACCGCAAGGGAACTTGCGAGGTATAATCTTTCCGTGTGTGTGCTTGAAAAGGAAAACGATGTTGCAATGGGTGCCGGCAAAGCAAACAGCGGAATAATTCACGGTGGCTTTGACCCCGAACCGGGAACACTTAAGGCGGAACTGAATGCGAAGGGTGTGCCGCTTTTATATAAGGCGGCGAAGGAGCTTAATGTGCCTTGCAAAAACAACGGTTCAATGGTGCTTGCGTTTAATAAAGAAGAGGACGCGGTTATAGATGAGCTTTATGCGCGCGGACTGAAAAACGGAATAAAGGGTATGGATATTCTTTCCGGAACAGAAGCAAGGCGGCTTGAAAGCAATTTGTCGGAGAAGGTTACAAAAGCGCTGCTTGTGACTAATGCCGGAATAATCTGCCCCTATGCTCTGACTATTGCGGCTATGGGCAATGCTATGGATAACGGCGCCGAGCTTCGGACGAATTACGAGGTTACGGCAATAGTAAGGGCAGAGAACGGCTTCAGAATATGCTCAGCGGACGGCAGACAAGTAACCGCGCGGTATCTTGTAAACTGCGCCGGCGGATTTGCGGATAAAATAGCCGAAATGGCAGGGGATAAATTCTTTGAAATAATACCCCGCGCCGGCGAATATATGTTGCTTGATAAAAATGAAGGCAAGACTGTATCGCACACGATATTCCAAGTGCCGACTGCCAACGGTAAGGGCATTTTGGTAACTCCCACGGCAGACGGCAATCTTCTTTTAGGACCTACTGCCGAAAGGGTGGAAACACCCGATAATACCGAAACTACGGCGGATGGGCTTAAGACTGTTGCCGAGCTTGCAAAGAAAAGCGTACCGAGCGTTAACACCCGTGCGGTAATAACCTCTTTTTCAGGCGTGCGTGCGTCAGAGAAAAACGGCGATTTTATTATAAAGGAATCGAACAAGGTAAAGGGACTTATACACGCCGCGGCGATAGATTCGCCGGGACTTTCCTCTTCTGCCGCTATTGCGGAATATATTGTGGAGCTGCTTGAAAAAAGCGGACTTAAATTGACCGAGAACCCCGATTTTAACGGTAATCGCGAGGATACTCACGCTTTCAGAAAAATGAGTGATGAAGAAAAGGATGAATATATAAAGAAAAATCCCGCATACGGCAGAATTATATGCCGCTGCGAGACGGTGAGTGAGGGTGAAATATTGGACGTACTGCACCGCAACCCTGCTGCAACTGATGTTGATGGGGTAAAACGCCGTACCCGTTCGGGAATGGGAAGATGTCAGGGCGGCTTCTGTATGCCTTATGTAATGCGGCTTATTGAAAATGAAACGGGCAAACCTATGACCGAGATAACCAAAAAAGGCGGAAAATCGAATACTGTGACAGGCAGACTGTGAGGGAAAAGAAATGATAAATCACGATATAGTAGTAATAGGCGGCGGACCCGCGGGAATGGCGGCGGCAGCCGCGGCATATGACAGCGGCGTAACCGATGTTTGCATTTTAGAGCGAGAGGAAATGCCCGGCGGAATTTTAAAGCAGTGTATTCACAACGGCTTTGGACTTCATAAGTTGGGGAAAGAGCTTACAGGTCCCGAATACGCGGCGGTCTACGCTGAAAAGGTGGCGGAGCGCGGAATAAAGACGTACTGCGAAACCATGGTAACGGATATTTCACCCGATAAAATTGTAACGGCGCAAAGCACCGCAGGTCTGCTTAAAATTAAGGCAAAGGCTATAATTCTTGCGATGGGCTGCCGCGAGCGCAGCCGCGGTGCGCTCAACACTGCCGGAACCCGTCCGGCAGGAGTTTACAGCGCGGGCACGGCGCAAAAGCTGATGAACTGCGAGGGTTATGCGGTCGGTAAGAGGGTCGTTATATTAGGTTCGGGAGATATAGGACTTATTATGGCACGCCGTATGTCGCTTGAGGGCGCAAAGGTTGAGGCGGTATGCGAGCTTATGCCGTATTCCGGCGGACTTAAAAGAAATATTGTTCAGTGTCTTGAGGATTTCGGTATACCGCTTTATTTATCCACTACCGTGGCGGAAATTCACGGTAAAGACAGAGTAGAGGGAGTAACTGTTGCAAAGGTGGATGAAAGACGCAATATAATTGAGGAAACAAAGCGTTACATACCGTGCGATACTCTGTTGCTTTCCGTCGGTCTTATTCCCGAAAACGAATTGACCCGAAATACCGAAATTCCGATAGATAATATAACAAGCGGGGCTAAGGTTGACGAAAACCGTCAGACCGAGACAGAGGGTATTTTCGCCTGCGGTAATGTTTTGCAGGTGCATGACCTTGTGGATTATGTGTCGGACGAGGCTGAAATTGCGGGCAAAGGCGCCGCAAGCTATGTACTGAACGGTGCAAATGGCGGCAAAACGGTAATCACAAGGGCAGGTAACGGCGTGCGTTATGTTCTGCCGCAACGGATAAACGCAGACGAAAAAAATGATGTAGCATTGTTCCTGCGGGTATCGCAGCCGTTCGGAAAGGTTAAATATACCGTAAGCTCGGGAAACAAAGTTCTTGCAACCGCCGTGCGGCTGAAAGCGGCGCCCGGAGAACTGGAAAAGATAGTATTGAAACCGGAAAAATTGGCTTTGGCAAATGAAGAAATAACAGTCAGCTTGGAGGAAGTAAAATGACAAGAGATATGACCTGTATAATTTGTCCGCGCGGCTGTGCGCTCAAAGTGGAAATTAACGGCAATAATATAACCGTTACGGGCAACAGCTGCCCTAAAGGCAAGCAATACGCCATAGACGAATGTACCAACCCTACCCGTACCGTAACTTCATCAGTCAGGGTGGATAACCGTGAGGATATTATGGTAAGCGTCAAGACGGAAAATCCGATACCTAAAGATAAAATTTTTGACGCTATGAAGCTTATTCGCGCGAAAAGTGTTGCCGCTCCGATACATATAGGCGATACGGTAATAGAAAATGTATTCGGAACTGATATTATTGCAACAAAGAATATAGAGTAGGTTTGTTTTAAGGTCTTATCATTCCGAATTGTTTGACATTTTGGATTTTTAAAATATAATAACGGCATAATATTTTTATCCTGTTTTTATTTTGAAATAAGGACAGGATTTTTTTATTTTTAATATTCTAAGGTGGTGAAAATTTATGTTATAAAAATTAGAAATTTAATCGAAATCTGCGGTTGAGTTTGCGCAGAATGTGTCCGAGTGTGACTCCCGAAGCTATGAGGCCTCCGAATTTATAAAAAATTACAAAAAACGCATAATTTACCTATAATATTATTTGTTTTGCAACGCAAAATACTAATGCAAACGCAAAGAGAAATTTTTATAGGAGAGAAAAAATCATGGCAAACAAGAATGCAGTACCTGAGGCTCGCGAAGCCCTTAACCGTTTTAAGATGGAAGCCGCTAACGACCTTGGTGTTCCCGAGTGTTATTAAAAAATTTATTACATAGACTGAACAGAACCGCCTGATGACGCGGGACAGCTTTTAAAACATTGACTATTCGTTACGAATATGGTAATATATTCGTGGTGATGGTATGGAAAAACGAAACGCGAAAATTATTGTCGGGACAGCCGGCGGCACTGCCGGAGGAAACGCCAAAACATATAAGATTTCACTGCCTACAAGGTGGGTGACGGAATTAAAGCTTAACGATAACGGAGCAGAGCTTTGTTATGACGGAGAAAAAATCGTAATCTCACCTCACCTTTCGTTTAAAGAATTTTCGGTTAAGAAAAAGGCGATGGGTCATAAGCTTTTGCATATGGCGTTTTATGACAAAAATGTACTGTGTACGGAAATATGCGCAGATTTAAGCGATAAGTCCCTTTCCGTAAAGAATTATACCGATAATATAGTAAAAACCGCATTTGGAAATAATTTATTTCCCGATTGGAGGGATTTTGAGGGCTTTTTAGAGGAACGCTGTGTTCCTAAGAACCGCAGCGGTATAAGAGAATATCTGGAGGCATTGGGACTTGACAGGTACGAGCCGCTTGAAATAATAAAGAAAACAGGCGGCAGAATGGCGGAGGATGAGCAATGGATAAAAACAGAGGTAATAAAATGACCGTAAAGCTTGTAAGCAATGAAAAGGTAGCGGAAACCTCCTCGAAGGGAAATCAGGAAAAATGGTTCGATAAAGAGACGAATAAATGGTACAAATTAGATCAATTCGGTTACGAGGCGCTTGCCGAGACCTTTATTTCAAAACTGCTTGAAAAAAGTAATATAAGTGATGACACACCGTTTTCTTTCGCGAAATATCAAATGGAAAGACTTAATGTTCACGGCAGAGACAGAACCGGATGTTCAAGCGAGAGCTTTTTAAAAAGCGGTCAGTCGATAATTACGCTGAGCCATCTTTTTTCAAGACGGCTCGGAGTTTCCCTTAAAGATAAATTGACAAGTCTGCCGAGCGATAAAAAGCGGATAGAATACTTGGCAACGGCAACGGCGGAGTTTACGGGTCTTAAGGAATTCCCCGAATATTTGACCCTTTTGTTTGAAGCGGACGCGCTGTTTCTTAATGACGACCGACACCTTAACAATATTGCTGTGCTTGAAAAAAACGGCAGCTTTGATTACTGCCCGATATTTGATAACGGTGCGGGATTGCTTTCTAACACGCAGTTTTCGCCTATGGATATTGAGCCTAAAGGACTTATCAAGTCGGTAATTGCCCGTCCGTTCGGTACAACATTTAACCGTCAGATGAACACTGCGAGAGCGCTTTTCGGCAAACAACTGAAAATTCCGCAGTTTACCGAGAAGGAAATTACGGCAGAGCTTAAACCGATGCTTGAATTTTACGCCGAGCGCGACAGAGGGCTGATTGCAGACCGTGTTACCGAGTGTATTCTCGAAAGACAAAGGTTTAATAAATAATATTTTGTTTTATTCGTTTTTTAAAACCAAGCAAGGCAACCGCAAAAATGCGGTTGCCTTGCTTCACATATCGGATTATAATTTTTCATAAATTTCAAGCAGTCTGCTCCTTGTTTTGTATTTACCGTAGGCTATAAAGTTTGGGTTTAACATTATAAGCTGCCTTGAATTGCGGATTATGTTGAGGTTTTTAAGACGGGCTAAGGATTTGTTTACAGTCGGCAGGGATAGCCCCAGCAGCCTTGCTATTTCACGCTGGGTTATTTCTATGCAGTTGCTTCTGTTTGTGTTAGATAAAAGAAAAGCAAGTATCTTACAGTCCTGCCTGTTGCAGTTATTAAGAAATTCGGTAAGATAACCCTTCCATAGCTTTACAAAGCCTATGTCAATCAGGTCGGGAGATATTACCTTCTCTATAAAATTACGCTCTGTTATTTCACCCGAAGCTTTATCAAGAACACTGTATTTTTTGGTTTCAAAATGCACCTTCTTTCCATATGTGGTTTCCTGTTTCATCGCTGTCACCACCCTTCTTTGTTTAAATTTTGCTACGAGTTTGTTTAAATTTTTGAAATCCCGCAGTTCCGCAAATCCGCTGTTTAAGGGGCTTGCGGCATTTTTGCTTTCCGGTCCTCTGTAATCTTTATTGAACGGATTTATTTTGTGTAAACAAAATGAAGCCGTCTTAAACAATAACTACTTTAAGCTTTTTTCATGTCTGCCCGAGAATAGGTTTACTGAGGTATACTCTCAGGATTGGTATGAATGTAACCCTTATAAAAGCTGTCGTTTTCGGGTATGTACTGAAAAGGTTTTCCGGCAGGGTTTTTAATACTGTTTATGTTTGACTTAAAAAAGTCCAAAACGGTTATAACATCCTTTTGCCTGTTGCTTGCAAATAAGCTTTTACAACTGCAATTTCCGTAACAGCCTATTTCATCATAAACATTTTGTAAGCTGTAATCACTGCCGTATTTTTTAAGCAACGCCGTTGTATTGAAGTCCGTTGATTTTTTAATAAGTACATCTCCGCAGCAGCATTTGGATTTGCTTATACTCCTTAAGTCATTATCCGCAATGCTGAACGGGATATTGTAAAGCTCAAGCTTTTCAATAAAGGGCTTATAATACTTAAGCTTTAATTCGGACTTTAGGTTGTAAAGTCCCGAAAACTTAAAGTCGCTTATAGGTATATTAAGCAGCTCTGTAAGCTTTTGCCTGTACTCCTTATCCTGCGGAACTATTTTAACGGATTCTATTGTAAAAAAGTCAGCGTCGTGGAACAGGTCTATAATATCCGTATCGGTTATACCAGGTATAAACGGCTGTATTCGGATACCCACCTTAAAGCCTTTGGATTTTAATTCGCGGTAAAACCTATACCTGCTTTCCATACTCGGAACATTAGGCTCCCACTGCTTATTGTCGGATATATTGGATACGCTTAATTGAAAGCTGTGTAAATCAGGTCGGATGTCTGCACCGTAAACGCTGTTTCCCTTAGTTGAGAAGAGTATTGATATACCGTACCTGTTGCAAATATCTATCATCTGCGAGGTTATATGATATTTTTCCTCGCATGGCATAAACGGGTCGCACAGACCTCCGCAGTGCCAGGTAATACCTTCCGAAATGAGCTTATCCAAAAGACTGTTTTCATCAATTTCGTGTTTGTCCAGTATACGCTCGAGAGTTTTCCTAAGGTGATTTAAGTTTGCTACCTTAAAATCCGAGGCTTTCATAATTTCTCTGTTATTAGCAAAACAGTATGTGCAACCGAATGAGCATACCGAATAGGTATCTACCCTTAAAGGTAGACCGCATATACCTATCTTGCTTGAAACCGTAGGCGTATTAAATTTTTTAATAGTCATACTATGACCTCCTTTATAAATAAATTTTTTCATATTTTTCATAGTAAAAAACGCCGTGACGCATTGAAATACATCACCTCCCACATCGAAAATTCAGCGGTTCTTAACTTTGCCTTGAAATTATATTTATTAACAAAATTCCGTCAAGTAAATTTTGGGGATTTTTTTGGATTCGGGCAACAAAAAAGCGCCCCAAAGCCTTTATTTAAGGGCTTTTGAGGTGCTGAAAAAATTTTTATCTTATAATTTTAAATAGCATAAAAAACTATTTGTTTTTTAAACAGCATTAGCTTTATCTTTTTTCGGATACATCAATAGATTTTTTAATAAAACTGTGCGAATTCGCATCGTCATATTTTAATTTTTTATTGTTCTTTATTACGATGTTTATGCTTTCTTTTACCTCGCATTCTTTTGTACATGCTATTTCATTGTTAATAATTTCTACTCCGTCCGCACATGTGATGAGGAAAGGCTTGCTTTTACCAATAATCTTGTTTCCAAAAATCTTTATGTCTTTATGCACACCGGGGGTTTGAATCGGTGCATCTGTTGAAGTGACAACTGCAACGGCATCGCAGTATTTTGTTTTTCCGAAGCCGCAATTTATAAATCGGTTTTCATAAATCTTTATGTTTTCTGTTGAGCCGCTTTCATACCAACCGGCTTCAGTGCATATATGTATGGCTTCTCCGGTGCAAGAGTCGAATAAGTTATTTCTTACCTTTACATTACGGGTTTGAATAAGCATACCTCGACCTCTTAGATTTTTTACAACGCAGTTTTCAAAATTCAATGCGGCAATTTCGGTGGCACTTGAAATATATTCTCCGATTTTAATATGTTTTATATCATCGGGAGATAATTCTATAAAATACATATCTTCATTCTTGTCGAAACCGCTGTTAATAATTTTTGCCTTATAATGTGGGATAAGGGTGGTCGAATTTACAAATTCGATTTCGTGGTCTTTGTCAAAAACCACATCAATATAATCTTGTGAATTTTGAGGTTGCTTTGTATAAATGCGGGAATTTGCGATTTTTTCTACAATATGGTAGAATCCGTGAATATTTAACGCATCGTCTCCAGAACTCTCAAAATGACAAGTGTTTATATTTATTAAGCCACTGCAGTTTATTAGATGTACAGCATCTGTGTTTGTGGACATAGCCCTTCCTTTACCCGGTTTTACAGCTACTCTGTACAAGTTTAAATTGTTGACTTTTTGACCTATTATACCCATACCAGCGGCTGCTTTCACAGTCACATCTTCAATCGTGATATTTGTAGAGCGATATATATGTATTGCGGGAGCAAAATTATAAATATGTCTTAATATCAGTGTATCTGAAGTGGCAAATTGTTCTGCCGCATCGCACGAAAGACTGTATTTTCCATCGTAATTCTTAATATTGGAAACATTTTCAAAGACTGCATTGCCGCCGGGAACGCCGCTATTAATATCTGTGTTTTGAATAGAGACTATCGGTTCATTGCCGGAAATTCGGCTGTCGATAGGCATAATTTGAATGTTGTTTTCAATTATCGACAAAATATTTGCAGTAAAATACGGGATATGCAACCAGTCGATCGTTATTCTTCTTAAACGCATTCTTTTGCAATTATCTATATCAAATGGGGCTATAAGGCCATCAAATTTCAGTATAGTGTTATCTCCGCTGAAAATAAAGTCCTCGAAACCGTTAAGCTTGAAAGCAATATTTTCGGTGGCTAAATCTTTAATTCTATCGTAATCAAGCGGAGAAAATTTACCGTCAAGCATATCTTTGTATAGTTTTAGTGATTCATTGCTGTATATTTCATATTCGCCGGACGGAAGCTTAATTCCGTTGAATGAGTTGAGTTTGGCGATATTAATTGCCCGCCTTATAATTGACAAATTTTCTTCACCGGCTCCCTTTGCGGGATTTAATGTCGGTATATTATAAAAATTCTCCATTTTATTTCCCCCTGAATATAATATTAAATTTACAAGATAATAACACACCGCCAAATAAAAAACAATATATATTTATAAAAACACAGCAAAGAAATTTAAAAACCATAAAAATACACATTTTTTATAATAAAAACATTGACAAATTTGCAATAGATATGTATAATATACATTAAGCAAAACGATTTGCATAAGCAATATTTTAAGCGTTTCGACTATTAAAAGGCAAAAATTGGTTAGTGTTTCTTGCTTATGCAAAAGAGGAAATTTCCCTTGTTAGTCTGAGTTTTAATTGTATGAAATCGGTAGGTGGGTTCATTTTGTATAATAAGAAAATTTCGGCTGTTTTAATTGCTGCCCTGATGACTGTGTCTGCATTTTCATGCTTAAATGTCAAGGCAGAAAATGAAAAAACGGCTTACACCGCAGTTACATATGAGTCGGGTAAAAATTACTCGGCGTATTTATCTGAGCACAAAGATGCTCATTTTTCGCAAGATAGTATAGATATTACAACCGAAAATTTAATACTTCAGGAAAAATCCGAGGATATATCTAAAAGCATAAACGATAAAAGAGTGGCTGTTGATAAAAATAATTCTTATTGCGACTTTAAATTTGATGTTTCTGAGTCCGGATTTTATAATATTGGATTGAATTATGAACCGATTGCCGAATCTTCGTCAACCATAAGACTCTCCTTTAATTTTGATGATGAATTACCCTATGAGGAACTGGATGAAGTATCATTCTCGCGCATATGGGTCAACAAATACAGCGAAAGAGTTAAAGATGAAAACGGCGATGAAATAAGAGATGAACAGACAGAGGCGTTTCATGAACGCTTTGACTGGGCAGAAAATAGCATAGGACTATATGAGGAGCCGTATCGTGTGTATTTGGAAAAAGGTTCTCATACTCTTAAGATTAAACGGGTGGCAGAATCGCTTTATGTAAGCAAAATTGTTTTGGGGAGATATGATTCCTCTGTTCAGAATTATGAGACATACTTAGAATCCAACAGTTCATATAACGATGTTGATGAAAACTGCATTATTGAGGCGGAGGACGCATTTGAAAAAAGTGAGAGTACATTAGCCGCTACTATCGACAGTACTAATGCGGGAATGTCACCGTCCGATCCTTCAAGAAGGGTAGTAAATTCCTTCGGAAAAGATTATTGGCAGACTAACGGTCAGTGGGCGTCATGGAAGGTGCCGGATGATGCTGAGGCGGGTTTATATATTCTTCGCTTTAGGGCAAAACAGAACGGTACGGTTGGAACCACTACTTACCGTACTTTATACATAAACAACGAATTGCCTTTTAAAGAAGCAAAAAGTATCGGATTTAAATATGACGGGGATTGGCAAATATCAACCTTCGGGGACAACGAACCTTACCGTATTTTCTTGAAGCCGGGTGACATTATTACCTTAAAGGCTACTACGGGTCCGATGGCTACGATATTGAGTGATATATACAGTTCGGTAAACAATCTTAATGATATATATCAATCGATAATAATGGTCACAAGTGCTACGCCGGATTCCGAGAGAGATTACAATATACAAAAAGAAATTCCCGATTTGATTGATCAATTATCTGCTGCCCGCAAATTAATGTCGGGAATATCTGAGGGTATATCAAATATAATGGGGGAAGAAAATCCAAAAATATTCTTTATACAAAAATTTGTGAGACTGATTGATAGCTTTACAGCGAACCCGCGCCTTATAGTTTCCGAACTTTCTACTTTTAAAAGCTATATTGAGTCTTATGCGGGCGAAACTTATGATTTTAACAATCTGCCGCTTGAATTGGACAGTATTTATTTAATGTCTCCCGCAAGCGAAGAGCCGAAAGCAAATTGTGGCTTTTTTAAGTCCCTGTCATTTGAATTCAAAAGATTTGTTTCATCATTTTCCAATGATTACAATTTCACTGACACAAGCCAAAAGGCTATAACCGTTTGGTGCACTTTAGGAAGAGACCAAGCCCAATCTGTGAAACAGATAATTGATAATTCGTTTGTTCCGCAATCCGGTATAGCGGTGGATTTTAAAATTTCAACAACCACACTCACAGAAGCGATTTTGGCGGGTTGTGAACCGGATGTTTCGGTATCTGTTACTCAAGATGTTCCGATTGATCTTGCTTTGAGAGGACAGGTGCTTGACCTGACGGATTATCTGTATTCACAGGATAATGAATTCTTCGAACAGTTCTCGGAATCTTCATGGATACCATTCACTTATAAGAACAAAATATATGCTATGCCGGTAACGCAGGACTTTCAAATGATGTTTTATCGCACAGACATCTTAGCAAAGTTGGGTCTTAGCGTGCCGAGAACATGGAATGAATTTTACAAGGTGCTTTGTGAGCTTCAGAAGAACAATTTTACTGTAGGTATTAGGGAGAGCGATAGTACAAACGCGGGTATTTCAACAGGAATAAGTTTCTTTGAAACTTTACTTTTGCAAACCGGAGATAAATATTTTAATGATGATTTGACAGAAGTTAATTTTAACAGCACCGGTGCAAAATCTGCATTTATGAATTGGGTAAGTCTTTACCGAGACTATGGATTGGACACTGACTTTGACTTGACTTCTCGTTTCCGTTCCGGAGAGATGCCGATACTTATAACGAGTTATTCTTATTATCAAACCTTGGCTACTGTTGCACCTGAACTGTCCGGACGGTGGACCATAGCCTCTATGCCTGCTACAGTAACTGAAAAAGGGACAAATGTTACTGTTTCAAGTACAGTATCCGGTGCCATAATACTTAAGAGTGCTGAAAAACGCGGTCTTGCTGATGAATCGTTCGAGTTTTTAAAAT
>DKDS01000048.1:0-18524 GCA_002451855.1 Ruminococcaceae bacterium UBA6842 | reverse complement strand
CACAGCTTATGTATACAAATGCAATGGAATCATTGCAGGGAATTGCAGGCAGACCTGCGGTTGCGAATAAATCTACATTTATGAGTCTCGGTTGGTCAGATTATGAAAAGACCGCTATTTTAAATCAATGGAACAGCGTAAGTGCAATTTCTCAGGTTCCGGGTACATATATAATTAATCGTTCTCTGACAAATGCATTGCGTACTTCATACGCAGGCGGTGTAGATCCGCTCAGACAACTTTCAATACAAACTCAAAACATAAATACTGAGCTTGCAAGAAAACGATTGGAATTTGAAAACAACAACTAAGGGGGGAAAAACAGTATGACAAACAACGCAAGGAAAGCTAAAAAACCTTTATCTAAGAGCATGGTGTATTATGTTATGCTTATTCCCTTTATTTTGATTTTTTCCCTTTTCACACTTATTCCGGCGATTGTGGGACTTTTATCAAGCTTTACTGACTTTAACGGTATGACTTGGCCGGAGTTTGTAGGATTGGATAACTACCTACGCCTATTGTTTAAAGATCAAACTTTTTTGGTTGTGTTTAAAAATACTCTAAAGCAAGCAATGATAGTTGGTCCATTAGGATTTATATTAAGCTTTGCTGTTGCATGGCTGATTAATGAATTGGGTAAAAATGTAAGACTTATTATAATATTCCTATTTTATTCTCCAACCTTCAGCGGGACCTTATATGTGGTATGGAAATATGTTTTCGCTAATGATTCAAACGGTTTAATCAATACCATACTTACGCAAATGAATATTGAACCTATTAGCTGGCTTTCCGATTCGAGTTATTCTATGACTGTTGTTATAATAGTGAGCCTGTGGATGAGCTTTGGTGCAGGTTTCCTTTCCTTTGTTGCGGGTTTCAGAGGACTTGACAGGGCGTTTTATGAAGCAGCTGCAATAGATGGACTGAAAAACCGATGGCAGGAATTGCTTTATGTTACCTTGCCTCAAATGGGACCGCAGCTTCTTTTTGGTGCAGTTCAAGCTATAGGATCATCTTTTGCGGTAGGGGCAGTCAATCAACAACTTGCCGGTTATCCAAGTACAAACAACGCTACAGACACTATATTACTTTATATGAGCGAATGCGGTAAAACCCGTTTTGAATTCGGCTATGCTTCGGCAATGTCTGTTGTTCTTATGGCTATAATGCTTATACTTTGGAAGGTTACTAATTTGGCGTTAAAGTCTTTTAATGAGTAATGATACGGGGGAAGAGATTTTGAATAACGGAACAAATATATTGAGCCGTTTAATAAGGCGGAGAAAAGATAAAAAAACCGTTCAGCTTTCAAGATCAAAAGGCGGAACATTTGCGATATTTATTTTCTTGGCTTTATTGAGCATATTTATGGCTATTCCTCTGGTATACACAATTTTGCAATCGATAAAACCAATCGAAGAATACTATATATACCCACCTAAATTTTTTGTAATGAATCCGACGCTTGACAATTATCGCGCAATACTTAGTGCAGTTGATAATTTGGGTGTACCGTTTACAAGATATCTTTTTAATGCGATTTTTACGACAGTTGTCGGGACAGGTACATATTTGCTTTTATCGCTTGTGACTGCTTATCCGATTGCCAAGACGAATATTAAAATAGTTCGCATACTCAATGCCGTACTCGTATATGCGATGCTTTTCCATAACGATACAATGTCAATGGTTCGGTTTCTTGTTATGTCAAAACTACATATTATAGATAGTTATTGGGCAGTAATACTTCCGAATTTGGCAAGTACAATGGGTATATATTTGCTTTGCCAGTTTATGAGAAATTCAGTGCCGGATTCTGTTCTTGAAGCGGCACGCATTGATGGAGCAGGCGAGTTCAGAATACTTTTTTCGATAGTTGCTCCAAGCGTTAAAGCAGGTTGGCTTACAGCATTGATTTTTACATTTCAAAGCTATTGGAATGCGGGCGGAACAGGGTATGTTTATTCCGAAAAACTTAAAAATATCACAACTGTAATGTCAACCGTGGCCGCAGGAGGAATTACGCGGGCCGGAACCGGTATGGCAATAACACTCATACTTATGATTCCAACGGTAATAGTTTTCCTTTATAATCAACGCTCAATAATGAACACTATGGCACATTCCGGATTGAAATGAGGTGCAAACTTGAAAAAACATTTTTTAACAACCGTTGCGGTTGTGGCTTTATCAATTTTATTTTCTTTTTCAGTAGCGGCTCAAAGTGTTTTTGCACCGTATAACTCATATGAGTACAATCGATTCGATGAAAGTGTTAAATCGCCGGTTGGATATGTTCCGTCACAGATATTGGATTCTTCAAGACTGAATTTATCGATGCCGCTAAACAGCGTAACGGATTTGGTTCTTTTGGACGGTACTATATATGTATTGGACAGCGGCAACAGCAGAATATTGGCTCTTAATACTGATTACAAGGTTGTCGGTGAATACAGTAATTTCAAAGTTGGTGATTACAATAAAGAAAAACTAAATGAACTACTTGGAGGCGAGGAAGTATCTTTTGTCGGAGCAAACGGATTTGCAGTATCAAAAGATGGTAAGTTTTATATTGCTGATACTCTTAATAATCGCGTACTGAAGCTTAACAAAGAATGTAAGGTTGAGGCAGTAATTTTAAGACCGGATGAAGCTCTTAACAATACCGGGGCTGCGTTTGATCCTTCAAAGGTAGCCGTTGACGAAAAAAACCGTGTTTATGTTACAGCGGACAGCATCGCTTTGGGTTTAATGGTTTTCAACGAAAACGGTGAATTTATTCAGTTTTTCGGAACTAACGAGGTTTTGTCTAAAACTCAAGCCTTTGTTAAGGCCTTTAGAAAGGCGTTTATGACAGTAACTCAGCTCGATTTGGTTGAACAAACAACGCCTGTCACAATATATAATATGGATTTTGACAGCAACGGTTTTTTATACACAGTCTCACCTTATCGTGATTCAACATCAAAAGCGGCTGTTTCCGGCCTTGTGAGAAAGCTAAATTATATGGGCGAGGATGTACTTGAAAGCTCATTGGTTTTCGGTGATACCGAAGAAGATGATGACTCAAAAACATGGTTTCACGATGTTGATATAGACAGCGAAGGCTTTATTAATTTATTGGATCAAAACCGCGGTAGAATATTTCAATATACCGACAGCGGTATGCTTATATCGGTTTTCGGAACAAAAGGCGATCAAGTAGGTTGCTTTTCCTCGCCTTCGGCAATAGAAACGGTAAATCAAGATATAATTGTTGCAGATAAAAAGAAAAACTGCATTTTCGTTTATTCGCCTACTGATTATGTAAAGACAGTTCGAAGTGCAGTTATCAAGATGAATAATAATGATCTTGAGGGCTCTGAGGAAGAATGGCGGTCTATATTAACCTTAAACAGCAATAACTATTTTGCTTATGAGGGACTAGGAAGAATTTATGACTACAAAGGCGAATATAAAAAGGCTATGCAGTACTACAAAATCGCCTATGCCCAAGATGAGTATGCGCTTTCGTATCAGCAATACCGTCAGGAAAAAATTGAAAAAAATATCTTGTGGATATGTATTTCTGTAATTGCAAGCATAGCTTTGATTGCCTTTGCGATTAAGGCTGTAAAAAGGTATGCGAAACCCGTAGAGGGCTCGGCATATTCCCGAATGGAGCAAAGGTATACTATGCCGTTTTATACTTTGTTGCATCCGGTTGACGCAGCTTCTCAATTCAAAAGAAGAAACATAACCTCTATGGCTGTTTCATTCGGAATTGTGGTTTTATGGCTTTTGATAAGAATATTTGATTATAACTGTACCGGATTTTCGTTCAGTATTAATCGAAATGTCGATTTTAATATGCCGGTTCAGATGGCAGTCACAATAGGATTGTTTGTTGCTTTTGTGGTTTCCAACTGGGTTGTAGCTGTTCTTTTGGACGGAAAGGGAACAGCACGGGATATTATTGCGATTTCCGCATACAGTATGATTCCGTATATAATATCGCAATTTATAAAGGTTATTTTAACAAATGTACTTGTTCCCAAAGAAGCGGTATTTTTTGAAATCATCTGTATTATAGGATTGATTTGGACTATTGCTGTGCTTTTCGTGGGAATGATGACTATACACGAATTCACAGCCGGAAAGACAGTATGGGCACTTTTACTGACTTTATTAGGTATAGTAATTATAGTGTTCTTGATTATACTTTTATTCAGTCTTGCGCAACAGCTTGTTAATTTTATAAAGTCGGTATATAAAGAAATCATTTTTAGAATGTAGGGAGGCAAAGAAAGTGAGAAAAAAACTTAAGATTGTAAGTGTATCGCTGTTCTTGTCTTTTGCAATACTACTTTCGCAAATGATATTCTTTGAAATTCCAAAGGTTTTCGCAGAAGAAGCGCAGGACAGTACAGAAGTTGTATGTTATTCGGAGAATGACAAAGCTGTACTTTATGCGGATGCAAACGGGCATTTTAAATTCACTGATAAAGAAAGCGGAAAAACTTGGTATAGTATACCGAGTGATTATGCTGATGACAATATAAGTGTGGGACTGACTAAAACCGATATAAGATCCGAGCTTATAGTTGAGTATTTTTTCAGGGCTGATGAGAACACTAATATGTCAACTCAAAAGACCAACAGCTATACTATGTGCGAAACCGGTTCAAATATATCGGTTAAGAAAATAAGCAACGGTTTTAGGGCTGTGTATAATTTCGATGAGATCGGAATAAAAATCCCTGTTGAATACATTCTAAACGGTGCGGAGCTGGATGTTTCAATTATCACATCCGAGATAGACGAGGGCGATGAATGTTATTTGGTATCGGTTGAGTTGTTACCTTATTTTGGTGCTGCCGGCAGCAATGAAAACGGATATTTGTTTATTCCTGATGGTTGCGGAGCAATAGCAAAATTCAATCAGAATATAACGCCGCTTAAAACCTATGAAAAAACTGTATACGGTTCAGATCTGGCTCATTCCGGACAAATAAGCAACTCGATCGAACAGGACATCCGAATTCCGGTTTTCGGCACGGTCTATTCAAACGCAACAGCTTTAATGGGGCAAATAATTAAAGGTGACGGTGCGGCTTCGATTATCGCTGAAACAGGCAATGAAAGTGTATATTATAATACGATCTCAAGCAAAATGCTTTACAGAATATATGCCGAAGGCAAATCGTTATATGCAACTAACGGCAAAAATACTATTTATACTGTTACGCATAATGACTTCGGACTGGATAAATATACGGTTCGTTATTATATGCTTAGCGGTGCCGAAGCTTCTTATAACGGGATGGCGAAGGTTTACCGAAATTACTTGTCAAAAGAATATTCATTAAAGAAAAAGGAAACTGAACAAAAGCTTGCGTTAAGAATATACGGTTGTTTAGAAACAGAACAAAATTTCGTGGGATTCAAGTATTATAAAAAGCAGGCACTTACAACATTTGAACAAAGTCTCAGTATAATTGAGGACCTAAAAAATAACGGTTGCAAAGATATTGCTATACAGTATATGGGTTGGAACGGCGACGGTGTTTATAACCGCAAGCTTCCCGTGAAAGCAAAGCCTTTAAGCATTTTGGGCGGTTCAAAGGCATTTGCTTCGCTTGTTAAATATGCTGAAAATAATAATATCGAATTTTATCCGGATAATGATTTGCTTACATTTAGTCAAAGCGGTAATTCAGTGCGTATAAGAAAGAACAGTGCGAAAGCGCCTAATGGCGATAATGCAAAGCAGTATTCTTATTCTATGGTTACATATAACAGAGATTCTTCTGTAAAGCCGTGGTATTTGTTAAGCCTCAAATATATTAACGATTATACAGATAAATTCTTAAAAAATTATTCAAAGTTGGAATATAACAGTGTCTCACTTTCTACACTTGGCAAATATATTTATTCGGATTTTAAAAACGGAAGTGGATTGTATCGTGCCAAAGGCATAGAAGAAATACAAAACTCTTTGAAAAACATCAAGAAAAACAACATGTCTGTGTCTGTAAGCGGCGGAAACGCATATGTGCTGCCTTATGTGAATAGGGTGTTTGATGCTCCGGTTACCTCCAGCGGATATGATATTTTTGCATACGATGTTCCTTTTTATCAAATGGCGCTCAGTGGTTATATATCATATACCACTCCGGGTTTAATGCAGTCGCCAGACTATCAAACGATGTTTTTGAAAGCGATAGAAACAGGAAGTGATTTATTATACGATACCGTTTACACGGAATCATATAAATTGCGTGAAACAAGGCTTTCAGATGCATATAGTTCTCAATACAGTCTTTGGAGTGAAAGGGCAGCATTAGGACAAAAAGAACTTGAAAAAATCAGCAGTATGATCGATGGCAGCAGCATTGCCGAACATTGCTGTCTGGCTGATAATATTTACAGCGTCAGATATGAAAATGGTATTGTTGTTTATGTCAATTATAATTCTTCTGATGTGACAGTTCAGGATATTACTGTTCCGGCATTAGGGTATCTGGTTAAGGAGGGGTGAAGGTTGACTGAAAAAAATAAAAATATGCTTTTGACCCTCAAATCAAGGAGAGCAATGGGCGGAAGAATGTTTATGATTCCGTTCTATTTAGGCTTTATACTCTTTTCCCTGGGGCCGCTCTGCCAGACGGTAAAAATGGTTTTTAATAATGTTTCCATTGAATTCGGCGGATATAAGATGTCCTATGTCGGTGTTGGCAACTTAAATAAAATTTTTAACGAGGATCCTGACTTTCTTTTTAACCTGTTTACTTCTGTAGGAAATATGCTTTGGCAGGTGCCGTCGATACTCTTTATATCCCTGTTTTTGGCGATAATAATCAATACAAAATTTAAAGGCAGAGGATTGGTTCGTTCTATTTTCTTCCTTCCTGTTATTGTTGTTACCGGTACGGTAATACTCATAATACAAAACGATGTTGTTGCTAATGCGGCTCTTAATGGCGGAGTGGTTGCCGGCGGCGAAATTGAGTATGAGGTCGGAATAGAGCAATTATTAACCGATGCGGGAATCAGCAGTAAGTTGGTCTCGTTTTTTACCGAACTTGCAAATAATATGTTCAATATGCTTTGGAGATCCGGAGTTCAAATTGTTCTGTTCCTTGCAGGTCTGCAAAGCATACCGAGTTCGCTCTATGAAGCGTCGGCTGTTGAGGGAGCAACAAAGCTTGATGATTTCTTTAAGATTACCCTGCCTATGACATTGCCGATAATGATAATAAATTCGGTGTATACAATAGTAGACGCGTTTACGGACAGCAATAATGAGGCTATGAATCAGGTGCTTGTGGCGGTAGGGGAGCTTAATTATGGGGTAGCTTCCGCAATGGCTTTGTCCTATTTTATTCTGATTGGTGTATTCATAGCGGCAGTTATGTTTGTATTTTCAAAGCTGTCTAAAAGGTATTCTTAGGGGGTGGAGTGATGACGCAAGGACTAAATTCTTATCATATAAAGCGTATTGCAGGACGAAAAGCCTTTTCGTTACTCAAATTTGTTTTTATTTGCTGTGTATGCTATTTATTTCTGTTCCCTTTGCTGTATCTGGTTGTTTCTGCAATTCAGGATCCAACGGCAGCCAAAGATCAAAATTCCGTTTGGATACCGCAAGTTTTAACTCTTTCAAACTTTAAAAATGCCATTGAGCTTATGAATTACGGTAAATCATTCGGACTTAGTATGATTATATCGATACTTGGTACATTGGCAACGCTGATTTCCTGCTCAATGGCAGGATACGGATTAGCAAGATTTGATTTTGCAGAGAAAAAAATAGCATTTACTTTAGTACTTATATTAATTGTCGTTCCGCCTCAAACTACGGCGATGTCGGTTTTCCTTAATTACCGATTTTTTAATCCGTTGGGATTGGTTTCACTTTTTGCGCCTATTACCGGAAATGAAAATATCAATATGATCGGGTCTCCGGCTACAATGATTCTTCCGGCAATTTTTGCGGACGGAATACGCTCAGGTCTTTCTATATTTATTTTCCGCCAATTCTTCTTAGGTCAACCGAAGGAGCTTGAAGAAGCGGCAATGATAGACGGATGCAGTATTTTTTCAACCTACAGAAAAATTATGTTGCCTCTTTCTTCTCCGGCAATAATTACAGTTTCGGTTTTTTCGTTTGTGTGGTATTGGAATGATTCATTCTACAGCACAATGTTTTTTACAAAAGAAAACAGCCCGGTTGCGGCTCAAATATCTTTTTTGAGAAATACATTTTTGGAAACTGCAACAAGCGGTGATTATACCGTCCAAGAGCAAAAAGCAATATTAGCGGCTACAGCTTTGCTGTGTGTTATACCTCCGTTAATACTTTATTGTATTATACAGAGGAAGTTCTCGGAAAGTATCGAGCGTACGGGTATTGTAGGATAGGTTTTAATAGGGAGAAATCTCTTAAAATAATTAAAAAAGGAAGGTATTACGATGAAAAAAATAATCAGTTTGTTATGCGCTTTTGCGATGATTGCCTGCGTTACGGGTTGTAATAAAAAGGCAAACAATTCAAGTGACGCCGCAAATTCCGATGATGCTTTTATGTCATTCACAAATTCAAAAAATGAGGACGGAAGCAGTGAAACAACGGAAAGCGGCAATAACACTCAGGGCGGTCAAACAACGAGCGGCGGTAAGGTAACTACTTCAAGGAACGAGCAGGGCGGAATTACAGGTACAATAGATATTCCGGATGAACCGACAAAAACAAAGTCAGAACTTGCCAACAAGAACTATGGCGGCAAAAGCTTCACCCTTATGTACTGGTATCAACCGGATGATGTTGTTAATCGTAAGATTGCTGCATTTAACAAGGCGCATAATGCAAAAGTAAAGCTTGAAGTTGTAAATGATGACCTTGCCGATGCCCTTGCTAAAGCCATTGCAAGCGGAAAGCCTTATGATATCGTTGCAAATCACGGAAGATATTTTCCGCAAAGTATTTTTAAGAATCTTTATGAACCGCTTGAGAGCTATATAGCGGAAGAAGATATGTACAATGCCGCAAACCATGATAATTGGGGCCTTAGTAAAGCGGTTAATGATATGTTTGCTTGGAACGGACATTATTATGCACTCGGCAGTGCAAAATCAGTATATTCCTATGTTCTTTATTACAACAAAAAGATGTTTAACGCCGCAGGCCTTGAGGATCCGTGGGAGCTTTATAAAAAAGGTCAATGGACTTGGGATAAGCTTGTTTCAATGGGTAAACAGGTTACAGAACCCGGCACAACAGGCTTCCTGTATGTTGATAGTTTGTATGTTTGGGACACATTTAATGCGGTTTCGGGTATTAAGTATGAAAACGGAACATTTACCGAACAGCTTACTGATTCACGCTTTGTTCAGGCTGCTCAGGATTATCAAAATCTTTATTACGGAGATTCCGTTATAGGTATTCTTCCGTCCGGCAATCCGTTTAAATCCGGTAAAGCCTACATGACTATGGAGGTTACGGATGCATACAGCTTACACTCCAAAAATGCAAAGGTTTCTTCAGCATTCGGCAGAAGCACAAGCAATTTGGGTGTTGTACCTGTTCCGTATACTTCACTTAATTCTGAAAACAAATATCCCGGTCATGCCGCACAGGGTTATAGCTCTACAAAGGGTGCTAAGGATCCTTCTGTTGCAGCGTGCTATGCATTGTTTGAAAGCCGTTATACTGACAGCAAGGCCGGCAATGACTCATTCCCTGTCGATGTAAGAAATGAAACCGATAAGCTGTTTGCTAAAAACGGATATCTCGGCTTCCACGGCTTCAGGGATTCTTCCGGCACTTCGTACACAGACATAATAAATTCCAAAATAGGCACTGCTTTACAGGGAAATGCAAATGTTACGGCTACTATAAACAATAACAGAAGCTCCTTACAGCGTGTAATTTCGGATACAATATCGCAAGCAAAATAATGATTTAAATATTTATACAAGCAAACGGAGGAAAAAATGAAATTATATAATAAAATTACTTCCATTTGTCTGATACTTAGTTTGTTGTTTGTGGTTTCGGGTTGCGGAGGAAACTCCGCAACCGCAAATAATAAAAAAGGTTACAGCTATAAAGCCTATACCGGTGCGGATTACGGCATCGGCGAATACTATGATTACAATTCTTTTAGCTTTGACAACAAAACAACCGGAGGGAAGAATAATTCTTCCGGCACAAATAAAGGCAATAACAATAATCAAAGTAACAGTAATAAGCCGAATTCCGGAACGACAGATAACAGTTCATCGTCATCCGGCGATAACGGCGGCAGCAATTCAAATCCGTCGGAAACAATAGAAACCATTAAATGGGAAAGCGGAACACTCACTGCCCCGGGTGGACAGTATAATCTGCCGGATGTAAAACAAACCTCTAACGGTCCCGTGATTGCAGAAGCAACTAAGCAGGTAAATCCCGGTAGCAGTATTACTGTTACAGGATCCGGATTTTCTGCAGCAAACACAAAGGCGTATTATTACGCAAAAAGCGGAGATCAGGCAGGAAGGGTATATGAAGCCCAAGCATGCATTGTGGATGATACACAGATGGAGGTCACCATTGACAGTAATGTTAATTGCGGAGCTTACGGGGTGTATATTGAAAACAACAATGGTACAAGTGCAATTCGTATGGTCAATGTTGCAAAGATTTGGTGGTCAGATTTAACAGATGTTAACGCAGGGGATGAATTCAGCGTTTACGGTGAAAATCTTACTGATGAAAACAAAAACAGCAATGTTTATCTCTTGAATCAAAAGGGTAATTATTATAAAATGAAAGTCACCTTTGCTGATCCTTACAAGGTGACGGTTCAAATTCCCGATGGTTTGTCCGATGGAAATGAGTATACAATTAGGCTGCATAATGGTTACGGCGGCGAAAACGGATGGACTGAATCCGATGAAAAAATTGTGTTTAAAAAGAGTAAAATAAATGAGTGGACCGGAAAGACGATAGATGTTACATCTTGCGGTGCAAAACCTTCGGACGCATCCAATGACGATAGTGCTGCTGTTCAAAAGGCAATAGACAGTGCCGATAATTGGGATACAATTTATTTCCCGGCAGGAACATATCTCTTCAAGTCAGAAATAACTTCTGATAAAATTTTGAATTTTAAGGGCGCCGGAGCTGATAAGACCAAAATAGTAGTCGGCAGCAATGTTTCGGCAGACGCATTAATAAATATAAATGCAGGACCGACTGAGTTTTCAGGCTTTGGATTTGAAGATGTGCGCACAAAACAGTTTGCTAACAATATGATTCAGTACAAGGGCGACGGATATGTAAGCGGAAGTTTCAATCTTTATATACACGATTGTAAATTTCTTCAAAGCACAAGACCTGCCGCAAGATCTTGGAAGGCGCCGATAACTGTAAGGGGCGCAGCCTGTGCGGTTATCGAAAACAACTTTTTTGAAACAACAGCCTTATGTTTTTCAAGCAGTGTAAGTAAGCTTTTTGTGCGCAATAATGAAGTGTGTGGAGTGTGCTACTGCGGTACATATTACAATCAAAACTGTTTACTTATTTGGAACACTGACAGAATAGATGCATCAAATAACAGGTTCTACGGCAAGGATATTATCACAGACCCCGACGGCACCTTGAGCCTTAATGATTTTACTGTGGGAAGAACCTTTGCACTTCAGCAAAACAACAGCAATGTTTATATTTCTCATAACAAAATGGAACGCGTCGGTCTGCCGAACGATAATGCCGGCGAACAAATAATGTTTGAGGAAATTCCCAACATTTATCTGGGAGCCATAACAGGAGCGACTTCAGACACTGTAATTCTTTCAGGAGTTACTACTAAAATGGTGAATAAAAGAAGCATAGTAACAGTTGTTGACGGCAAAGGAGTAACACAGTATCGTTATGTTAAATCTGTTAAGGGTAAAACACTTACTCTAAACGAACCTTGGGCAGTAATTCCCGATACAACGAGCACGGTTATGGTTTCGAACTGCTTCGACAATATTGCAGTTTATGACAATTATATTGACGGTTATAAGAGCCATAATCAAAACTATACGGCAACCTGCGGAGTTCAGATATACGGTACTTCGCACAATATGTTTATTGACAGCAACACATTTAAAAATATGTGTGCGGGCGTATGCGTTACATCTCATTATAGATGCGATGATCTCGCAACTAAGACTAACGGCGTTTATTGGACTCAGGTTGACAGAAATAAAATATCCAATACTTCGCAGGGTATTAGATTTAAACTTGCAAATATGGTTACAAAAAAACAAGAAAAAATAACTATGTATACATCTTTTGGGGTTACGGTGCGTGAAAATGAATTTAGAGATATGGTAGATTTCGAATTTGCTTCAAGAAAAACCCTTGGCGGCGTAGGCATAGAGATAGGAACCAGGAATTTCACATATGTAACCAATCCGGAAACAATAACATGGAACGGTGAATGGGAATTCGGTACACTTATAGAAAAGAATAAATTTATAAATAGTCAGAAGTACAATGTTTTGCTGTGTAAGCATCAAGGCAAAACAGTTCTTCGCGGCAACGAGGCAAGCGGCAATATTTCAAATGTTTACGATATTGAAGGTGTAGGATATGCACCGCTTCTGTTTAATTAAAAAAGGAGGGAACCATATGAAAAAGTTTTCAATTAAGCTTACAGCTTGTGCGGTTTCTCTTATTATGGCATTGTTTGCGATAAATGTAATTCCGCTCACGGCAGAAAATGCAACAGATCCTTACGGCACTTATGATGAGGGAATAGTTTTAAAAGCATATCAAATTGCCGGAGTTGCACCGTCGGAAAAAGCTGAAAACCACGATTTTGAACAAGGCTTCAGATATTGGGGAACAAGTAAGGGTGGGAGCCCAAATCAGTTTGCTAAGCTGATAAAGGAGAATAATAATACCTATATTAAGCTTACACCTAAAAATGGTTACGATTCTATTCAAACAGCCCCGTTTTATGTTGAAAAGGCAAAAGCCGGCGATAAGGTTTCAATACTTTTGGATTGGAAGGGCGACGGTAAGCTCCAGGCCTCAATAAACCAGTATATTAATAAAAGCAATGGTACTAAAACTCTTGCAAAGGGTTGGGAAACCGATGTCCTCAAAGAGGCAACTGCTTCAGACGAATGGAACACTTCTCTTATTTCACTTTCGGCTGACGCAACTGTTGCGGATATTGACGGAAACATTCCATACTTTAATATTGTTGTCCAGGCAAGAGATAAAACAGATATTGTTACTTATGTTGACAACATAAGGGTTGTAAAGGTTGACGATTCGGGAAATGTTTATGACTTTTCCGGGAATTTGCTTTTTGGTGATCCGCAAACCGAACCTGACGGATATGGAACCGAGAGCGGCGGAATTGAGGGAAACAAGAGCACACTGCATGCACTTCCTGCAACAAATGGTTTGCAAAACGGCAATTTTGCAGCAGGGCTTAGATATTGGGGCGTTCATAGCCCCGGAACACCGCATACAGCAAGCTTAAGTTTAGGTCTTGACGGTGCTGATAAGTACGGCGTTATAAAAATCACGGGATATGCCGGATTATATTCTGTTCCGTTTACGATTGAAGATTCAAAAGAGGGCGATTTATACGGAATTCGCTTTAAAATGAAGAAAACCTCGGGCGAGGGTGATATACGCGTATGGCTTATGAATAAAGACATAGACGGACACAGCCTTGCAAGCAGCATTAATGTAACCCCTACCGACGACTGGCAGGTATATGAAACAACAAAAGCAAATTCAAAGGGCCTTGAAATTTTCACAGATAAGAAAAATGTTAACGACGGTAAGCTTTTGTTGCAGCTTGCCTTTACCGGTAATAATATATCTCAAGACGGCATAGATTTATGCGTTGACGATATAGAAATATTTAAATTCGGTAATTCTGGAGGAAGTACCCCGAGCGGGGAAACCGATTCTGACGGTTACGGTACCAAGAGTGGCGGTATTGCAAGGGAAACTATAACTACAACGATGAATCCGACTGATGGTCCTAAAAACCTTGACTTTGAAGAAGGCTTCCGTTATTGGGGAACATATTGGACTGATAGCGTTGCCACTGATTTTGCCAAGTTGGTTACGGAAAACGGTAATACATATGTTCAGCTCACTCCTGATGCAAATGACGGTTCGGGTGGCTGGCGCGGACCCAGTACGGCGCTGTTTAAACTTAAAAATGTCAAGGTCGGCGACAGACTGTCTGTGCTCTATGACTGGAAAGGCGATACGGATTTTCAAATAAAATTGGCTCAGCTGCAGGTTATAGATACTACCAAGGAACAAAAAGCTGCTGCGGATCCTACGGCTAACTTAAAGAAAGTCGGTGCAACCGAGGAAGATTGGAACACATCGTATTCGTATATAACTGCTCCGGTAGTCGAGGACAAAACAGACGATGGCGAGTTTGTTTTCTTCATAATGATGCAGTCGAGGGGAAATCCGGATATTGTATCATATATT
Source organism: Ruminococcaceae bacterium UBA6842 (assembly GCA_002451855.1). Lineage (GTDB taxonomy): Bacteria > Bacillota > Clostridia > Oscillospirales > Acutalibacteraceae > UBA737. Next base: position 4,027 of record DKDS01000048.1, on the reverse strand, counting down.
GATAATATAAGGTTAGTAAAAGTAAGTGCGGATGACGAGCATGTTTATGATCTTGATGGAAATGAAATAATCTTTGAAAATGATGATCCGGACGATCCGGGAACAGACGATCCGGGAACAGACGATCCGGGCACCGATGATCCGGGTACCGATGATCCGGGGACTGATGAACCCGAGCCTGACGAGCCAAACAATAATAACAATTCCGGCAATTCAGGAAACAATAGCACAAATAACGGTTCCGGTTCTGATAACAACGCTTCCGGCAACACCGGAAATTCCGGAAATAATCAAAGCGATACCGGAAACAACTCATATAATAACGGAAATTCCGGATATACCAATAACAGCCAAACTACAACTTCCGGTAAAACAGATAAACCGGACTATGATATTGATGAAATATATTCGTCAGTTGAAAAGCTTAAAAACGGTGAGAGTGTCAAATTTATTCCGCTCATATCGCTTGAAAATTCAAACAGTTCAAGCATAAATGCATATATTGCTGTGAGCACTTTGAGCGATAAAGAAAAGGAAGCACTCACTTCACTCACCAAAGAAGAGCTTGAAAATTACCTTATTGTGCAGAATGCTATTTTAAAAACATTTTCGCTTGCACCGAACAGTGAAAACGCAAAGGCATTTAAAGAACTCGGAGGAAATATTTCAAAGACTCTGCCGCTCAGCTTTACCGGACACATTAATTTGGATTTCACACTTAATATAAGAATTATGGTAGGAAACGGAACGCTTGATAAAGATGAATCGTATTATGTTTATCACTGCAATCCGGACACCAAATTAATTGAAAATCTCGGCAAGGCATATTTGGAGGAAGAAAACGGTGATATATACCTTACCTTCAGAACAAAGAGCTTTTCGGATTTCTTTATAAATCCTGAAAATTTAAAGGGAGCAGTTGACCTATCGGCAAAACAGGTAAATAATACAGAAAGCTCAAGCAATATCGTTTGGTATGTAATAGGCGGCGTTGCGGGAGCGGCGGTTTTGGCTGCCGCAGTCGTTTTAACTGTTTTGATTGTAAAAAAGAAAAAATCTAAGATCAAAATCTGATCAAATAAATTCGAGACTATCGGTCTCAATCTAAATATGGCTGTGAAATGACTAAAATCACTTCACAGCCATAGTAATTTTCAAGTTGAAAAATTAGCTATAATATGGTAAAATTAATCTATAGAATTTTACTTTATGTGATTGGGTTGATAGTTGGACATGAAAAATATTACAATAAAGGATGTCGCTGAAAAAGCCGGTGTTTCCGTAACCACCGCATCTTTTGCACTTAATAATGTGAGCGGAAGAGTCAGCAAAAACTCAAGGCGTAAGGTAATAGAAGCAGCAAAGGAATTGTCATATATTCCGAATCTTAACGCAAGAAGTCTTCGTTCCAAGCAAAACAATACCGTTATGCTTGTATATAGCGAGTATTATTTAAAGGAACAGAATGCATCCACATCCCAATTTATAATTGAATTTATTAAACTTACGGAGGAAAATAACCAAAGCGTTATAATTCGCACCACTAAAAAGTGGACTGATATTGATGAGGCCGTAGAGGAGTTTTATTCTGTTTGGCATAACGGTCAGATAGACGGAATTATATTTATGCCTGCATTTGATGAGGTGGATGAAAGGATATTTGAAAAACTTTACAATGATTATTCGGTAAATATTGCGGTTATATCAACAATGGGCGGAAATAAAAAATATCCGACTGTTTTTATGGACGGTTATATCCATATGCGGAGATGTATGGATTACATAATCGAAAAAGGATATAAAGAAGTTTATTATATAGCTATGGAGTACAAGGGAGATGAGCCTCAGAGACTCAAGGCGTATAGGGATTATATTGTTCAAAACAATATTGCCGGTAAAATATTGACTTATAAGGACATTTACCGCAGCAAATCAGAGCTGTGGGATATTGTTAAACCGATAGTTGATAATCAAACAGAAGATATTGCATTTGCATGTTGGAATGATGTTGACGCAATCAATTTGATTGAATTGTTAAACTTAAAGCTTAAAACAAGAAAAAACAGGATAGGTATTATGGGATTTGATAATATGCGTGCAAGCGCACATACTTCACCGACTCTGACCACGGTAAGCTATCCCTTTGATAAGGCGGCACAAAAGGCACTTTCAATAATATCAAAAGGTGAAATTTCTAAACAAAATCCGCCGAGTATAGAAATTTACGGTGATATCGTCGAAAGAGAATCATTATAACAATACGGAATGCAAATATACATCCAACTGTTTTAAAGAGCCGTCTTTCATGCTTTTGAAAAATCAAATGTTTTTGCAAATTTTTATTGACAATGACTGATTTTTGTAGTAGTATTTAATTGCAAGCAAATCGTTTTGCATTACTTGGAGGCGATATGTTTCCCGAGTAGTTTTTAGCCTAAAATGCAAAACGATTTATTATCTCTTTGCAAAAAATATTTTTAATTGTGACGGCTTTTTATGGGAGTTTTCACAAAATTTGTCAGGAGGAAAGAAAATGAAAAAACTAACAGCAAGCATAGTAGCAGGCGCGTTAATGATTTCAGCGATGGGCATAAACGCGTTTGCGGCGAACGGGACACCTGAAATAAAGGTGTACGGAAACGGAAGCAACCCTGTAAAAGCAGGAGAAACGGCAAGCTTTATAGTAAGACTGTCGGATTTTGAGGATGTAAAGGGAATGGATATAACCATAACATCCAAGGATAAAAAAGTTGAGTTCACCGACGCCGAAATGGATAAGGCGACGCTTACCACAAACAGCAATGTTAAGGTGGAAAAGGAAAAGATACACATAGTAGACCTTACAACCGATGTTATGAAAAGCAGCGGATACGCAAATATAACCGTTAAGGCAACAGTAAACGGAGCGGATACAATAAAAGTAGAAGCAACGCTTGCAAAGGACGGAAAGAACACTGTAACGGCGGATTATAAATTTGACAATTTGGCAGTAAAGCCTGAGGAAAAAACCGCGGAGGCAGGAAATCTTAGTGCAACAAACGGATATTTCATTCCGTACGGATTTATACAGACCTCAGATGATAAATATGTAGACAAAGCGGCAGACGGAAGCTTTACAGTACCTACAAAGCAAACATATGCAGAGTTTGAAGTACCGACAAACAACGGTATAACAACATTCGGATACAGCCATCACAATTCAAATTCGGCGGTACAGTTCGGCACATACACAAATACGGCGGCAGGCAAAAGGGGAACTCTTTTGTTTGAGGGAGACTGGGAAGCCTTTAAGAATTATTACATTACCGAAAAGGGCTACACGGTAGAAGAGATCCTTAATAAGGTTTATACGCAGTATGAAACAAAGCATAATGCCGACAACACGGTAACCGCAATAAAAATACCCGCTGGAGAGAACAACAGCATAGTAGTACGCAGAGTTGAGCAGAGCAAGTCAATGTGGGCAGTTAAGAGCAAAAATCTTTTGCAGTATGCCGCAAGACTTACAAATATAAACGATACAACAATATATTCAGGCGTAGGTTACAGCGTAAGCGGTGAGACAGTTACATTCTCCGAGAAGGTAATAACAGCCGCACCGGTCAAATCATAAATGAAGGGAGCTAATATTATGAAGAACAAGTTTTTAAAACCCGAAGTAGAGATAATAAAGCTTCTGACAGCTGATGTAGTATGCACGAGCGACCTGATAAACAATCCTGACGGATATGATTCGACCGAAGCCGGCGGATATATCGACGGAGAGGGTCTCTAATGAAAAAACAGGCATTGCTGATACTTTGCGCGCTTGTAATAGCGATAGGTATTACGGGGTGCGGAAAAAAAAGCAAAGATAAGCAGACAGACAGCAGTCAGAGCAGTGCAAACAGTGAGATAGATATAGACACGATAGATGTAGGCGGCGGAGAAGAAAACATACCGACCGTAGACCTTGAGACAGGGGAAATAATAAGCGGCGGAAAATCTGACGGGAAGATAAGCGGTACCGACAATACAATAGCCACCG
>DKDS01000037.1 GCA_002451855.1 Ruminococcaceae bacterium UBA6842 | reverse complement strand
TTCAAGCGGGTCGCCCTCGCGAATACGCATTGTGCGGCGTATTTCCTTTGGAATTACAACCCTGCCGAGATCATCTATTCTTCTAACGATTCCCGTAGCCTTCATATATTAAAATCTCCTTTTTGATTTCGTGTTGTTATTATTTGTAAAGGGATATAATATATTCATTGGCTATTATTTCCTTATGGTTTTTAAAAAATAAAACGGTCAAAGCGTTATGTTCAGTTCTCATTAAGCCGTTCATAAAGCTTAACTATTTCCGTCTTAATTCCGGCATTTTCCTCAAGCGAAAGCGTCGGGTCTACTGTAAGCATCCGCTCCGCTTCCTTGCCTGCAAGGCGCAGAACTTCCCTGTCGGCAAAAATATCGGCAATTTTCATATCGGGTAAGCCGTGTTGCCTGTTGCCGAGAAAATCTCCCGGTCCTCTGAGCTTAAAGTCCTCATCCGCAATCCGAAAGCCGTCACAGCTGTTTTTTATTACATTCAGGCGTTTTTTTGTATCTGCCGAACGGCTGTCGGATATAAGTATACAGGAGGATTTGTATTTTCCCCGACCTATTCTGCCGCGCAGCTGATGAAGCTGTGAAAGCCCGAACCGCTCCGCGTTTTCAATAAGCATTACCACCGCATTCGGGACATCAATACCTACCTCAATTACGGTAGTTGCAATTAAAAGCTGTATTTTCCCGTCCGAAAAATCACGCATAATACGGTCCTTTTCCTTCGGTTTCATTTTCCCGTGTAAAAGCCCTACGGAATAGTCTTTAAAATCTCCGTTCTTAAGCTTTTCATAGTATTCCTGTGCCGAGGTAATATCAAGCGTTTCGTTTTCCTCCACAAGCGGACAGACTATATAAGCCTGTCTACCCTCGTTAAGAAATTTTTTGATGTAATTGTATATTCTGCTTCTGTAAGACGAATCAACGCAGTAGGTGTCAATTTTTTGTCTGCCTTTCGGGTATTCGTCGATTATGCTTATATCAAGGTCGCCGTATATTATAAGGCCGAGGGTTCGCGGTATCGGCGTAGCCGACATAACAAGCGTATGGGGATTGTTTCCTTTGGAGGAAAGCGTACCCCTCTGCTCGACACCAAATCTATGCTGTTCGTCGGTAATGACCAGTCCCAACGAATTAAATTCAACATCACCGGTCAAAAGGGCGTGCGTGCCGACCAGCACATCTATTTTTCCGTCCTTTAACTCCGCTTTTATTTGTTCCTTTTGCTTTTTTGTCTGCGAGCCTGTAAGAAGCATACAGCTTATTCCGGCATTTCCCATTATATTTAACAGGGTTTTGTAATGCTGTTCGGCGAGTATTTCGGTAGGTGCCATAAGCGCCGACTGAAAACCGTTTGACGCCGAAATATAGCAAAGCGCCGCCGCAACTGCGGTCTTTCCGCTTCCGACATCACCCTGAACCAGTCTGTTCATCGCCCTGCCCGACGACATATCCCTTACACATTCCCCGATTACTCTTTCCTGCGCGGCGGTAAGCGTAAACCCGAGCAATTTTTTAAATTCTTCAAGGGTATTACGCTCCACGGTATAGCCCGACAGACTTCTCTTCCTTTTTTTAAGAAACGAAAGTCCTGTTTGCAGAACAAACAGCTCTTCAAAAACAAGGCGTTTTTTTGCCTGACCGAGCGCACTGTCCGATATGGGAAAATGTATATTATTAAGCGCCGAAATATAATCGCAAAGTCCGCACCGTTCCCTTACCGTTTCGGGCAGTGCGTCCGTAAGCGGTATGCCGCTTGAAAGCGCGGTTTTAACAAGCCGCTGTATTGATTTCGAGGTCAAACTGCCCACAGCGCTGTATATCGGCTCTATACCCATAAAGCTTTCTTCCCGTATTTCGGGCGAGGACATAGTCCGCATTACAAAACTTCCGCCAACCTTTCCGTAAAACAGGTAGGTACTGCCAAGGTTTAGCCTATCCGCCAAATACTTTTGATTAAAAAGCGTAACGGCAATCCGTCCGCTTTCATCCTCGGCAAAGAATTTAAACAGCGTCATACCCTGACGGATGCGCACCTTTTCTATTTTTGTGACTATTTTAGCCTTTATACAAACGGCGGTATCAAACGGACATTCGGCAATTAATACGGTATTTTTCCATTCGAGATAATTTCTCGGATAAAAGCGCAAAAGGGCACCGACGGTATCGATGCCCTTTTTTTTCAAAAGCTCTGCCCGCTTTTCACCCACGCCATTTAAAAACTGTATATCGGTGGAAGCTGTCAGCATAAGTCTTCTCCTATCATAGACGGCGCGGATTTATTCAACCGACAGGATGTAATAATAAATCGGTTGACCGCCGTTAATAACGGTTATTTCGGTCTTTGCGCCGTATTTTTGTCTGATTTGTTCTTCAAGCAGAGCGGCGGAAGCTTCATCCACATCCTCGCCGTAAATTACGGTTATAAACTGGCTTTCCCTTTTCACCATCTGCTTTAAAAGCTTCATAACGCTCTTGTCAACATCATTCTCAACAAAGGAAATCTTTCCGCCGAGCATAGCAAGGATTTCACCCTTTTTGATGCTGTGACCGTCAAAATCGGAATCACGGGCGGCAAATGTTACCTGACCGGTAGCTATCCTTTCGGTTGATTTCTGCATTTCTATCGCGTTATCCTCGTCGCCCGTTTCGGGGTCGTACGCAAGCATTGCGGATATGCCCTGAGGTATTGTGCGTGTGTGGATAACAATTACCTTACGGGTGCTTATCGGAATAGTCTGCTCTGCCGCCATTATAATATTTTTATTATTCGGCAGTACAAAAACGGTTTCCGCCGGAGTAGTCTCTATCGCCTTAAGAATATCGTCGGTACTCGGGTTCATTGTCTGACCGCCGCTTACAACGGTATCAACGCCGAGGTCCTTAAACAATTCCTCAATGCCCGAACCCGCGCAAACAGAAACGAAGCCGACAGGCTTTGTGGGAGCTACGGGAGTATATGTTTCGGAAAGATCTGCGCTCTTGGCCGGCTTTTTCTGTGCGTTTTCCGCATCGTGCTTGGCTCTTTCGTGCTGGTCGCGCATATTTTCTATTTTAAGATGAACAAGCTGACCGAAGGTAAGCGCATTTTCAATAGCGTTACCCGGATGATCCGTATGAACATGGACCTTGATTATTTCTTCGTCGTCAACGACAACAACGCAGTCGCCTATTGTTTCAAGATAAGCTCTGAGCTCTGAAGGCTCTTTTTCACATTCTGCGGCACGGTTTACAATAAATTCGGTACAATAGGTAAATGTAATCTCTGTTTCAAATTCGCCTGCCGCGTTTCTTGAAGAGTCATCTTCTTTTTCTTCTGTGCTTTCGGTAACGGCGGATTTAATAATAACCCCGTCCTTAAATACCGACATCATACCCTCAAGTATGGTTACAAAGCCCTTACCGCCTGCGTCCACAACGCCCGCTTTTTTAAGTGCCGGCAAAAGCTCGGGGGTTTCCTCAAGCGCTGTTTTTGCGCCCTCGATAGCGGCGGCAAAAACGCCTATTTCATCCTCACCGTTTTCAAGCGCCTGCTTTGCGTACTCGCTCGCAACCCTTGAAACGGTTAATATCGTACCCTCGGTAGGCTTCATAACAGCCTTATACGCCGCCTCGACACCGAGCGCAAAGGCATTTGAGATATTCTCGGCTGTGGCAAATTCCGCGTCGCCTATTCCCTTTGCAAAGCCTCTGAAAAGCAATGAGGTTATAACGCCCGAATTTCCTCTCGCTCCCCTTAACAATGCCGAAGCGTTAACAGAAGCAACCTTTCCCGCGGTAGCGCCGCTTAATTTTTCAAGCTCTCTTGCCGAATTTGCAAGGGTCATTGACATATTTGTGCCGGTATCGCCGTCTGGCACCGGAAAAACATTAAGGTCATCAATCTGCTTTTTGTTGTTAGCTAGGTTATTTGCGGCAGAAATAATGGCGTCTCTTAAAATATCACCGTTAAACAAAATATACACTCCTTAAGGCAACCGCGGACTATTCCGTTATGCCGTCTATTTTAATAGTTACCTTACTGACGGTAATC
>DKDS01000063.1 GCA_002451855.1 Ruminococcaceae bacterium UBA6842 | reverse complement strand
GAAGCTGAAAGTTTATAACAGGCTTTCCCGAAAAGCTGTATACCATTTCACGGCTTGCGTTGTCAACCGAGAAAACCGAATACATATAGGCGCCTATCAGCATAAAGACTGCCTGTCCCAAAGAAAACAGCCCGGTAAATCCGTTTAGCAGGTTCATAGATACAACGACTATGGCGTATACGCAGCCCTTTTGAAGTACCTTTACTATCATATCAACCGAAAGCGAGGTTGCGTCTATGTAAATAAGCACGGCAATAAGCGCCGCAAAAAGTATAAGATTGCAGACGGTATTTTTCTTTTTGTCCGCAGGACTTAATATCTTCATAAACACTCCCCTCCCTTAAACCTTATCGGTGACCTTTTCACCGAAAAGACCTGACGGTTTAACACAAAGTATAACAATAAGCAGTGCGAATGTAAACGCGTCCGAAAACGGCGTAAGGCTCACGCCGCCTATGCTTACCGAACGTATAAGGTTTTCGCAGATACCTATTATAAACGCTCCCACAACAGCGCCGGGTATCGAGCCTATTCCGCCGAAAACCGCCGCAACAAAGGATTTAAGTCCCGGCATTGAGCCTGATGTGGGAACTACCGACGGATAGTTTGAAAAATAGAGTATCGAACCGACCGCCGCCAAAAACGAGCCTATTACAAAGGTCATGCTTATAACCCTGTTGATTTTTACGCCCATAAGCTGACTGGTTTCGAAATCCTTTGAAACGGCACGCATTGCGATACCGATTTTTGTGAATTTGATTATCGCCACAAGCCCCAGAACCAAGGCAACCGTAAGCACGGGGGTAATTACCGTAACCCATTTGGTTGTAGCACCGAATATCTTTACCGTGTTTGATAAAAACGGTATGGTGGGATAAACCTTTGCAAGACCGCCCGTGGCGTAAAGCGCTATATTCTGAAGCGTGTAGGAAACGCCGATGGCGGATATCATAACCGACATACGGGGTGCGGATCTAAGCGGCTTATACGCCACCTTTTCGACCGTTACGCCGATTATTACCGTAACCGCAAGCACAAACGGTATTGACAGATAAAGCGGCATAGCCGTAGTTGCGTAAACCATTATCAGTCCCGCAACCATAAATATATCGCCGTGGGCGAAGTTTATGAGACGGAGTATGCCGTAAACCATTGTATAACCTATGGCTATAAGCGCATACTGACCGCCGACGGATATTCCCGCCAATAAATAATCCATTAAAATTCCTCCGAAAAACAGGTGTAATACATCGTGATTTAAAAAATCAGGACCGGATGCTATTCATCCGGTCCGAAGCGAAAATCAACGATTAATTAACGCCTTGTTCCTTAACAAATTTCCACTCGCCGGTCTCGTTGTCGGCAGCCTTGATGTAGGCTACGGTACGCTCTGCGTCGCCGTTCTCGGAATCGAATTTGATTTCGCCGGTAACACCCTTGTAATCAACATTCCAAAGGGCGTCCATTATCTTCTGCGAATCGCCGCTCTTTGCAGCCTTTATAGCCTCAAGCGCAGTGAAGTAAGAATCGTAGCCCATTGCGGAAACAGCAGATACTATATCGTTGCCGCCGTTGTTGGTAAGTCTTGAGGAATCAGCGTTTAACCACTTTTTAAAGCCGTCGTCGAATTCCTTGTTGCCGCCCTCCTGATAGAAGGTGGTGATGTTGACCTCAACATCTTTGCCCTTTGCTGCCGCAAGAATAACATTGCTGTCCCAAGTATCGCCGGCATAAAGCGGAATTTTAATTCCCTGTGTTGCGGCGGCTTCGATTATCAGCTGTGCGTAAGAAATTGAGGTAGGAGCGAATATCGCCTGAGCGCCGCTGTTCTTGGCGTTTGTAATATAAGAAGTAAAGTCAGCCTGATTGGTCGGGAAGTTTTCCGCTACAACCTTACCGCCCAATTTCTCAAAAGCGGTCTTAAAGCTGCTTGCAAGACCCAAATCATAAGCGTTGCCGAGCTCTGCTAAGGTATAAGCGGTTTTAACACCGTTGTCCCAAGCGTATTTCGCAAGTACAGCGCCCTGGAAGGGATCGAGGAAGCAAATACGGAAATAATGCTTGTTGCCCTTTGTTACCTGTGCGTTTGTGCAGGTAATACCGATTGCGGGGATGTTAGCCTCCTTAAATGTAGGCGAAGCCGCTATCGAAACGCTTGAGCCGTAAGAGCCGAGAACTACCGAAACCTTTTTATTAACAAGCTCGGCGGCGGCGGTTACCGCCTTATCGTCCGCAGACTGGTTATCAACCTCAACCAGTTCTATTTTGTAGGTCTTTCCGTCAATTTCAACGGTAGGCTGTACATCGTGAGCGTACTTAACGCCCAAGGTCTCCTGCTTACCGCCTGCGCCGTTGGCGCCCGAAGCCGGTTCAAAAATACCGATTTTAATTGTGTCCGAGCTGCTCTGGCTGCCGCCGCATCCGGCAAAGCTCGCACAAATGGCAGCTACACAAAGGATTGCCGCAAAAATTTTTTTCATACTGTTTTCCTCCCTAAAAAGTATCAAAGAATGAATAAGCATATTTTCTTATTCAATTTTAATAAATTATACTGTTTTTTTGTTTATATGTCAACAAAGCATAAAAATTTCTAACATTTTTTGGGTTTGAGTTGCCTTAAAGCCTGTCAATTTGTACACCGTACACAATAAAGTGTGCGTCGTAGAAAAACACTTTTACACAAAACATTCTTCTGTGACGGACTGTACGCTGTTCATAAGCCGTTTTACAAGCTCATAAGAGCCCAGTCCCTCGGAAAACGCTGTGGCGCTTCCGGCGCAAACCGCGCTTCTTAACGCATATCCGTAATCCTTATTTTCCGCCGCCGCGGCTATAAATCCCGCCACTGCAGAATCCCCCGCGCCGACAGTATTTACCGCCTTTCCCGAAGGCGCCGAACAGAAATGCTTTTCCCCATTTTCGTCGATTAAAAACGCTCCCTTGCCGCCTAACGACACCATTACATTTAAGGCTCCTTTTTTTCTCAGCTCCTCCGCAAAGCCGACCGCCTGTTTTATATTAAGCGAGCTTACCGAAAAAAGTTCGCACAGCTCCTCAAAATTCGGCTTTATTAAAAACGGCTTGTATTTAAGGGTGTTTGTAAGCACTTCGCCCCTTGCGTCAACCACGGCTTTTACATTGTTTTTCGCCGTTATCCGCAAAAGCTTTTCATATGTATCGGGTGGCAGACCTTTATGTATGCTTCCCGCAAGCACAAGAATATCACCGCTTTTAAGACTGCCAAGCTTATTATACAGCCCTTTCAGCGCTTCTTCGGGAATTGCGGGTCCGTTTGAATTAATATCTGTTTCCGTATCGGTTCTGAGCTTTACATTTATTCTGCTCATCCCCTGCTTTAGGCGTATAAAATCGGTATATATTCCCTTTTCCTTTACTCTTTTTTCGATTTCATCCCCCGTAAAACCGGCGATAAAGCCGAGCGCGGCAGACGGAACGCCGAGGTTTTTAAGCATTACCGAAACATTAATGCCCTTGCCGCCGCAAAAGACGGTCTCCTTTATGCTGTTATTTATACTTCCTGTTTTAAGGGTATCGGGATAAAGAACATAGTCAAGCGCCGGATTAAGGGTCACGGTATAAATCATAATTGTATCCTCCGCTGAATTTAAAATAAACAAAAAACCGTTGCAAACCCAAAAGTTCACAACGGTTCTGGCGCGCTGAAGAAGATTCGAACTCCCGACCTTCTGGTCCGTAGCCAGACGCTCTATCCAGCTGAGCTATCAGCGCATCTGCGGTCTTTTTTAAGACCGCCATAGTATAATATCACATTACATCGGCAAAATCAAGACTTTTTTTAATTTTTTTGCCGAATTTTAAATTTTAAGCACAACAATGGCTATATTGAAGTATATAAACAGTGAAATAGCGTCCACAATGGTGGTTATAAACGGACTTGCCATTACCGCGGGGTCAAAGCCTATCTTTTTTGCGATTATCGGCAGTACGCACCCTATAAGCTTTGCCACAATTACCGTAAAGAACAGGGTGAGACAGACAACCGCTATTTCCGCAAACTGCTTTCCGGGGTCAAAAGTGTGGAAGAGCAGATAATCCACAAGCCACATTTTTATAAAGTTTATCGCGGCAAGCGTAATACTGCAGCAAAGGGCGACCCTCAGCTCTTTCCACATAACCCTGCCTATATCCTTAAACTGAATATCACCGAGGGAAATACTGCGGATAATCGTTACGGAGGACTGGCTTCCCGAATTTCCGCCCGTATCCATAAGCATAGGAATAAAAGCGATAAGCGCCGGCAAAACGGTCAGCTTTTCTTCAAAGCTTGAAATAATAGCACCCGTAAATGTTGCGGAAATCATAAGAAGCATTAGCCACGGTATACGGGCTTTAAAGGTTGAAAAAACACTCGTCCTGAAATATGTTTTGTCCGACGGAAGTATAGCCGCCATTTTCTCAATATCCTCGGTTGCTTCCTCTTGGATAACATCGATAGCGTCGTCAACCGTGACTATACCTACAAGGCGGTTTTCCTTATCGACAACAGGCAGTGCCATAAGATCGTATTTCTCGAATTGACCGGCAACCTCTTCCTTATCGTCAAGCGTGTTGGCATATATAATGTTTTCGTCCATTATATCGCCTATAACACAGGTCTTTTCGTTTAAAAGCAGATCCTTTACCGAAACTATACCGAGAAGATGACGGCTGGCGTCGGTAACATAGCAGGTATATATAGTCTCGGTATCAAGCCCGATCCGTCTTATTTTATCAAAAGCCTGCTCCACGGTCATATCCCTTTTAAGGTCTATATACTCCGTGGTCATAATGCTTCCGGCACTGTCGTCAGGGTATGCCAAAAGCTGATTTATCATCTTACGGGTCTTAGGGTCTGTCTGCTTCAGTATTCTTTTCGCAACCGTAGCAGGCATTTCGTCGATAATATCAACCGTATCGTCCATAAACAGCTCATCCATTACCTCACGAAGCTCGGTGTCGCTGAACGCCTCTATAAGAAGCTGCTGCATTTCGGTATCCATTTCAACAAATACCTCCGCCGCAAGCTCTTTAGGCAGTATACGGAATACAACCGGCAGCTCACGCTCGGGCGCGTCGGTCAAAATCTGCGCAATATCCGCAGGGTTCATTTCTGAAAGCAATTCTCGCAATCGGGCATATTTCTTTTCCTCGATTAGCTGTAAAATTTCTTCATTCACAAAAAATCCCCCTTTGCGATTCGCATAAAAAAAGCCCGTTTTAGGAAATTAAAAGGTCTTTGACTGAAGTAACGGGAGAACCCTTTGCTTTCACTGCAACGAGACTTAAAGCTTGCTTTTTTATGCTGTGTATTTGCTCTGTCTATTATACCCGTTTCGGAGAGTTTTGTCAACCGACAAAAAAATACAGTTAAGTCCCGCCTTGCCTTTTTTATGCAAGCGTGTTATAATTTTTGCGGTGATATCAATGACAGAAATTTATATAGTAAGGCATTGCGAGGCGATAGGCAATGTCAAACGGATTTTTCAGGGTGCGTCGGACCTTGATATAAGCGAAACGGGCGCCGAACAGCTCGAATATTTAAAGCGCAGGTTTGCCGATATAAAGCTTGATAAAGTCTATACCAGCCCTCTTATAAGAGCGAAAAAAACCGCCCTTGCCGTGATAGGCGGAAGAAACATTGAACTTATCTGCGAGCCGGGACTGCGAGAATTAAACGGCGGAATAGTTGAGGGTAAGCCGTTTTTGGAGACCTTCCGTTCCATTCCCGGTCTTGCCGACACATGGGACAATCACCCCGAGGATTTTGCGCCCGAGGGCGGTGAAAGGATGCGCGACGCATACGACCGCATTTGGAACACCGTACTTAAAACAGCAAAGGAAAACAAGGGCAAAACCGTTGCCTGCGCCACACACGGCGGCGTTACAAGGTGCCTTATGTGCCGCCTTTTAAACGGAGATATTAAAAAGCTTTCAAAAACGCCGTGGAGTGAAAACACAGCCGTATCGCTTATAAGATTTGACGACAGCTTTACCCCCGAGGTAGTTTTCTTTAACGATGTCTCGCATCTTCCTGCCGAGCTTATTCCTCAAAGGAGCAGACTATCCTCATTTATGGGCGGAGAGAAAAAATGATTATAATGTCAGTTGACCTCGGTAAAGCCAGAACCGGAATTGCGGTATCGGACGCAAGTGAAAGCTTTGCCTTTCCGAAATGCGTTATTAATGAGTATTTAACCGAAAGACTTGTTGAAAAAATATGCGGCTGCGCCGAGGAGTATTCAGCAGGTCTTATAGTAGTGGGATACCCTAAAAATATGGACGGCTCTGCCGGAAGCAGAGCCTGTGAGTGCGCGGAAATTGCCGATATGATAAAAGAAAAAAGCGGAAAGAGCGTTGTTATGTGGGACGAACGCTGTACTACCGTTTCCGCCCACACAGCGCTTAATTATACCGATACAAGAGGTAAAAAGCGCAAAAGCATTATAGACGCCGTAGCCGCCGTTATAATTCTTGAGGATTACCTCGCTTACAGAAAAAACAAAAAAACCGAATAAAGCATTCAGCGCTTTAACCTGCCAACGATACAGCATACAAGAAAAGCCGCCAGATCCGCCGCAACTATCGTTGAGCCTACGGGTGTTCCCGCAAGCACGGAAATAAGTATTCCCAGTGCGGCGCAAAGCACCGAAATTGCCGCCGAAAAGCATACGACAGGCAAAAAGCTTTTGAAAATACGCATTGCCGATATTGCGGGGAAAATAACAAGCGCGGATATAAGCAAGGAACCCACAAGGTTCATTGCAAGCACAATAATAACCGCCGTAACCACCGCTATGAGAAGATTGTAAGCCTCCGCCTTTAAGCCGGACGCCTGTGCGAAATCCTCATCAAAGGTTACGGCGAATATTCTGTTATAAAAAACCGCAAACAGCGTTACAACCGTTACCGAAAGTATTACGCAAAGCAAAACCTCAAGCCTTGAGAGCGTAAGTATCGAGGTCGAGCCGAAAAGCGTACTGCACACATCCCCCGAAACATTGGGTGATGAAGAAAAAACATTCATAAGCAGGTAGCCTATTGCAAGCGAGCCGACCGAAATCATCGCTATTGCGGCGTCCCCCTTTATTTTTGTGTTTTTCCCCGTTCTTAAAAGCAAAACCGCGCTTAAAACCGTAACAGGCAGAACGACCGCCATATTATTCGAAATTCCGAGAACAGAGGCTATGGCTATTCCGCCGAACGCAACATGGGAAAGCCCGTCGCCGATAAACGAAAACCGTTTAAGCACAAGTATAACGCCCAAAAGCGATGAGCAAAGCGCTATAAGCACCCCCACTATCATAGCATACCGAACAAACGGGTACTGAAAATAAAATTGCAGCTTTATAATCAAATCCTCCACTGTTAATTCTCCCCCGTTTGTTTTTTTATAAATTCCTCTCGGGTCCCGTAAAAGACTTCCTTGCCGATAACAAGAAATTTATCGGCGTATTTTTCAGCCGCCTTAATATCGTGTGTTATCATTATTACGGCAATTCCCTCTCCGTTAAGCTCCTTTATAACCGAATACATTTCTTTTTCGGCTAAAGTATCAAGCCCCGAAACCGGCTCGTCAAGTATAAGCAGCTCTCTGCCGGCGCATAGCGCCCTTGCAAGCAATACCCTCTGCCGCTGTCCGCCCGAAAGCTCACGGAAGCACTTGCTTTCAAGGCTTTTAATACCCATTTTTTCCATATTCTCGCTTGCGGTCTTACGGTCGCTTTTAGTGTAAAAAGGTTTGAACTTGCCCGATTTCAGACACCCCGAAAGCACAATTTCCTTTACGCTTGCGGGAAAATCACGCTGTAAATCGGTCTGCTGCGGCAAATAGCCTATTCCCCCGTCTTTAAGCTTCGGGCTTTTTTCAATACTGCCAGAAAGCGGCGGATTAATTCCCGTGAGCGCTTTAATAAGCGTTGATTTACCCGAACCGTTTTCCCCTACCACGCACAGGTAATCGCCTCGGGACACCTCGAAACTTATTCCCTCGGCAACCGTTTTTCCGTCGTACCCTAAGGAAACATTATCGGCTTTAATAAGCATTTCCATCATTGTCAAGTCCCTTTTTAAAGTTAATAAGATTGTTTTTTGCTATCGAGAGATAGGTCTCGCCGCCGTCAATTCTCTTTTTTGTTACCGACTGCATACTGTCAAGCGATAAAATGCGCTGATTTTTGCTATCGGTATTTTTTATTACGGTCTCCGCCACAAGCGGCTGAGGACTTTCTGTTGTAAAAATATAACGGGCACCCGTCTCATCCGCCTTTTTTGCAAGCCGTGTCACTGTTTCAAAGCTTGCTTCTGTTTCGGCGGAGCAACCGGGAAACGCCGCCGTATACGAAATTCCGTAATCACACAGTAAATAGGCAAACGGGAACCTATCCGCAAAAATAAGGGATTTTACCGATGCCGCTTCGCTTATGCTTTCGTATTCCCTGTCAAGCTCGTAAAGCTCTTTTATATACAGCTCAGCATTTTTGCCGTATACCTCTTTATTCTCAGCATCCTTTTCGCAAAATATCTCGCTGATTTTATTTGTCAGCTTTGCGGCGTTTTTAAGCGAAAGCCAGATATGCTCGTCATATTCATCCTCGTGATTACCGTGATGCTCTTCTTCGTGTTCCTCGCTTATCGCAGCAGTACCGAGCAAATCAATTAAATTAATCTCCGTTCTATCCTTATTCGGCGAGCGCAGACACGCTTCCTTTACCCATTTGTCTGATTCTCCGCCAATGTATATAAGAATATCCGCAGAGGCGATTTTAATAAAATCATCCGCAGACGGCTGATAGCTGTGCATATCCGTGCCGTTTTCCAAAAGCAGCGTAATATCGGCGGTCTCCCCCGCAATTTCACGGGTCCAGTCATAAATAGGAAAAACCGTACACACGGCATTAAGCCTGTCCGATTTTTTAATATTATAATTGCCGCATCCCGAAAATAATACGGCTGTAAGCAACGCCGTAAACAGCGCCGTAATTTTTTTCATCATACATTACTCCGAATTTGCAAATCATTTGCAAATTAGTATACACCCATTATAACGGCTTGTCAAGCAGGGGCGTATAAAACAGTTGAATAAATAATATGTTTGTTATATAATTAAAAAAAACGCCGGAAGGAATTTATGTGAAGAACCTAATTATAAATATTTACAAAACACTTTTTTTCTTTGACTTTGCAATAGTTGCGGCATACCTTATACCAAAGCTTAAAACGGGCAAGGACTCGCTTAACGCACTTTTAAGCGAGGCGGTCTTTTTCGCGACAGCAT
>DKDS01000009.1 GCA_002451855.1 Ruminococcaceae bacterium UBA6842 | reverse complement strand
GAGCTCATTCCGGTGGTCTTGGACTGATCTGCCGCCACCTTAACGGTCGCTTTGCCCGTGCCGTTTGTAATTCCGTTTGCCGTAACGGTGAAATTCGGCGTGGATGTATCAAGGGTTGCGGTTGTATTGCCCGAACCGCTTGCGGTCGCTTTTGTGGTAGTGCTGTCGCACATATCCTTGATATAGGTGGGATTTGTAATGCTGTTTACCGTCAGCTTTCCGCTTGCGTTAGTCGCTACTGTTCCCGTAAAATAGAGGACATTTGTATCTGCGCCGCCTGCGTAAGAAGCTGTGCCCCAAGAAGTGTTCACCTTAACATTTTTAATGTTGGTGCTGTTTTTGCTGTCAACAATCTCGTCGAAAATCAGTGAGACGGTAAATTTATCGCCGATTTTGTAAACACCGCCCGCCATGGGTGCGACCGCGACGAACTGGGGTTCAACGGTGTCTTGAACCTGCATATAGTCCTTGTACATTGTCATGTACCAAATATCTTTGTCAGCACCTGCTGATGAAAACCAGATATTTGCAGTTTCGTCGACACCAAATGATATCCATGTATTGCCGTTGTAATCTACTTTTTTATTAGTCGCGGCATTCGTTCCGTTTACATTCGATGCTCCGATTACAGCAGGGAGACTTACGGTAGCGTTTTTGTCTGATTCCCATGTGGCAGTAAAGTAGGCACTGCCGAATACACTGTCGTTTAACGGTATAGCTGATTTGCTTGAAATAGTAGAAGGACCATAACCGTTTGGGGCGTGATTGGATATCCATGCAAGATGATATCCGTCGTTCTGTTCTGTGTAACTAAAATATGAACGATACAAAAATCCGGAAGCCGTAGCTTTAAGATAGTCGGAGTTAATCGACTGCTGTGCATTGAAATTTATTTGATTGGTATTCTTTTCTCTGTCATTTTGGAAATATATTTTCCAGTCACCTGTTCCGGAGTGATCGGCAATCCATTTGTTACTATCAGTTAGGGATATCGTTCTTTCTGTTTCATTGTATACGGTTCGTTTGACTTCATAACTGCTGTTGTTTGTCATCGTCCGTACGGCACTTGTTGTACTGCCGAGACTTCCGCCGCCGGTTACACGGTATATTTCCACAGAATAGGTGCGGTTTGCATTACTGTAAGCAGTGGCAGGCTTATTGGTGTACGCTGTGTTTGCGGGTTTTTCGGTTATCGTTACGGTTTTTGCGGTCTCTCCCGCATTAAATGTCAGCGTGCCGTTTTTGTGCGTAAAGTGTGTGCCGCCCGCCGCCGAGCCGTTAACCGTGCGGTAATAGACGGTCTGCGTACCCTCCGTACCGTCGGTTCTTGTGACCGTAAATGTGCTGCTTCCGTTATTCTTTATAGTAAATGTACCGTAAGCAGGGAGATCTAAACCAATGGTTATTTCTTCGCTGTAATAAGTAATTCCGCCTGCGGTGATATACGCGCGGGCATAATATTCTACACCCTTTTGCAGATTGCTTGCCGTGACGGAAATTTTATCGCCCGCATTGCCGACAACGGTTGCCGTTGTTGCTTTGCCGTTATTTACGGTAAGGCTCGGCGAGTTCATAACGCCCCAAACAAATCCGCTCGCCGTCACTGTGTCCGTACCGGGATTATTGAGCGTTGCGGTAAGTTTTTTTGTGCTTGCCGTGAAAACAGGCACCGAAATATCCACATAGGAAGAAACATAAACCGTACAGCTCTTTGTGGCGGTATTCCCCGCTTTGTCCTTGACCTTTACCGTAGCATTTTTATTGCCCGGCGTTTTAGTAAAGCCTGTGGGTAAAGTAATTGTGACAGTACATTCCGAAACAGGCTCGTTATCCGTAACGGTGAGCGCTGCCCGTACCGCGTTTTTCACGGCGTCATCGGAATCGCCCGTCATAACCTGAATAGGCGTATAGCTGATAACAGGCGGCTGAATATCCTTCCACTGAGCCGAAAGACGCAATGATTTTGTTGGAGTAAAGCTCTGCCCTGCCGAATAGGTTGTATTTGCTTCAGCGTCCTTCCAGTTTACAAACGAATATCCTGAGCGGGTAGGTGTTTGAGAAGATATTTTACTGCTTTCTCCATTCCACGCCGCCTGAGTGACCGGAACATTCCCCGCGTTTTCGCTGTTTCCGTCATAGCGCACCGCCAGCGGGCTTTTAAACTTTGCCGTAACGGAATTGCCCACGCTGTCCGAAATGACGAATGTGACCGTGTCGGGAGCAGTAAACTTAACCTCATAGCTTCCGGGGTCCAAAACCTTGGTTTGATTTCCGTTATATGTGACCGAAACGGTGTAATCCTCCGACTTTTCCGAGCCTTGGTTTTCTATACTTTTCAGCACCGCCGCTACATCGGTGTATCCAACGCTTTCCTCCACATATGTATAAGCGTAGTACGGTCCGCAGTTATACGCGCCGCCTTTCCAGCAGAAATAACGGTATTGCGTGGGATTTTGGGTGTTCGGAACCTGATAAAGTCCGCCGTTCGGGCAGTAATCGAAATCCTTGCCGGGTGTGACCACAGCCACATAAACCTTGGCTTTGGCGGTTTTCCCGTACTTTTTTTGTATATAGTGTTCAGTGCCGTATTTAGCGCCGCTCGGTTCTTTGTCCAACGCCTTAAGGATTGCTCCCGTGCCAAGTGCGGACACAGCGTCTTCGGCACTGTAAATATCGTCCAAAAAGGCATAGGTCTTGCCTGCCTCAAAATCAGTCGTTTCTTTAAAGCTGTGGTAAATAAAAGCTTTTCCGCTGCCGTTTATTCTTCTCAAAGGTATGTTTGTTTCGGCCGCATCGGCGATAAATCCGCTGTTCCACGGCGCTGTGCCGACAAGCTGAGAAATCACGGTAATAAGACACAATACCGCCGCCGACAGGCGATATATTACTTTTCTTTTCCTATCCTTCGCCATTCGTTCCGTCTCCCTTCCTATAAGACTGTCTGTTTATCTCTTCTAAGAGCATTTGGTCTGTTTTCTTCCGTAAGAGGAGCAGCATATCAAGCTCCTTTAATGATAAATCAAAGCCCTCTTCGTTAAACAGTACCAGCAGCTCGGTAAGATAGCTCTTTTTGCTCATTTCACCACGCCGCAGGGAAAGGTTTTTAAGCGCTGTTTTCAATTTTTCGTTTGTATCCATTTCATAGTTGAATTTTGCCGCCTTGTCAAAGGTTATCTTCTTTTTTCTGAAAAACACGCGCTTTCACCCCCCGAGCATTCTAAATCCATTATAGTATAATAAAAAACCATCCTTTCGGATGGCTTTTTTCGCGATTGGTCATTTTTGGAGCGTAATTGGTTTTCAAAATCAGGTTTTCAGGATAACGCATAGGGTGAGAACACCGTTCTCTAAGCTATAGCTTATGTCGCCGTCGTATTTTCTTGCCGCTGTCAGCATACTTTCCATGCCGATTCCTTTTTGTTTTATCATACCGTTTTCGATAACAAGTCCCGGCTTACAGGTGTTACTGCACACAATAACCGTTTTATCCGAAACAGTTCGGATGTTTACCGTTATCTCGCCGTGCGCGCCGCTTTCCTTGCAGCCGTTGACGGCGTTTTCCAACAGATTTGAAAGAATAGCGACAAAATCCATATCGCTGACGGCGCTTTCCTCCTGTGTGTCCGCTTCGACAGAAACCGTTATTCCTTCATTTTGCGCTTTGGTATAAAAGCCGGTAAGTATTGCGTTTACCGTTACATGCGGGCAAAACTCCTTCGGTCTTGCGGCGTCCAGACTTTCATTGTACTGTTCTATGTACCGCAAAGCTTCGTCGGTCTTTCCGTTTCTTAGCATGGCGGCAATATTTTGATTGTGGTGTCTGAAATCGTGCCGAACGGTTTTTGCAGACATTTCATTTTCCTTTGCGGTTTTAAGCTGACCTTGAAGATATTTAATATTTTCTCCGATGAGTTCAACTCTGCTTTCCTTTATCATATAGCGAATCATACCGAAAATAACATACAATACCGAAAAATAAATCAAAACAGTAGCGGCAAACAGAAGACTGTACCACGCTCTGAAATCATTTTTTATAGTATAAATAAAGCAGAATATAGAAAATACAATCAAAAACAGCATTGAAACCAGCGAGATAGAGTGCCAAATCCTTTTATTTGAACCCGGCACCTCCCGCATTGCCGGTCGGAAAAAAACGATATATGCCCATATTGCAGGCAGATACAACAGAGTTCTTATTATAGTTTTCGTGTATACGGCGGCAACGCCGAATCCGTCGCTAAACCAAATACTGCTTATCATAGCGGAGCTGCAGAAAAAAATGCAGAACAGAGATGAATAGCTGAGAAACAGAAACACCTTTTTACAAGCGGGGTCTGTCGAAGTCGCCATAAAAATAATAAACGATACCAAAATGGTACTTATAAACGCAAGTGAAGCGGCGTTAAAGGAGTGAATGTCAAACAGAACTCTGGAAACAAACATCGCAAGACAGACAAAGACGGTTAAAAATATGAAATAAATTGAAACCGTCTTTTTTACAGAATATTTCCGTTCGGTCATAACGGCAAAGCAAATGATATGCATAAGGACTGTAAGTATCAAAGACACAAGCTGCCGTGTCATTTCCCCGTCGCCTCCCTTGTATAAAAATCAAAATACTGCTTTTTAAGCTCTGCTCTCAGCCGCCGCGGAACGGGTATACAATCCCCGTTTGACATTTCAAGAGTCGTTTCAAGCAGACTTTGCACACAGCGCAGGTTAACTATGTACGACGCGCCGACCGCCGCAAAGCCGTTTGCTGTCTGAAATGTATTTTTAAGCTCTGTAAGTGTCGTGTGCGTTTTCAGACACTTGCCGGATTTTAAATGAATTTCCACACTGTGATTTTTTGCTTCCGCATATAAAACATTATACAAATCTATGCGGTGAATTTCCTTTCCGCACGAAACGGGAATATATAAACGGCGGCGTCTCTTTTCAATCACCCTGTCAAGCGTATCAGTCAGCCGCTGTTTGGTATAAGGCTTTGTAAGATAATCGCCTGCATGAAGCGCAAACGCTTCCACCGCAAAATCGGAGCTTGTAGTCAGAAAAATAACATCGGTGTTCTCTTCGCTTTTGCCGAGTATTTCCCGTGCAACCTCGGTGCCCAAAATTCCGGGCATACAAATATCCAACAGCGCAATATCGGGAACGCCGCTTTTGCTCATCTCATCCAGCATATCAAAAGGATTTAAGAAACATTTTACGGCAAGCGAAAGCTCCGAATGTGAAAGAGCGTATTCGGAAACAATTTGCCGCATATTTTCAAGCTCGCTTTTTTGATCATCGCATATCATAATGTTCATAATAACACCCTCAATCCTCGGAATATTATCGGCTGTCTGCTTTCGCTTAAAATCCACCGTGTATTGTAACATATTTACCGACGAATTTCCACCATACTTTTTTATTTGAACCGAAAGTAATATCATCAGGCGTAAGCGTTAAATTCTTTTCCGACCACTCAGAAACAAGTTTCGGGTGTACTTCTGCTAAACTGTTGTTCATAGCCAAACCTCAACCTCCTTGTGCTTAGAGTATATGAAGTTTTGGCTTTATCTTGTAGTTTGCGAATATCTGTATAAATAGAAAAAGCCCTTTGAGAAAAGGATTTCTCCTCTCTCAAAGGGCAAGTTGACAAACTAGAATTTGTATGATTATTCACTCGCTTACATCTTTACAAGTTACAACTGAAACCCATACTTTATCGGATCTTGTTTGTCAAAAAATCGAACTCCCTCTCCAATTATATATGCATTTCCTTTAATTACTGGAACATTATAATCTGTTCCGTTTATTTTTGATTCAGAAGTAATCTTTATACCAAAGTTTGTTCCTACAATACTTTGAACAGTTATTTCCTTACCGACTTCAACAAGCCGTTTGTTTCTAAGCACAGAAATCAATGCTGAACATCCGGTTCCGCATGGCGAACGGTCTATGGAGCCATCGCCAAATACAACAGTGTCTTTGTAATCGGCGGTACTTACATCATTTGAATAAAATACAGTTCCTAAAACATTTTCATTTCCATTCTTCTCATTTATTACACTTTTTATATTCATTCCAACTTTAATAATTTTCTCTTTGTTTTCAGGGGTTAATGTCAATTCAACATCATCTGCATTAACAACTGCAAAAATATTTCCTCCGTATGCTAAGTCTGCCGGTACTCGAATTTCTCCATCTATATCTACACTTTCTACACCAATATAGTAAGATTCCACATTTTGCAATAATACATTTAATATTTCTCCGTCTTTTATCATCAATTTCAATGTTACTATTCCAGCCGGTACATCCAACCGAACTTCTGTCATAGGTTCTTTCATTTTTACTAAACCATATTTTACTGCAATCACAGACACGGCAATAGAACCATGCCCACACATCGGTTCCATTCCTTGGGTATTCATAAATAAAACTCCCAAGTCAGCTTCGTCATGTACCTTTGAAGTCAGAATCGCTCCAAACATATCTTTATGACCATATGGTTCTAACAAAATTCCTTTTCTATACCTGTCGTAGTATTTTTCAAAATATATTTGCTTTTCCATCATGGAATGTCCTTTTATATCGGGAAATCCTTCTGTTACCAGGCGTAATGGTTCTCCCATTGTATGAGCTTCTATTACTTTTAACTGCATATTAACCTCCCATAATACCGATTTTTCAACTCCATAAACTGGAATTTTGTGTTTCCCATTTGACTTATAAATATTTGCTTGCTTCTCTGATACTCAATTTATCCATCTTGTCTTTATGAGTTTCAACAAAATTTCTTACCCAATCCTGATTTGTCTTAGAATAATCTCTCAGACTCCAACCGATGGCTTTGTTGATAAAGAACTCTGAACTACCAAAGTTATTCACTAATATTTTTTCAAGCAATTCCGTATTTGTTCGCTCTTTCCTACAAAGCTGGTGGTCAATAGCAATTCGGCGCACCCAAAAATCTTCATCTGTTGACCACTTCAACATTAGGTCATTTATTCGTTCATCTGTAAAAGCTATATTCCCGACAATTCTATCAAGTCCGTCTATTGTGTCCCACCATTGATTTGTTTTGATATACTTTTCTATATGAGGTACATCATCGAATTTTAAAAACTTCTGCATTGCCACAAGATAATCCATCACAAAATAATGAAATTCTCTATGTTCATCTGCATAACATCTGTCAAGCAAATCCCAGTCAATTATTTTTTTGCGTTTCTCAAATTTTAGAAAATCCTTGTAAATTGCTTTTCTTTTAGGTGTTGGTAAACCATAAAATGAAAACAAATTCCTCATATACGCCGCCATTTTTACAGCATTTTCATCATCTCTATTTGCTTCAAATTTTTCTTTTAGTTCAAGGTATTTATCCATTTCCATTCCTTTCACACTTCCAAATTCCGATTTGTATTTCCATTCATTTTAGAAAATGGGCAATCCCGATTGGAATTGCCCATTCATCGTACTAATTATGCGCTTTTTTCTTGCTTGCACCGATTTCTGCATCAAATGATGTAAGTTTGATGTAAATCGCTGTTTTTTTAGTTTTTTATCAAATGAAGTATGTCCCGTCTATTTGGTAAAACGGTACATCTTTACATCATTTTAATAGAGCTTTGCACCTGCCGGAATGTGGTCATCAACCATCAGAAGATGAAGCTTTTCTTCGCCTTCTTCGTGAATAGCACTGAGAAGCATACCGCAAGAGTCAATACCCATCATAGCTCTCGGTGGAAGATTTGTGATAGCGATAAGAGTCTTTCCAACCAGTTCTTCCGGCTCATAAAAGCTGTGAATACCGCTTAAAATGGTTCTGTCTGTGCCTGTTCCGTCATCAAGAGTGAACTGTAACAGTTTCTTTGACTTCGGTACTGCAACACACTCTTTAACCTTTACTGCACGGAAATCCGATTTGCTGAATGTATCAAAATCAACTGCTTCCTCAAATAAAGGCTCAATCTTTACCTTAGAAAAATCAATCTTTTCAGGCTCTGCTTTCACTTCTTCAGCAGCCTTAGATTTTACATCATTTTTCTTATTTACTTATCCAAAGGCTTCATTGTGGGGAAAAGCAAAACATCCCTTATGGAAGCGCTGTCGGTAAGAAGCATTACCAGTCTGTCTACGCCGAAGCCGAGTCCGCCTGTGGGCGGCATACCGTACTCAAGCGCGGTTACATAATCGTAATCAACCTCTGCGTTGCAGTTCGGATCCTCAGCCTTTTTAGCGGCAACCTGCTTTTCAAAACGCTCCTTTTGGTCAATCGGGTCGTTAAGCTCTGAAAAAGCATTGCCGTACTCGGTTGCGTTAATGAAATATTCAAATCGTTCCGTAAACGCGGGATTTTCCGGCTTCCTCTTTGCAAGCGGACTGTTTTCTACCGGATAATCGTAAATAAATGTAGGCTGTATAAGCTTTTCTTCAACAAACGCATCGAAAAGCTCGGCTAAGACAGTACCCTTTGTAGCTTTCGGGTCAACCTCAACATGAAGCTGTTTCGCGCACTCGCGCGCGTCCTCATCTGATTTCCAGTCGTTATAATCAGCACCGGAATATTTCTTAACAGCCTCTACCATTGTAAGGCGCTCCCAGTGACCCATATCAATTTCGGTTCCCTGATATGTTATAACCTTACTGCCGCAAATTTTTTCGGCAAGCATGGTATTCATTT
The DNA here is from genome assembly GCA_002451855.1 of Ruminococcaceae bacterium UBA6842. GTDB lineage: Bacteria > Bacillota > Clostridia > Oscillospirales > Acutalibacteraceae > UBA737. The sequence continues at coordinate 5,522 of DKDS01000009.1, read as the reverse complement.
CTTCAACCAGATCCATCATACCGTGGTAATCGGTAAACGCCTGATAAAGCTCTACCGTTGTAAACTCCGGATTATGTTTTGTGTCCATTCCCTCATTACGGAAGATACGGCCGACCTCATACACCCTGTGCATACCGCCTACTATAAGTCTCTTTAAGTAAAGCTCGGTTTCAATGCGGAGATACATATCCATATCAAGCGTATTGTGGTGGGTCTTGAACGGTCTTGCGGACGCGCCTATCTCAAGCGGCACCAATATCGGGGTGTCAACCTCGGTAAAGCCCTTTGAGTCAAGATAATTGCGTATTTCCTTAAGTATCCGCGAGCGCTTATAAAAGGTCTCCTTAACCTTGGGGTTGACAATAAGGTCAACATAGCGCTGACGGTATCTCGTATCTGTATCACTAAGACCATGGAATTTTTCCGGCAGCGGAATAAGCGATTTGGAAAGGAGCTTTATTTCCTTAGCGTGAACGGAAATTTCGCCTGTCTGCGTCTTAAACACAAAGCCCTCAACGCCGATTATATCGCCGATATCCCATTTTTTAAACGAAGCGTATACATCCTCGCCTACATCGTCGCGGCGTACATAGAGCTGTATCGGACCCTTACAGTCGGTAAATCCGACAAAGCTTGCCTTACCCATAATTCTTCTTGACATTATTCTGCCGGCAAGCCTTACAGTCTTGCCCTCGAACGCGTCATAATCATTTTTTATTGTGACCGTATCGCAGTCGAAGTCATACTTCATAACCTGATACGGGTCGTTCCCCGATTCCTTAAGCGCCGCGAGCTTTTCACGCCTTAACCGCATTATTTCGTTAAGATCCTGCTCCGGTGCGTTAACATTGTTTTGCGCCATTTTATTCTCCTTGTCCGCCGTAATTACGGATTATTTTGAAATGCCGAGTACTTTAAGCTTGAACTCTCCGCCGGGGGCTTCAACTATAACCTCGTCGCCGATTTTTTTGCCGAGAAGAGCCTTGCCCACGGGAGATTCATCGGATATTTTACCGTTACGGGGGTCAGCCTCGGTAGAGCCTACTACACGGTACTCACATTCGTCGCCGTATTCCTCGTCGAGCACCTTTACCGTAACGCCTACCACTACGGTTTTGGCGTTACCCTTAACATCCTCTATTATTTCAACATTTTTGAGCATAGCCTCGATCTCGACAATACGAGCCTCGATTTTAGCCTGTTCGTTTTTCGCTTCGTCATATTCACTGTTCTCGGAAAGGTCGCCGTAGCCTCTTGCCACTTTTATTTTTTCGGCTATATCCGCTCTTCCCTCGGTTTTAAGGTATTCAAGCTCCTCTTCAAGCTTTTTAAGTCCGTCATCGGTAATTTTAATTACCTTTGCCATAAAAAAACCACCTTTATATATAATGTTTGAGAAGTCTATATAATCAGTATTATATTATTATTAGCCTTTATTGTCAAGGTTTTGGGTGTTTTAATTTTCCAAAGTAATAAGCAAAGCCATTTTAAATTTTGCGGTAGCCTTGACATAATGCCGTCCGCCCTTTGCAAAGCGGAAAGCTTCCCCTGCCTTAATTAAATTTTCCTTATCCTCATAACCGATTATGCCTTCGCCGTCCAATGCGAATATCAGAGCGTCTCCCGGCGCCGCGTGCTCTGAAAGGGCACACCCCTCATCAAACGCCATTACCACAAACTTCATTTTCTCGTTTGACACGACATCCATATTGACGATTTTACCGTCCGAATACGGAACCAAATCGGCAAGCTTAAAAACCTCTCCCGCGTTTATCATTTTATTCATAATACTTTCTCTCCTTATTGTAATTTCAGTATATACCGTATCTTTATCGGTTCTGACACCCACAGGTATATCGTAAGGCGCCAGAACACACTCGCCGGCGGAGCATTTAACGGACTTTCTTTCAAAATATACCTCGGCTTCTCCGCTGTCAACAAAAAACAGCTTGAAATACGGGTATATTTCCGCGCTTATGTCCGTTCCCGAAGCCAGTGAATAATATGCTGTATCGACAGTTATGCTTTTCGAAACGGTACAGCCCGGAATCGGGATATTATTCGCCGTTACCGAAAAAACCTCTCCGATTTTCTCTTTCATATGCTTTCATTTCCTTTTTGAGCTGATTTTATTATTAATATTACCTTTTTTCACGGCATATTCAACTGCTTTAAAAGCACACCGTTAATTTTATCAAACCCACGCGTTTCCGTCAAGGTCTCATTTTAAATAAAAAAATTTATTTGGTATATTTTTCTTGCAAAATGTAAATCGGTATGATATAATAGCGAAAGTTTAAGGGAGTAGCTGACGGTCGGAACCGCTTATTCCGATCGTTGCAATATGCGTCAATACACGGTCTTTGACCCGCAGTTGCATTAAATAGCAAGACTTTTACTGTATTTTACATACGGTAAAGGTCTTTTCTTTTTACCGTAGACAAGCAATAAGAAAGGTGGAAATTATGTCTTTAAGCGATTTTGATTTCTTGATTGAAAATTTTTCCGCGCTCATTGATTGGCGTTACATCGCCATGTGGGCTATCGGGGGTATTTTAATATTCCTCGCCATTAAGTACGAAATGGAGCCCACGCTTCTTTTACCGCTCGGCTTCGGCACAATACTTGTAAACATTCCGTTTTCTGGTGCGGTTGACCACATTTTGGGCGGTGAAACGCAGGAGGGCGCTCTGTCTACGCTGTACAGGGCAGGAATCAGTAACGAGTTGTTTCCGCTCATACTGTTCATCGGCATCGGCGCTATGATAGATTTCGGTCCTCTGCTTTCCAATCCGAAGCTTATGATATTCGGTGCGGCAGCTCAGTTCGGTATTTTCTTTACATTTTGCGCCGCGTCTATGTTCTTTGACCTTAACGACGCCGCCTCAATAGGAATTATCGGCGCTGCGGACGGTCCGACCGCCATAGTTGTAGCGCAAAAGCTTAACTCCAACTATACCGGCGCTATAATGGTTGCGGCATATTCGTATATGGCGCTTGTTCCCATTATCCAGCCGCCCGTTATAAAGTTGCTTACCACAAAAAAGGAACGGCTTATAAGAATGCCTTACCATGATAAAAAGGTTTCCAAGCTTACAAAGATACTTTTCCCGATAATTATAACCGTTATTGCCGGAATAGTAGCTCCCGAATCCGTCTCACTTATAGGCTTCCTTATGTTCGGCAATCTTATGAGAGAATGCGGAGTGCTTAACTCTCTTTCCGAAACCGCGCAGAATGTGCTCGCAAATCTTATAACCATATTCCTCGGAATTACGATTGCTTCCCAAATGCAGGCGGAAAAATTCTTAAGACCCGACACTCTGCTTATTTTGGGACTCGGTCTGTTCGCGTTTATTTTTGATACCGCAGGCGGCGTAATATTCGCAAAATTCTTAAACCTGTTCTTAAAGAACAAGGTCAACCCGATGATAGGCGCCGCAGGCATATCCGCTTTCCCGATGTCGGGCCGTATCGTTCATAAAATGGGACTTAAGGAAGACCCCCAGAACTTCCTGCTTATGCATTCGGTAGGCGTAAATGTTTCGGGTCAGATTGCGTCTGTTATAGCGGGCGGTCTTATACTCAACTTCTTTATGTAGGAGGCAGCTTACAATGAATTTTAACCCTATGAATTTTGTAAATAATCTTCGCTATATGGGTCTCGGTATGGTAGGTATTTTTGCGGTAATCGGCGTGATTATACTCGTCACCGTCCTTTTAAACAAGATATTTTCCTCTAAAAAGTAAAAAAATTGAAATTTTTATTTACTACCGACCTCAAATAAAGTATAATATCCGTATACTGCTTGTATACGGATATTTTTTATTTTTGGTGGGAATTATGGAGCTTAATTCGAAAAATATAAAAAAAATACTCTTTATAATACTGTTCGGGGTAATAGCGTTTACCGCCTTTCAGAATTTGAATTATATTTCAAGGTTTTTATCCAAAACCCTGCGTGTTTTCAATCCGGTAATAACCGCCTTGTGCATAGCGTTTGTGCTTAATGTTCTGCTTACGGCACTTGAAACCAAGGTTTTCGGCTTTATGGACAAAAGCCCCCGCCGATTTGTCCGCAAGCTGCGGCGTCCGCTCTGTATAGTTCTTACATATCTTATAGCGCTCGGCATAATCGCACTGGTAATATGGGTAATTATACCTGATGTTGCCGAAACCGTTATATCGCTTGCGGAAAAGCTGCCGTCCTTTATGACCGAAGCCCGTGACTGGGCGGAGGGTACGCTTAAACGCTTCAGTCTTTCGCAGGATGTTATACCCGATATTGAGATAAACTGGAATTCCCTTGCGGGAACGCTCAAGGATTTCTTTTCAAAATATTCAAATTCCATATTCGGAAACGCAATTAATATCACCACATCTGTTTTTTCGGGGGTTTACAATACCTTTTTCAGCGCCTTGATATCCGTTTACATTTTGGCTCAAAAAGAAAAAATAGGAGCTTTTACCTCACGGTTTATAGATGCTTTTATCCCCAAAAAGGCCGCCGATATTATATATCATATTTCGTCTCTTACATATGACTCGTTTACAAGATTTATAGGCGGTCAGCTTACCGAATCGGTGATTTTGGGAACCCTTTGCTTTACGGGTATGACGCTGTTCAGATTCCCGAATGCCGCCGTAATTTCGGTATTTATATGCGCCACCTCGCTTGTTCCCGTTATCGGGGCAACAGTAGGTGTCATAACGGGATTTTTGCTTATTCTTATTGTAAGTCCCTTAAAGGCCATACTTTTCTGCATCTTCTTTGCCGTTTTGCAGCAGCTTGAAAATTCGCTTATTTACCCCCGTGTGGTCGGCAAGTCCGTAGGTCTGCCCGGTGTGATAGTTGTTTGCTCGGTGCTTGTGGGCGGAAATATCGGCGGTATTTTCGGCGCACTTATCAGCGTACCCACGGCGGCTGTAATATATGTTATATTAAAGGAAGCTATTGCAAAAAGAACACCGCAAAACAGCATTTCCGAATAGTTTTACCGAAAAAAAGAACCCCGTAAACCGCATTGCCGCGGTTTACGGGGTATTTCTTTATTCAGCCATTGCGGCTTCTTTTTTCATTTCTGCCAAAAATTCCTCGTCCTCGTTAAGACCGTTATCGCTCTCGTTATACTCGGGCGGATTTATTTCATCGCATCTCATACCCGTTCCGGCAGGTACAAGCTTACCGATAATAACATTCTCCTTAAGTCCGAACAGCGGGTCAACCTTGCCCTTGATTGCGGCCTCGGTAAGAACTCTGGTCGTCTCCTGGAATGACGCCGCCGACAGGAACGATTCGGTAGCAAGAGAAGCCTTTGTTATACCGAGCAGTGTTGCGCGGTAGGTAGCTTTTGTAAGTCCCTCTTCGCCTGCGTCTATGCGCTCCTGAACTTTGGCGTTTGCCTCGGCAATTTCTTTATACTCGTAGCTGACATTCTGAAGCAAATCGGTTGAACCGGAATCAACAATCTTAAGCTTACGCATCATCTGACGGACGATAACCTCGATGTGCTTATCGTTG
>DKDS01000049.1:9095-9350 GCA_002451855.1 Ruminococcaceae bacterium UBA6842 | reverse complement strand
CAAGACCACCGGAATGAGCTATGCATGGTCGGATTCGACCGCCGTACCTGCCGCAGGCTGGGTGACGCTTTCGGCAACGGAGCTTAACACCGCTAAAACCGCATCGGGACTGTCCCTCTCCATTCGTAAGGAGCCGGGGAGCGGCAGCAGTAACGGCAAGTGGTATCTTCATGTTAAAGGCGTTTACAACACAACGGGGTATACGGTTTACAAAAACGCCTGTCTTGATTTCGGTACGGCGGCAAAACCTGCGTG
>DKDS01000049.1:0-9055 GCA_002451855.1 Ruminococcaceae bacterium UBA6842 | reverse complement strand
CGCCTACGCTGGAGGTTAAGACAGATAATACGAACTGGGCTGTAAGCAGGAGCATAAGCATTGCGGCAAAGGGCGGGGGAACGCTTAAATACCGCAAGTCGGACGCGACCTCGTGGACAACGCTAACCTCAAATGCAACCAACTATTCATTAAGCCGTTCGGTCACAGAAAACGGCTATTATACATTTTCACTGACGGCGGGCGACATTACAATCACTAAGACCGTTTTGGTTGAGAGGATTGATCGGGAAAATCCCACAGCTTCCATAGGCGAGCTGACAAGCGCTTCTGTCGAATCGCCTAAAAGCGGTGTTTACACAAAGCTCGTGTTGCCGATAACCTATGCCGACGCAGGCTCGGGCGTGAATACCGTGCAGTACAGCTGGACGGGAAGCAGCGCAACGCCGACTTCATGGACTACGCTTGGAAAAAATGCGACAACCGTTACTTATACGGCAAGCGAAAGTACGCCGACCGCAAAATACCTGCATATCAAGGTCACCGATAAGCTTAATCATACTTGCACAGCTTATTCATCGTCTTATACGGTGATTTCGCAAACGGCGGTTGATACTAACACGCCGACAATTACCATTACGGGCGCGCCGACAAAATGGACAAATGATACGGCAACTCTTGAATGGGAGCTTTCCGATTACAGCGGAAAGAATTATGAGGTTATTTTACCGGACGGAAAAACAAGCAAAAATTCAAGCGGCGAGGTCTGGGCAAGGCAGAACGGCGATTATACGGTGACTGTCCGCGATCTTGATTACGGCGGAGAAAACACCGCTGCAATTAAGGTCGATAAGCTGGACTTCACCCCGCCGACCGTAACCGTGAACGGTTCAAACAGTTGGTCAAAGGATAATCAGACCGTTACAATAACCGCAAGCGACAGTCAGAGCGGCGTCGGTGAAAAATGGTATAAGATTGTTGATAAGAAGGAAGTTCCGACCGATGGACTGACAAAGCTTACCGGAGATACGATTACCGTAAGCGATGAAGGTGAGTGGTACGTCTATTACAAGATTTACGATAATGCCGGCGATGACGATATCAATATAAACAGAGAAGCCAACAAAACCGAGGGCTTTAAGCTTGTTCAAATAGACAAGACAGCACCAACTGTCAGCTTCGGCGATTATTCCGCCGCCGCGGGAATGACCGTGACGGCTGCGGACGGCACATCTAAGCTTGCTTCGGTGACATATAAGATAGGTGACGGCACAGAAAATTCGGTGCCCAATGTGAACGAGCAAGCCAACATCGCCTTTACTGTCAAAAATCTCCCTGCGGGAGATAACGAGATTACCGTAACAGCCACAGATAATGCGGGACTTTGCACTACGAGCATTAAGACGGTTCATGTTGAAATCGTCAGTGTGGATATAGCTTGGGGCGATATGGAGTTTACCTATTCGGACGGGATATGGAATTCGGCAACACATACCTATGAGGGCGTCGGCTGGAAACCGAACGAAACGGACGGAAACAAAATTACCGTCCGAAACAGCGGCGAAGCTAATGTCAGCGTATCCTATGACTACACGCAGGCAGACACCGCGGTGTCAGGCATATTCAGCGGCTCAACCGAAGCTATCCTTAGTGCCGGCGACAGTGCTTCTGTATGGTTGACTTTGAACGGAAAACCAAGCGAGACAATGAGCAAAAAGATAATCGGAACGGCAACCGTAATGATTGGAGATGATTGAGTATGGACGGGAACAAAAAAGAAAATAAAAAGAAGTATCTGCTTATTTTGCTTTTGCTGCTTATTACGGTTACCGCCGTGGCAGTAAGCGTCTGGGCAATATGGTTCAGGGACAGCACCCCCGTCCTTGCTCCCGACTATGCGCCGCGGCAGATCGAGGAAAACGCCGAGCCTATCGGTGACGATGGGGATGAAAAGCTCTCACAGCCGGAGGGCGGCGGAGCGGTGGGTCTTACCTATGCAAAAGAGGTCACTATAAGTCTTTCGGATAAAAATGCGGCGCTTATGTTTGCCAATCCTACGAAATCCAATCAGGATATGGTGCTTCAGCTTGCAATAGACGATGTCGTTGTCCTGCAATCGGGCAGACTGGAGCCGGGTAACAGGGTTTCCTCTTTGGGTCTTTTGGACGGCGCCGAAAAGCGGCTTACCGCGGGAGGGTATAACGGAAAATTCGTCGTACTTTATTATGACCGCACAAGCGGAGAAAAAGCTATGCTTAATACCGAAATTCCCGTGACCGTAACGGTGACGGAATAATGCTTTTTTCGCCTATTAATGGCGTGAAATATATATATAAATTCAAAACAGCAAAATATAGGAGGAATTATTAATGAAGAAACTGAAGAAATTTGCCGCCTCGGCACTGGTGATTGCGCTTATAGCCGCACAGGCGGTTCTGGCATCGGCGGAAACCGTGTCCGGTATACCCGGCAGCAAGAGTATCGATGTCAAGGCTAAGTTTGCGGGCGGAACAACCACTCCTGATGTATACAGCGTGGATGTGACATGGGGCAAAATGGAGTTCACCTATTCCGCCGCAGGCACACGCGATTGGGACCCCGTGACCCATAAGTATACCGACAATACCTCTGCAAGCTGGACTGCGGACGGCAACAGTGTTACCGTCGTAAACCATTCCAATAAGGATGTAACAGCCGACTTCGCCTATGCAGCCACCGAGGGCTATGACAGTGTAACAGGCACATTCAGTGTGACGTCTCACACACTCACGGCCGGTATAGTGGGCAATCCCGACGGCGCCGACAGCGTAAGCTCCGAATTAACGCTTTCCGGCACCCTCGCAGACACTGCTGCCGAATTTACAAAGGTCGGCTCTGTTACGGTTTCCCTTAGTTAATTTGTATCGGAAAGGAACGAAGAAAAATGAAAAAAATATTTGCAGTTATTCTCACTTTGGCACTGCTTTCTATGGCGTCTGTAACCGCCTTTGCGGATAATACCGATAATATCAATAAAATAGGAAATAGCGGCTCTGCCGAGGTTAAGGGCACTTATGTTGCGGGCGGTTCTGCCGCAACGGTTTACAGTGTAGACATTGCCTGGGGCAGTATGGAATTTACTTATACAGACGCATCGGTTGGTACATGGAACCCCGACAATCACAAATACGACGGTGCCGAGGAAGCCAAATGGAGCTGTGCGGCAGGCGCGGACAAAATTAAGGTTACAAATCATTCCAATGCCGATGTGACCGTAAATTTCAAATATGAATCCGATGAAGCATATAACGGAATTACCGGCACTTTTTCCGATAATTCATCACTGAAGCTTGACAGCGCCGTAAACACCGAGCTTTCAAATGCGCCTTCGGGCAGCGTGACCCTCGGCTTAAAAGGTGCGCTTTCCTCCGAAAAAACCACAAGCACGAAAATCGGTACGGTAACAGTAACCCTCGCAAACTGATAACGCCGCCGGAACACAGACTGTGTGCGAAATGCAGTCTGTGTTCCGATAAAGCTCATCCCTGATTTTTGCCCATCAAGACCTTGGTGGGCGAAAATGAAGAATGACAGGAACTGTATGGGAGTTTAAAAATATGAAAAGCAAAGCAATTTATCTCTCTGCCGCCGGTTGCTTTTTGGCTGTTCTCGGAATGATTTTATCTCTTTCCCTGACAGGCAAAAAATCCGAACAGACAGGGTTTACCCCGCCGCCGTTTGAGACAGCGGCGCAAAGCGGTATGCCGAATGTCGCGGACGAAAGCTGGACGCAGATTTATAAGGACGGAATGAATTTCTCGGCTCATATATGCGGCAAAGTCGCTTTGAACGGAAGCTCGGCAGATGTCTATTTTACAAACGATAACGGCAACAAGGTCTGGTTAAAGCTGCGTATTCTTGATAAAGATGACAATATTCTTGCCGAAACAGGACTTTTAAAGCCTAATGAATATGTCAGGACGGTTAAATTTAATACCGTTCCCGAAAACAAAGCAAGCATCAAGCTTAAAATTATGGCGTACGAGCCGGAAACCTATTACAGCGCCGGAACGGTAACGCTGAATACCACTGTGGGAGGGTGAAAATATGAAAAAAGCGGCTGTTCTCATTGTCACCGTTATACTGTCTGTTTTTTGTTCCGTATCGGTTTTTGCCGCAGGGAACGATTTATCTGAGAAAAAAACAATCGGCGTGTTCGCAAAATCGGTTTATACGCTTCCCGACGGCTGTTACGGTACAGAAGAAGATGATAACGGCAATCATATTGCGGAATTACCGGACGGCGTTAAGGTCACAGTGGCGGCAAACTCAATGTCTTCTTCTTTACGGATGGTAATCGTTCCGATTACCGAACAGCATGAACAGGCTTATCGGTGGATATCGGACTGTACAACAGGTTTCGGAACAGATCTTCTGTTTTATGATATTTATTTTGTAGACGAATACGGAAACCGTGTTGATGTGAATATGCCGATTGATGTAAGCGTAGCCCTGATGAACGGTTACGGTACAATCAAAGCGGCTGAGATTTCCGCAGACGGCAGCGTATTGCAGCTTGCTTCAAAAAGCGGCGGCAATAAAATAACCTTCGGCATTGTAAAAGGGGGATATTATGCCGTAGCGTCAACAAAGACCGACAAACCTCTTTCCCCAAAAACCGGCGATAACGGCAATATGGATTTATGGATTGCCCTGCTCTTCGTTTCCGGCGCAGGCATATCGGGAGTTGCGGTTTATGCCGTAAAGAAAAGATGTTCCGCAAAATAACATATGTTTTACGAAAAGAAAAAAGCGACGATCCGATACGGTTATTCATAACAAACGAATTGGCGGTATCGCTTGATTTTTTACGGCCTTTGGTGTATAATGCACCTATACAAATTTAAAAGACGCGCTTTTTTGGCGGGCAGTCCTTGTCGGGATTGCCCGTTTTCCAAATAAGCGGAAATATTATTTGGATTTGGGAATGGGGCTTTATTCGGAAATGATGTCAATTTATCTCCAAGGGCTGTTCTTGGGACTTGCTTATGTGGCGCCGATTGGTATGCAGAATTTGTTTGTTATTAACAGCGCTATGAGTCAGAAGCTGAGACGAGCAATGGCAACCGCTCTGGTTGTTATTTTTTGGGATATCACACTTGGAGTTGCCTGCTTCCTCGGTGTCGGCGCTTTGATGGAGGCACTGCCGTGGTTACAGAAGCTTATCCTTGGCGCGGGAGGTCTGTTGGTTATTTACATAGGCATAGGACTTATCCGTTCCAAAGCAGATTTAAGCGGCGGAAAGGATGTAAACAAACCCATTTGGGAAATTATAGGCTACGCTTTTATTGTAACATGGCTGAATCCGCAGGCTTTGATTGACGGAACCTTGATGTTGGGCGCTTTCCGCGCATCCTTGCCGATAGGCGGTGACACATATTTTATTGTCGGCTTTGCTTCGGCAAGTCTTATTTGGTTTAGCTGTCTTGCTGTTGCGGTTTATATGCTCGGCAACAAGATTAACGGTGTAGTTCTTACATGGCTGAACCGAATTTGCGGCGCTGTGGTCATTCTTTACGGAATCAAGCTGATTTGCAATTTGGTACAAATGCTTGTGGCATAGGATTTAAAATTGTCATTTAAGGAAAGAAAACTTTTCCTAAATAAACGGAAATATGAAATTTGTTTGTAAACGCTTTTCGGACGGCGATATGACGACGGAGCAAGCAGTCGAAAGAATGGATGTGCCGATAAAAAAGAGGATAAAGTATGGATAAAATCTGGGACGAATTATATAATGCCGCAAGACGGGTGTTGAATCCGAGAAAGGTTTCGGAAATTGTTGAAGCCGGAGGCGTTGCGGCGGCTGTTGAAGCTGAAAGCGGAAATATATATGTCGGAGTATGTGTAGACGGTGCGTGTACACTCGGCATATGCGCTGAAAGAAACGCGATTTTTAATATGCTTACAAACGGCGAAAGCAAAATAAAGCGTGTTATCGCCGTTAATTGGGACGGAAAGGCAATGCCGCCGTGCGGTGCTTGCAGGGAGCTGATGACGCAGCTTATGCCGAAAACCTACAAGGATATTGAAATTATGCTTGATTATGATAATAACAGGGTCTTAACGCTCGGCGAGCTTACCCCTGAATGGTGGATATAAGGGATGATATAATGCTTAATTTTATTTTACCCGACGAAAGCAACAGGGCTGATGTACTGTCGTTTTACGAAGAAATCGAAAAGAGCGGCGGCGAATGTATCGGATTTGCCAATAGGAATAATTACGATTTATGGCTCCGCGAAATGCGTAACCGCCACCTCGGTGAAAACCTGCCTGACGGATATGTAAGGGAAAATTTTTATCTTTGCTATGACGGCGATTTACTTGTGGGTGTGTTCAGCCTTAAATTTGAACTGACCGAATTTCTTTTGAATTTCGGAGGACATATAGGCTATGCCGTCCGTCCGTCGCTCAGAAACAATGGCTATGCCACACGTATGCTAAGGCAGGGGATAGAACTGGCGCGGCAATTCGGACTTGACCGTGTTCTCTGTGTTTGCGACGAGGATAATTATGCTTCGGAAAAGGTAATCTTAAAGAACGGCGGCGTGCTTGAAAACCGAGTATTTGACAGTGACGAGCAGGTTTTTGTAAAGAGATATTGGATTGAGAAATAGCCTGTAATAAATTTATTCTTAAACCGAAATGCCGTTAATATTTTTTTATTGCTTTTTAACTCATAATATGTTACAATGACCGTAATATAAAAACTGCCACCGGGTAGAAAGTGCTTAAAGCATTCGTTTGCACATCGTTAGGTCTTTGAAGATGTGTATTCGGGTGCTTATTTTTTCGGAGGTCATATAATGTTAAAAAGAATAACAGCTTATTTTTCGGCGGGCGAGGCATTGCTGTGGTGCTTTTCGTCATTACTTATTACGGTTTCGTTTTGTATCTTTGATAAAGAGAGCTATATCACGCTTGCGGCGTCGCTGATAGGGGTCACCTCGCTTATTTTCAACGCAAAGGGAAATCCTTTCGGTCAGGTGCTGATGATACTGTTCAGCCTTCTTTACGGCATTATTTCCTTTACCTTTTCGTATTACGGGGAAATGATAACATACCTCGGTATGACTATGCCTATGTCGGTTTTTGCGCTTGTTTCTTGGCTTAAAAACCCGTATAACGGGAAAAAATCCGAGGTTGCCGTCAATACGCTCGGCAAGAAAGATATTGCTTTTATGCTGATTGCGGTGTTCCTTATTACCGCAGTGTTTTACTTTGTGCTTGCCGCCTTTGATACGCCGAATATAGTTCCGAGCACAATTTCCGTTACAACAAGCTTTGCCGCCGTTTTCTTAACTTATAAAAGAAGTCCGTTTTTTGCGCTGGCTTATGCGGCAAACGATATTGTTTTAATAATACTGTGGGTGCTTGCGAGTATTGCCGATATGAGATATGTTTCGGTTGTGGTTTGCTTTGCGGCTTTCCTTGTAAACGATATATACGGCTTTGTAAACTGGCGGAAAATGAAAACGAGACAGAAAAAATAAATAAAATTTTTACAAAGTAATGCGAAGCTGCGTGACGGCTGTATACTCTACGGTGCGTAGGTTGCGTGTCGGAAGTATTCGGTTATAATTTTTATCGGAGGGTTGATAAAAATGAACAATTATGTAACCGGAAAAATAATTAAGGAATTAAGGGAAAAACAAGGGCTTACCCAATCGCAGCTTGCGGATATTATAGGCGTCGGCAATAAGGCGGTAAGCAAGTGGGAAACCTCAAAGGGCTTGCCGGATATTTCGCTTATAGAGCCGCTGGCGGCGGCGCTTAAGGTTTCGGTTATCGAGCTGATGAACGGTGAATGTATAACCAACAAAAACAGGTCCGGCAATATGTTAAAATCAGGCTTTTCCGTCTGCCCGATTTGCGGCAATGTTATCTTTTCGGCAGGCGAAAGCGTTAATTCCTGCTGCGGAGTAAATCTGCCAGTTTTAGAAGCAGAGGACGGCGGCGGATTTATAAGGTGCGAAACTGTGGAAAACGAATACTTTGTTTCCGTCAATCACGAAATGCGCAAGCAGCATTATATTTTATTTATTGCTTATGTTACAAGCGACCGCTGCGAGATAGTAAAGCTTTATCCCGAGCAGAACGCCGAGACAAGGTTCTTTAAAAGAGGGAGCGGAATGATTTACGCATACTGCAATAAGGACGGACTTTTAAAAATAAAGGTATAAGGAGTTTTTTAAATGAACAAAGAGGAAACCTATAAATATCTTACGGATAACGGAGTAAATTACGAGATAACCGAGCACAAGGCGGTATTTAATATGGAGGAGCTTGGCGATGTCGAGCTGCCTTACCCTGAGTGGGACGCTAAAAACCTCTTTGTTCGGGACGATAAGAAAAGCAATTATTACCTTATAACGGTGCGCGGGGAAAAACGGGTGAATTTAAAGGAATTCGGGAAAAGGAACGGACTTCGCAAGCTTTCGTTTGCGTCTCCCGAGGATCTGATGTCCTTTATGGGGCTGGCGCCCGGTTCCGTAACACCGCTCGGACTTTTGAACGATAAGGAAAGCCGAGTGCGTTTTTTCCTTGACGCAGAGTTTACGGGTCATAAAATCGGCGTACACCCGAACGATAATACGGCGACCGTGTGGCTTGAGTTTGACGATTTGGTTCGTCTTATAAAGGCGCACGGAAATGAAGTGACCGTTACCGAAATATAACAAAACCGCAGGCTTTATAAAGGTTTGCGGTTTTTGCGTAATAAAAATTTTAATTTTTTTTAACCTCCGTGTTTGCAACTCTGTGATAAATTACTTACTGTAATATAAGGAGGTATTACAATGAGTATTTACGGATATGCAAGAGTTTCAAGCTTTGACCAGAATGAAGAAAGACAGCTTATAGCCTTAACCGATAAGGGAGTAGACCGAGAGGATATTTACATAGATAAGCAGTCGGGCAAAAATTTTGAAAGACCTGCATACAAACAGATGATTAAAAGGCTTAAACAGGGAGATTTGCTTTACATATTGAGTATTGACCGCTTAGGGCGCAATTACGAGGAAATTCAAAGGCAGTGGCGTATCCTGACAAAGGA
>DKDS01000050.1:2439-2648 GCA_002451855.1 Ruminococcaceae bacterium UBA6842 | reverse complement strand
CCTTAAAGCTCATCGTTCGCCAGCCGCTCGCGCTTACCGGCACAGCCGATAAGTACGATGTAGTTTGCCGTGTTGCAGGCGGCGGAGTTACCGGTCAGGCAGGCGCTATCCGCCACGGTATTTCCCGTGCGCTTCTCCAGTCTGACGCAGAGCTTCGTTCGGAGCTTAAAAAAGCAGGCTTCCTTACGAGAGACCCTCGTATGAAGGAA
>DKDS01000050.1:0-2410 GCA_002451855.1 Ruminococcaceae bacterium UBA6842 | reverse complement strand
GACCCGAGAATGAAGGAAAGAAAGAAATACGGTCTCAAAGGCGCTCGCCGTGCACCGCAGTTCTCAAAGAGATAATTATTTATCGCAAAACAAAACCGTCGGATTTTTCCGACGGTTTTTTTGTTTTGCTTTTTTATTTTCTTTTTTTACCCGCTATTATGTTCATACCTATGTAAATTGCTATAAGCAATACTATACTTGCGCAAAGTATAAGGTACATAGCGCCTGTCGTGACCTTTGTGCCGAAAAATTCAAGCTTGCAGTCAACGCTTTCCTTAATCATATCAACAACCTCGGTCGGGAAGCCCTGAGCCTTCATTTCAGCAAAAGTACCTCTTAATATGTGATTTCTTAACAGACTGGTGCCGTATGTGCCCGGCAAAAACGAAAGTACATTTTTAAGACCGTCGCCGAAATTCGAAATAGGCATATACGCGCCGCATATAAAGCCGTAGCCCGCGCTTACGATAGTTCCCACCGCCGAAGCCTGACCGTCCGTGGTCAAGAAGAAGTTGACGCAGGAGGATAGCGCGGTGCCGAACATAGTAAGCAAAAATACATCAAGTAGCAAAAGGGCAACATCCGCCGCTGAAAGATACCAGCCGACAGCCGCGAGATATACAAAGGACGCTGCGGTAGCGCAGAAGCTTATAATGAGCGTCGAAATAAGCGTTGAAAGATAATAGCCGAAGCCGAGTGTTCCGAACCGTACGGGTGTAATCGTAAGGTCGTGTATAGCTCCGCTCGTCTTGTCCTTTATCATTAAAAGGTTTGAGCAAAACGCCACGGTGATACAGCTTACCGCCAACAGCGATGAAATAAGCTGACCGCCGACGCATCCGTTCAGTACATCTTCGGAAATTTTTGCCCCCGCCGCGTCAAGCGCCGAACGGAAGGAGTCGTCATAAACCTTTTTTAAGAAGGTAGAATAAAGCACAAGCAGTATAACAGGCGTTATAAGCGATGAGAAAAACATTCCCTTATCTTTAAAGTAAAGCTTGGTGTTGCGTTTTGTAAGCGCTAAAAGCTCTGTCATTGCTTTTCACCTCCAGAATTGGTAAGCGTTTTGCCGGTTACGGCAAGGAAAACATCATCCATCTTGCCCTTCGTAATCTCGTAATCGCTGAATATTTCGGGATTTTTTATAATAAGCTCGGTGGCTTCCTTTGTGTCACGAACCGAAACCCTGAAAGCGTCCTTAAGCTTTTTATACGGCATACCGAGCTTTTTAATAGCTTCCTCATCGGTGCCGTACAATGTGATGAAGTCCCCCGTATATGTATTTTTAAGCGTCAGCGGAGTACCCTCGGCGGCTATTTTTCCGTGGTCGAGAATTATCACAAAATCGGCGTCCGCCGCCTCTTCCATATAATGAGTCGTAAGAAAAACGGTCAGGTTTTCCTGACGGCGTAGCTTTTCCACTACGCTCCACAGCAATGTGCGCGTTTGCGGGTCGAGACCCGTTGTGGGTTCGTCCAAAATCAGTATTTTAGGGTTGTGCAAAAGCGCACGGGCAATGTCTATCCGTCTTCTCTGACCGCCCGAAAGCTTACCTACGGGACGGCGCAGCAGATCCTCAAAATCAAGAAGCTGTGCAAGCTCCGCCAAACGCTTTTTGAATTGTAAGCCGTGTATGCCGTAAAGCGCCGCGCGGCTTTCAAGATTTTCCCTTACCGTCAAATCCTTATCAAGCACAGAGCTTTGGAAAACCACGCCGAGACTGCGCTTTATAAGGTCGGGCTTTTTGTCGAGGTCGGTTCCGCATATTTCTACACTGCCGCCGTCTTTCTTAAGCTGTCCGCAAATGATGTTTATTGTTGTGGATTTGCCTGCGCCGTTCACACCTAAGAATGCGAACAATTCACCCTCTTTGACGCGAAAGCTCAAATCGTCTACGGCGCACAAATCACCGAAGCATTTTTTTAAATGCTCAATTTGTATCATATCAGCCATATTTACCCTCCCAAGCTTTTGAAGTATACAATATAATAATAAACGATTTTAAACGTTTGTCAAGCAGGACAGCAAAATATACGGCGGAGTGATGTATTGTGAAAATTTACGGGTATGTCCGTGTATCGAGCACGGACCAAAATGAGGAAAGACAACTGTTAGCCTTGTCGGAACGGAATGTGGACGGAAAAAACATTTACAGTGATAAGCAGTCGGGCAAGGATTTTGAAAGACCGCAGTACAAAAAATTAATTAAAAAACTGCGGCAGGGAGATTTGCTTTACATATTGAGTATTGACCGCTTAGGGCGCAATTACGAGGAAATTCAAAGGCAGTGGCGTATCCTGACAAAGGAGATAGGTATAGATATTTGCGTTATAGATATGCCGCTTTTGGACACAAGACAGGGTAAGGACCTTATGGGGACATTTATTGCCGATTTGGTTTTGCAGATACT